>JBBQUN010000061.1:0-20121 GCA_038212405.1 Acidimicrobiales bacterium | reverse complement strand
TGGGATCGGCGTCGGGCACGATGTTTCCTGGTTCGGTCATTGCTCCACCTCGTTCACAACCGCCAACAGTAGGCAAAAAAGCCGTGCAGCGTCGTTCTCGCCGAGCCAAGTCGAGTTCGACGGCGGTCGTTCATGTGATGCCGATGGCCGCAAGGGTCTCGGCAGGCGACGCAACGACACCGGTGTAGAACGCACCGAAGTCGGCGTACACCGCCGAGGCTTCGTCGAATCGCATGGTGTAGACGACGTCTTTGAGATCATCGGGGCGCTGGGCGAAGAGGGTCACGCCCCACTCGTAGTCATCGAGACCAGCCGAAGCGGTGATCAGTTGCACGAGCCGGCCTGCGAACTTGCGACCGGACGTGCCGTGCTCGTACATGAGTTCCTTGCGCTGTTCGAACGGCAGCGTGAACCAGTTGCCATTGGCGTCGCGACGCTTGCTCATCGGATAGAAGCACCAGGCGTTCTTTCCCTCGGGTGGGAGCACCGGGTAGAGGCGAGCCTGCTTCATTTCATCGGGCACGCCGGCTGCGTACTCGCTGACTTCGGTGATCGAGACGTAGCTGTCGACGAGTTCGAGTCCGGCTGCTGCGAGATCGGTCTGGATCCGTCGGAGTCGCCAGACGTCCGGGCCGAGCACCATGGTGGCGAGATCGGTCTTGTGCCCGAGCATTGCCACGGTGACGACCTGGTCGCCGTCGGCCTCGGCCTTCTCGATCGCCTGAACGATCAAATCTCGATCGGCAAAGGGGGTCGTCCGCCAGAACAGGTGGAGAACACCGAGACCTTCGGACAGTGTCGCAGTAATAGACATGACCCGAGTGTACGGACCAGGCCTGCAGCGGCGTGATCAGGCCCCTTCGGGACTGTAGAAATTCGCTCGGCCAGCCCGGGCGAAACCGGCGAGGGTCATCCCGGCACGACGAGCCGATTGCACCGCCAGCGCCGATGGTCCCGACACCGCCACCAACGCCGAGAAGCCTCCGGCCCATGCCTTCTGCACCATCTCGAACGAGGCACGACTGGAAACGAAAAGCACCAGATCGTTGGCCGGGAGCCGAGCATCGAGCAGTAGGCGGCCAATGACTTTGTCAACCGCGTTGTGCCGCCCGATGTCTTCACGAGCCACGACAACGTTGCCTGCCCGGTCGAAAGCCACCGCCACGTGCACCGAGCCAGTGGCATCATGCAACGGCTGGTGTCCCTCGACCCGGTCGGCCAGACTCACCAGCAGCGTTCGATCCCATGGCTCATGGTCCGGAAGTGGACCGATCCTGTCCGCCAGCTCGTGAATCGCGTCGCTTCCGCACAGCCCGCACGACGACGAGATCAACGCTCGGGCGGTTGCCACTGGACCGTTGACCAGCTGCGGTCTGCCGGTGTCGATCGCCACGACATTGGACGCAGCAGCGATCGACGGGCTGCCAAGGCAGCCTCGAAGGCGTGGTAACTCACCCGCCGTTATCAGCCCGTCGGTCAAGCAGAATCCGACGGCCAGGTCGAAGTCATCGCCCGGGGTACGCATCGTGCTGGCGACGAGTACGCCATCGAGCTCGATACTCAGTGGCTCCTCGACGATGAGGTCATCGTCAACGAGTGTCGCCTCACCGGCGCGAACCTTCTCGGTCGAGAGTCGCTCGGTCGCAGGCTGGCTCATGCCCTTGGCACTGATCGAATCATCTGTTCAGCCGACCACATTCCGCACCGGGGCACAACACCGCAACAAAACCCATAGTGTTTTCTTCGATGAGCGAGCCCTTCGATCCCAACGCGGCCCCGCCGCCCCAGTACCCGCCACCGGGAGCTGCCACCACGCCCATGGACGTGCCGCAGCAGAGCGTGCCATCCTTTGGAACGCCACCACCCTTTGGGGTTGCTGGCAGCAACGAGGTTCCGGCCTACGGAGCGCCACCGCCTATGAGCGGCAGCCATGGCAGTCACACTCCGGATCCGACCATGCCTTCCGGCGTCCTTGCCAGCTTCGGCTCACGCCTGGGTGCCTGGCTGCTCGACGGCCTGTTCGTCTCTCTGCTGACACTCATCGCCCTCGTGCCGTTTGGTCTGATCGGTTTCAGCCAGTGGGAGACAGCGTCTGAGCCCTGCACAGTGAACGGCCAGCCCGGGACCTGCAACGTCCCGACCGACGACACCATCGTCGTGCTCTTTGTGCTCTTTGCCGTGTGGACCCTTCTCGGCATCCTGCTCTTGGTCATCTACCACGTCCGACCGGTGTCGAAGACCGGTCAGACTCCGGGCAGGAAGATCCTGGGCATCAAGGTCGTCGACACGAACACCGGTGCTCCTCCCTCGTTTGGCATGGCGCTCGTTCGGTATTTCTTCGCCAGTTTCATCAGCGGCGCGCTGTGCTACCTCGGCTATCTGTGGATGCTCTGGGACGACAAGAAGCAGACCTGGCACGACAAGGTCTGCTCGACTGTGGTGGTGAGGGCCTGATCACCAACCGAGTGCCGCCTTCTCGGTTGTTGAGTGCACTTGCACTGGCGGCCGCGCTGGCGGCCGGATGCACCAACGGCATCGAAGAGACCGCGCCCTCTGGCGGCGCCTCGCTCGAACAGCCAGAGCCACCAGACTGCAGCCCGCAACCGCTGCCGCCGAGCACCTCGATTCCCGCGGAGCCGGCCGCAGCGGCGCTCGCAGCGAGTCAAGCGGTCTACCCGACATGTGCCGACATCGTGGTGGTCACCGACATCGAGTACCTCGAGACAGCGGTCGACCAGGCCATCGAGTCCGAGGCACCGATCGTGGTGATCGACGGCATCGACGCCACGGCGGCAGGTGCCGAACTCGCCCGCCTCGACCCCGGCATCACTCTCTGGGCTGGTGCCGCCGAGCAGCGAGCGGCGACCGCAACGCTGCTCGGTCGCGAACTGGCCCAGATCGTCCCACCCGCTTCAGATCCGGAGCCCGAATCGCTCCCAGCCGCCGATCTTGCGATCGACGACCGAACCCACGTCTGGCTCGCTGGCCCCGATCAGCACATGGCGCTTCTGGCGGCCCGACCAGCGATCACTGCCGGAGGGGGCGACACGAGAATGCTCACATCGCTCGATCCCGCAGTGCTCGCCGGCGAACTCGCCCTGATCGAGCCGGACAACGCCAGCCTGGTCGAAGGCAACGATCCCACCGACACCTGGCGGATCGAGCTTGCGCTCGCCGGCACCACGTTGCCCGGCGGTGGAACCACCCTGTTCCCTGATCGACGGATCATTGCGTTCTACGGCAGTCCGGTCACGTTCCGACTGGGACTACTAGGTGAACAGGGCCCGCAGGCGACCGTCGACCGTTTGCGCCCCGTGGTCGACTCCTACCGCATCGGAGACGAACTCCTCGTGCCCGGCTTCGAACTCATCGCAACGGTTGCCGACTCCCAGGCAGGCGACGACGGCAATTATTCCAAGGAGCTCGATCCTGAAGCGATGCGGGAATGGATCGATGTTGCGTTGGCAAATGACGTCTACGTCATCATCGACCTCCAACCGGGACGAACCGATTTCCTCACCCAGGCGCGGCTCTACGAGGAGTACTTGCGGCTTCCCAACGTTGGCCTGGCACTCGACCCCGAGTGGCGAATAGGTCCGAACGACGTCCACCTCGTCAAAGTGGGCTCCGTCGATGCCGCTGAGGTGAACAGCGTGGTCGACTACCTCGTCGGCCTCGTCAGGGAGGAGAAGCTTCCCCAAAAGGCCTTGGTGCTGCACCAGTTCCAGACCGCCATGATCACCAATCGCGAGCTGATCAACACGCCACCCGAGCTGGCCTTGACCATCCACGTCGATGGTCAAGGGCCGCTCGGCACCAAGTACGGCACGTACGACACCATGTTGGGGGCCCCGATCGGGTCCGACCAACAGCTGTGGTGGGGCTGGAAGAACTTCCTCGACGAAGACACGCCGATGGCAACGCCAGAGCAAACCAATGCGGTCACGCCGCTCCCTGTGATCGTCACATTCCAGTAGGAACTCCGCACGGTGGTCGCGTCGGGAAAAAATGACTCGGCCGACGGCTTTCGCCGTCGGCCGATATCCCGGTTCCCGCCGAGAAGTGTTGAGGCCCAATGGGGAGTCGAGACCTCGACACCGATAGCTTCGGTCGGGTTCGGGCCAACCTGAGCCAAATGAGCCGAATGGCCCCCACCAAGACCGACCCCTGCTACCGCAACCGAACCTCGCCAGCTGCCTGAGCCAGATTGCTGCCGCCCAACGACCCATGCGCCTCTTTGATCACGAGACCTTCACCGTCGACGAACTCCTCGGCGCCAAGGGTGATCACACGGTCACGGTTGCGTTGCCTGCAAAGAACGAGGCACCAACGATCGAGGTGATCATCACCACCATCCGTCAGGGGCTGATGGATGGCATCGGTCTGGTGGACGAGCTGATCGTGATCGACGATCACTCGACCGACGACACCGCCGCCATTGCTCGCCAAGCCGGTGCCGAGGTCTACCCAGCAGGCGAGATCCTCCCTCGGTTCGGCGCTGGTCATGGCAAGGGGGAAGCGCTGTGGAAGTCGCTGTACGTGTCGACTGGCGACATCATCTGCTGGTGCGACGCCGACATTCGCAACTACGACAATCGCTTCATCCTCGGACCGCTCGGCCCGCTGTTGTTCCACCCCGACATCAGCTTCACCAAGGGGTTCTACCGCAGGCCGCTGCGTGACGACGGCGAAGGCGGAGGGCGAGTCACCGAGCTCGTCGCTCGACCACTCATCTCGAGCCTCTTTCCACATCTCGGCCCGCTCGTACAGCCGCTCTCCGGCGAGTTCGCCGGTCGACGGACGGTTCTCGAGGCGGTGCCCTTCAGCCGCGGCTACGCCGTCGATCTTGCGCTGTTGATCGATCTCACCGAACGATTTGGTCTCGACGCGATCGGCCAAGTCGACCTCGGTACGAGAATCCACCGGAACCGACCGCTACGAGAACTCGGCCCACAGGCCGCTGCCATCACCAACATGGTGTTGCGCCGCGCTGGGCATCTGACTGCGACCGACATCGTCGACGGCATCGGCGATCTCACGCTGCTGCGGCCAACCATGGGTGACGCCACGATCACCGTTGGCGACCTTCCCCCAATGGCCGAGACCGTCACTGACGGGGACTCGACTAAGGTCTGAGCGTGCCTGACGATTCGCTCGAACGTCCCCCGATTGCGCCAATCGTGGCCGTGGTCGTTGGTGGAATCGTCGGTGTGTTCGTGCTCAGGCTGGTCCTCAACACGATCATCGGTGGCATCAAATTCGCTTTGTTGTGTGTGGCGATCGCTGCGGTGGTCTACGGCGTGTCCCGCCTCGGGTCGAACGCCGACGACTGACGCCGACGACTGACGCCGACGACCGCGGCGTCGTTCAGTTCCTGAGTCTGTCGACGACGGCGGTCGTCACCAGGGCGATGGTGTCGGTCATTGACCGCTCGAGCCCGAACTCATCGACCAACGAGACCACGGTGACGTGCCCAGGACATTCGACCCCCGCGTCGCGGTCACCAACGACTGCCAGTACCGGCACCTGCTCCGCTGCCGCCCAGTTGGCGACGCCACCAACGACCTTCCCGTTGAACGACTCCTCGTCGAGAAATCCTTCACCGGTCACGACGAGGTCGGCACCAACGAGTGCAACATCGAGTTCAGCCCGCTCGGCAAGGACCGAGAATCCCGACTCGAGGCGGGCTCCCATGGCCAACAAGCCTCCGGCCAAACCTCCAGCGGCACCAGCGCCTGGGACATTCGAGACATCGACGCCGTAGTTCTCTTCGTAGACCTGGATCAATCGCTGCAAGCGACGAGTGAGGAACTTGACCTGCGCCGGCGACGCGCCCTTCTGTGGGCCGAAGACAACCGCGGCCTGGTCGAAACGCGTCCGCACGTCACAGGCGACCACGAGATCGATGCCTTTCATGCGAGGGGCAGGCGGCATCGCTCGGATCGCCCCCCATCCACCGTCGGTCGTCGCTGACCCACCGAGGAACACCACCACCGTGGTCGCTCCCAGTTCGATCGCGGTGCTGATCAATTCGCCAGTGCCAGTGGTGTCGGCAGCGACGGCATCGTTGGCGTCAGGCCCGCCGACAACCGAGAGGCCCGAGGCAGCCGCCATCTCGATGTATGCCGTGCGACCATCGAGTCGCCAAGCGGCCTCGATCGGATCGCCGAGGGGTGAGGTCACCGTCGTCGTCTTGTTGGGGCCGCCGATCACGTCGAGCGATCCCTCTCCGCCGTCAGCGAGCGGAATGGCAACGGCCTCCCATCCAAGATCACGTGCGCCGGCGACAACCGCGTTGCTGAGTTCGACGGCCGTGGCCGACCCGCGGAACTTGTCGAATGCAACAACGACCTTGGACGGGGGCACGGCGACCAGCGTATTCGCTTTGGACGACGCGGTGAAGATCGTCAGACCTTGATCACACCGTCGGAACCGATTCGGACCACGATATTGGCGCCCTGGGTGTCGACGACCGGTGAAGCAGTGGGGTCGAGCGGCAACACGACAGCGGCAGGATCGACACCGAAGACTGCAGCAACCTGCGCGGCCTCGGCCTGGAAACCTTCGGCATAGAAGACAGCGGATGGACCATTGACATCGGCGTCTTTGGGTTCGAGGACGACGTAGTTGGCCGGCTTGAGGAGATCAGTGCCGGCCCCAGCGACACCAGCGATTCGGCTGGTGGCATCGGTGCCGTTGAGCACGAGCACCTTGACCTCGCTTGGATCGCGAGGGGGCGCCGATACCGCCGTCGTCGTGGTGGTCGACTCTGCCGCAGCGCCATCGGCTGGCAACGTGGTGCTGGTGTCGGTTCCGGTAGCCGCACCATCGCCTTGGCTGCCGTCTTCCGGCGCCGTCGCTGTGTCATCTGCAGCCGTGTCTGCTGACGAGTCGCCCATACCTCGGAACATGAGGAGAAGGCCGACCGCCACGGCGGCGACGATCACCATGATGCCTCGCGCCGCATTGGTCCCAGCCGACCGGCTGAAGCCGCCACCTGCGTCATGTGCACCTGCGGTCATGCTGACTCCTCTATGCAAAGGTTGATCTGGGAGCCCGAGGCCGGATTCGAACCGGCGACATCCGCTTTACAAGAGCGGCGCTCTGGCCAACTGAGCTACACGGGCGTGGCCGACAATCGTAGACGGTTTGAACTCCCGGTTACTGCAACTTCATGTGGACTGCCCCGTCGATGCCGTCGACTTCGATCATCATCGTGATGGTTGCGAGGTCAGCGGTTGGCACCTGCCAGCACACCTGTCCCTCTACCGTCTCATCGACAGACACAGCGCGATCGCTCGGGAGTGGAGAGGTGAGCGGACCGCACTCGCCAATCGAGGTACGTTTTCCGTCAGACGAAACGGCCTTGAACGACAGCAGCGACAGGTTCTCCAGGTCGGAGGACTCAGTCAAGGCCACCCGAAGCGGCACGGTTGCATCGGCGTCGTCGCCCCCGTCGCTGGAGGAATCGGCAGGGGCTTCGAGCGCCTCGATGGTCCACTCGATTCGTTCGCCACTGTCAGGATCGTCGTAGGAAATCCGAACGAGGTCACCTGCGTCGTGCGGATTGGCTGCACTTCCCTTCGCTGCGGTCGGGTCGAAGGCAACCGCATCGTCGCCATCGCTGCTGCGCGTCAGTACGAAGGCAACGCCAGCAACGACGACGAGTGCCAACAACGCAGCACCGGCGATCAGCAGGCCCTTGTTCGATGATCCCCCGGTGGCAGGAATGTCAGAGCCAGGAGGCGCTGCGCCCGGAGGCGCCGAACCAGGAGGGGCTGCGCCAGGAGGTGCTGCGCCAACTGGCGCCTGCGACCACTGATCGGTCGTTGGCACACCGAACGGCGATGGTGCCGGCGCGTCGCTACCGGGAGCGGGCATGGAGTGCCCAGGGATCGCGCCGCCATCGGCGTTGGGGAACACAGTCGAGATCGGCATGACCGTGGTGGGGTCACGATCGAAGGTCGGCGATTCCGCCCTTGGCGACTCGTAGTCAGGCATCGAGTCGCCGGGCGACTCAGCGCTCGGCGACTCGAAACCCTGAGGTTCGAAATTCGGCTGCGGAGGGGGCGCTGGCGCCGGAGGAGGAATCGGTTCGACTGTTGGCACGGCCGCCGGGCCGGGGCCGTAGCCCTCGGGCCACCACAGATCGTCGCTGGCGTGATACCACCCGGCAGGGGCTGGCGATGGATAGTCGTTGCCATCCCACGCCTTGTAGGTACTCATGCTTCCCCCTCGGTGCGGTTCGATGCTCGCTGTCTGACGACTTCGAAACAGGCGACCGCGCTGGCCATCGCCACGTTGAGACTATTGAGATTCCCCGCCATTGGGATCTGGGCCACCAGGTCAACTCGTTCTCGTACCAAGCGACTCAGTCCCTTGCCTTCGGCCCCGAGCACGAGAGCAATGGGTTGCCCGTTACTCACCGGCAACTCGAAGATCGATGCCTCACCACCCATGTCGAGACCCACGGTCAACACACCAAGGTCTTGCAAACGCTTGAGTGCCGCTGGGATACCCGGCACGAGCGCCATGGGAAGGTGCTCGATGGCCCCGGCCGCGATCTTGGTGACGGTTGGCGACACGTGAACCGCCCGATAGCGGGGCAGCACGACGCCGGTCACGCCTGCGCATTCCGCCGTACGGAACATGGCGCCGACGTTGCCAGGATCAGTGATGCCATCGAGCACCAGGAGGAACGCACCAGGAACCTGAGCGAGAGTGTCGAGATCGTGCTCGGGGAGCTCAGCAGCTCTGGCAAGGACACCCTGGTGCGATTCGGTCAGCGCCTCCGCATCGAAGTGGCGTCGAGACACCGCTCGCATCGGGATACGCATGTCGTTGGCCAGTTCGACGATGTCATCAAGAATGTCGGCAGCATCGAGATCGTCGATCATGTAGATCTCTCGGACATGGCGAGTACCGGCAAGAAGCAACTCCCGAACGGCCTGACGCCCTTCGACCTGGTCCCCGCCGAGGGCACGCTTTGGTGCCCGTTTTGCGTTGCGACCAGCGCCTGGCGCCCGAGAACGGCCACCTCGACCGCTGGTACGGCCCTCGACCGGGGCTGCTTCGCCTGGAGGTGTGCTGCGACGGGCAGGACCCGATGACCGGCCACCAGACCCGCGACCTCCGGCAGGACCCCGGCTTCCCGTTCCGCCGGTCGACCCTCGACCTCCGGCTCCGGATGCGCCGCGTCCGCCAGCGCTTGGCGCGCCACCACGCCCGCTCTCGCTTCCCGCCGATCCACGGCCTCGACCGGCCGCGGAACCCTTGCCACCTGCTGGGCCCCGACTCGGACCACTGTTCTTGGGACCGCCCTTACCTGGTCGTTTGCCTGCCATCACATCTCCGAATCGTTGTTTCGCCCGCTATGTGAGCTTCGCTCTCTTCATGTGAGCTTCGCTCTCTTCATGTGAGCTTCGCTCTGTCTATCGGTGCTTCACTCCGGATGCAGAGAGCAATCGCATGGCACTGGACACCGCCCGCCAGTCCAGCGACACCCTCGGTGCGCTTTCCCTTGATACTGACCGGGGCCTGCAACGCCGTACTCACGAGCTGTTGCATCGCCTCTCGGTGCGGAGCGAGTTTTGGACGATCGAGTATGACCGTGCAGTCGGCGTTCACGACGTTCCAACCAGCAGCGGCGACGGCGTCTCGAGCGATAGCAAGCAACATGAGGCTGTCAGCCCCTTCGAACTCGGGCGAGGTATCGGGAAAGTGATGGCCGATATCGCCAAGCCCTGCCGCACCAAGAATCGCATCGGTGATGGCGTGGGCAATGACGTCGGCATCGCTGTGGCCTGCCAACCCTGGGCTGTCCTCGAACGTGATCCCGCCCAACATCAACGTCCGGCCCGGATCATCCGACCAGGGGTGCACATCGAACCCCTGTCCGATCCGCATCTCGGGAAACCCAGCGCCATCACTCACCCACGCACCCTACCCCACCCACCTTTCCCCAGCAGGAAGCTCCCCCGCCTGCACAACTCCGGAACCGGGGCCGATGAACGGGTGTGACGGAGTGCACGTCATTGTGCTGTACCGTCTGCTCCATGATCCCTCTTGATCTTCTCCGTCGAGTGGACCTCTTCGAACATCTCGATGAGGACACCCTCATATCGCTCTCGGAATCGGCTGAGCAAGTGCGACTCAAGCGGGGCGATGTTCTGTTCAACGAAGGCGACACCCCGAATGATCTTTACGTCACCGTGGCGGGCAGGATCGCGATGGTCAACCGATCGATCGATGGTCGTGAGTCTGTCGTTGCCTTGATGGAAGAAGGTGACCTCTTCGGCGAGATGCCATTGTTCGATCAGCAAAACCGGTCGACCGATGCTCGAGTACTCGAGGCCAGCGAGGCCATTCGGATTCCCTACGGGCCGCTGCGGACGATCTACGCCGAACAGCCGGATCAGTTGTGGCAAGTCGTGAAGCTCCTCGCACTTCGGGTTCGCACCATGGACGGCGTCCTTGCCGACTCGGTGTTTCTCGATGTCACCGGGCGCACGGCAAAGCGTTTGCTCGAAATCGCTGGCGACACCGACGAATTCGCGCTCCCGGTCACCCAGGAAGAACTGGCTGGCATGGTGGGCGCCAGTCGCGAACGAGTCAACAAGGCCATCGCCAGTTTCATCAAGCTGGGCTGGCTCGAACAGCGCGATCGCCGCTACGGCATTCTCAATCGCGAACAACTCGAGCTCCGCTCCCGCTGAATCGGGTCCATGGCGAAGCAATGGCGAAGGAACCGCCGAGGCCCGCCAAGGGACGAACGGTTCCCCCGAACAGGTTCCCGGCTACTGATAGCGATCGAGAATGGAACTCTCAGCAAGGCGGCCGAGCGCTTCTTTGACCGCCCGGGCACGAGCCGTGCCGAGTCCTTCGACCGCCTCCAGCTCATCGACCGTGGCCCGCAGCACCCGCTGCAACGATTCGAAGCGCTCGACGATCAGGTCGATCACCGTTGCCGATAGACGTGGCAGCGTGGACAGGAGCCGGTACCCACGCGGCTCGAGATTCTCGTCGAGGTCAGTCATCGAGGAGGCGAGGTGCAGGGTCTTGGCCAGGACTTCCTCGTCATACAGCGCCTCGTCGTCGAGTTCTGCGAGCGCCTCCATGGCTTCATCGATGTGGAACGTGGCGTCTTCGTAGAAGTAGTCCCGAATGAGCAAGCGGCGGTCGTCGATGACGCCACCGACGAGTTCCTCCAACTGCAGACGGACCAAGCGCCCGTCGGAGCCGAGTTCGACCAGATTGCGCTCGATTTCCGCTGCGATCCTCGCCACCATTTCCGTGCGTTGCAGCACCTCGATGACATCTCGCAACGTCACCAGGTCTTCGACCTCGAGAGCGGTGAGATTCTTGGTGACAGCGGCGAGGCGGATTCGGTACCGCTCGAGGGTCTGCAATGCCTGGTTGGAGCGTTCCAGGAGGCGGCTCACCGGTTCGAGCGGGTGGCGCTGCGCCCCCACGTACACCTGGATCTCTTTACGAGATTCCGACACGGCGATGACGGGCACGTTGAGCGACCGAGCAACTCGCTCGGCCGTACGGTGCCGAGTGCCGGTCTCCGAGGTTGGCACATTCGGGTTGGGCACCAAGTGGACGTTGGCCCGAGCGATCCTCGAAGTATCGGCGGCCAAGATGATGGCGCCGTCCATCTTTGCCAGCTCAGACAACCGCTGTGGCGTGAACGCCGCGTCGAGAAGGAAGCCCCCTGAACAGATGTTGAGGACGTCGGGGCCATCACCAATGACGATCAGGCCGCCACGACCCGACTGGAGGACCCGGTCGAGACCATCGCGGACCGGCGCACCAGGAGCGACCTGCGCGAGGGCCCGCAACAACGCTGTTTCTGCCCTGGAGTCCATCGACGTACTGTAGTGCATCGCAGCCACCGGCCCGACGGCCAAAATCCCTGGTCTGCTGCCGACACCCGCTCAGACCGCTCGATCAGACCGTATTCGATCAGCTCACTGTCACCCGAGCAATGCTGGCGACGGCCTGGTCGAGCCGCTGGCACCGAACCAGGCGAAGCCCGGCTGGCCCGTCGGCGGCTGACGCAGGAACGATCGCCGTGCGGTAACCCACTCGGTACGCCTCGTGAAGGCGAAGATCCATGCGCGGGACGGCGCGCAGCTCTCCAGCGAGACCGACCTCGCCGATGGCAACCAGACTCGGGGCAAGCGGCTTGCCGGAGGCGCCTGAGGCCAAGGCCAGACTGAGACCCAGGTCGAGTCCGGGATCATCGGTCTTGACACCACCAGCAACAGAGGCAAACACATCGAAGGGGCCGAGATCGATACCGGCTCGACCGGCGAGCACGGCGATCGCAAGCTTGAGTCGTGCACTACCGATGCCATGCGTGGTGCGCTGCGACGAGGCTTCAGCCCTGGCCTGAACCAGCGTCTGTACCTCGACCATGAGCGGGCGGTGCCCCTCCAGGATGGGCACGACGACCGAGCCGGCAACATCGGTGAGACGATCGGCCAGGAACCGCGCCGAAGGATCGAGGACCGGCATCAGCCCGCTGTAGGTCATCTCGAAGAGTCCGACTTCGGTTGTTGCGCCGAAACGGTGTTTCGCTGCGCGCAGGCGACGCAGGTCGGAGTTGCGGTCGCCTTCGAAGCTGAGGACGGTGTCGACCACGTGCTCGAGTTGGCGCGGGCCGGCCAGGGTGCCGTCTTTGGTGACATGACCAATGAGCAGAATCGTGCAACCGTGGCGCTTGGCCGCCGCCACAAGATGTCCGGCGACCTGGCGAACCTGTGAAACGGAACCGGGAGCGCCATCGAGATCGGCATCGTGCATCGTCTGGATGGAATCGACGACGACCAACTGCGGTTCGAGCTCGGCGATGGTTGCCGTGACGGCGTGCACATCAACGACATCGAGCACCGAGACCGAAGGCGGGATTGGCCCCAGTCGATCGGCGCGCCCGGCGACCTGCGATGGCGCCTCCTCGCCCGTCACCAGCAACACACTGCCGCCGCTCGCCGCAACCGATTGCACGATCTGCAAACTCAGCGTGGATTTCCCAATGCCCGGTTCGCCACTCAGCAGGGCCACTGAGCCAGGGATGATGCCCCCACCGAGCACTCGATCGACTTCGGAGAGCCCGGTGGGGATGGGTACTGCTGTTGCCCGATCAACCGAGAGCAGTGACTGATGCGGCGACCGTGCAACACCGATTCGTGGCGCGGCGGTGCGTGGGGCCGACTCTTCCAACGTCGCCCATTCACCGCAACCAGTGCACCGCCCCGTCCAACTGACGCTCGTGGTGCTGCACGCACGACAGACGAAGACTCGACGTTGTTTGGCCATGACGTGACCTTACGCACGCGGTATGACAGCGATGTCGGATCGCCCACCCAGTTGCGGCGATACCCCGACTCGGTAGGTCGATCGGCGCCCTCACTCAGGTGGATTGGTGTTGACGTGAAAGCTCCGAAGAATGGCGTGCTGGCGCGCCTCGTCATTGGTTGCTCTTGGCGCGAACCAAGCGGTTCGGAATCCCAGTGCGCGAGCGGCATCGAGATTGTCGAGTTCGTCGTCGATGACGAGGATCGCCGAAGGCGCGGCCTGGGTCAGGCGGCGTAGGACCTCATAGATGGGTTGGTCGGGCTTGCGAACCCCGACGGCGCCACTGACGATCCATGGGTCGATGAGGCCTTCGAGGCTGTGTTTCTTGCGGAGCTTGGTAGCCCAGGCCGTGCTGTCGTTGGTGATACAGGCAACTTGGACCCCGTTCTCGCGCAGATAGCGCAGGAACTTCACCACGCCAGGGCTGAGCTGGAACAAGTTCAAGTATTCGTCGTCGAGCCGATTTGGATCACCGTCGACACCAACGGACACCCAGAACTCGGCGGGGGTGATCCGGCCGAGGCTCATGGTCCTTGCCCTGGCCACGATCTTGTCGTGTGTGACCTCAGAGCCGCGTTCTCGAACGAAGGGAACCAGCAACTGGTTGATGTCATCACCCTGGCGATACAGCACACCCATACCATCGAGCGCCACCACTGCCGGCAGCGCTTCTTCATCACCATCGGGCTCGGCGACCGATGGGTCGATCACCGGCTTCGCTGTTTTCTTGCGCGCCGCTGCCCGTACGGACTTTGCCTTGTCAGAAGCACTCGAGGAGGTGGACATACCCGAACGGCCCGACTTCGCACTTCGCCGCTCGGGACGAAGCACTCGCAAAAGATGGCCGAAGGCCACGAGAACGGCGAGGACCGCCGCCACGATCGCAACACCGCGCCAGACCAAGGCTGCTACTTCTCGGGTCGATGACGTCACTGCGACCGTCACCGCTGAAGCACCGTCGAGACGAGTCGTGAAGACTCGACCGGAATCAGCACCTTGTGGATCGAGCACGCCAGTCGACAGTCCAGGATCGATCGTTCCCGGCATCCGGACGGTCATCGTGACGAAGACGTCGCTCGGTGACGCTCCGTAGCGCTGCGCGATATCGGTGACCGATCGACCGAGAGCCGCCGAGAGCTCGTCGTCGGCGAACGCTTCGAACCCGGTCGAATTGATGACGCCGTTCACCTCGTAATCGACCGTGGCGAAGGCTTTGGTTCGCTCGAGTGTGAACGGCCCGAGCAAGCTCTCACCACCGACCAGTTCCGCCATCACGTCGCTGAACTGTTGGGGGGTTCCGAATGCCTTCGCCGCCGACACTCGCACCGCACCATTCTCGTCGGGCTGTGGTGGATCGATTTCCCATCCGGCCTGGAAGAGGTCTTCGAGGGCGAGCCCGTCGGCGCTGGGTAGGTCGAGCACCGCAGCCGAGGTCTCCCGATCAAGCAGCATGGTGGCGGTGACCAGCCCTGACCCGTCTTCTTCGACATCGACATCGATCATCACGTCGGTGCGGCAACCGGCGGCAAACGCCGCCATGAACCCGAGAAGGAGTACGACGATCCATTGGCTGGTCGTTGCTCGTCGTTCGGGCCCTCTCAACACCGTGGCAACACTACCGGCCAGGCGAGCGGTCCTTGGCCAATGCCCGAACCTGCATTGCCCGCAGACGCGACCGTGGGGTGCACCGAGTCGATGCACCCCACGGTCGCGGTTCTTCGATTGCGAGTCAGATGACCCGTCGTGATGATGTCAGTCGCCGGCTTCGGCGAGCTCGGGCGTCGATGGAGGTTGGAAACCCTCGTGCGCCGTGAACGACAACTCGCGTCCACCTTCGTCGTCTTCGACGACGTCGATGACGACGATTTGGCCAGCCCGGAACTCCTTGTAGAGGAGCTTCTCGGAGAGCACGTCCTCCACCAAACGCTGGATGGCACGACGCAGGGGACGGCCCCCCATGGTGGGGTCATAGCCACGGTCGGCCAAGAGGTGCTTGGCATCGATGGTCAGTTCGAGGCCAATCCCCAGGCCTTCGAGCTGCTCGGTGGTACGGGCGATGAGAAGATCGACGATCTGGGTGATCTCGGGCTTGCTCAGCTCGTGGAAGACGATGGTCTCGTCGACTCGGTTCAGGAACTCCGGCCGGAAATGCACCTTGAGCGCATCGTCGACCTTCTGCTTCATGCGCTCATACGAGACGGCCTCGTCGACCTTGGCGAAACCGAGCTGCGCCTTGCGCAGGTCTTGGGTACCGAGGTTCGAGGTCATGATGAGCACGGTGTTGCGGAAGTCGACCGAACGGCCCTGCGAGTCGGTCAGGCGACCCTCCTCCAGAATCTGGAGCAGCGTGTTGAACACGTCGGGGTGGGCTTTTTCGATTTCGTCGAACAGCACCACCGAGAACGGCTTGCGCCGAACGGCCTCGGTGAGCTGGCCGCCCTCTTCGTAGCCGACATAGCCGGGAGGCGAACCAACGAGACGGCTCACCGTGTGCTTCTCCATGTACTCCGACATGTCGAGCGTGATGAGTGCCTTCTCGTCGCCGAAGAGGAACGACGACAGGGTCTTGGCCAGTTCGGTCTTGCCGACGCCGGTCGGGCCCAAGAAGATGAACGAGCCAGACGGACGGCGGGGGTCTTTCAGGCCGGCACGAGTACGGCGAATCGACTGCGAGACCGCCCGAACGGCGTCTTCCTGGCCGATGACCCGCTTGTGCAGCTCGTCTTCCATGCGGAGGAGCTTCTCGGTTTCTTCCTCGGTGAGCTTGTAGACCGGAATACCGGTCCAGATCGACAGCACCTCGGCGATCGACTCTTCATCGACCTCATCGAACAAGTCGACACCAGAAGCCTTGATCTCGGCTTCGAGCGCTTCCTTGGAATCGAGGAGCTCTTTTTCCTTGTCTCGCAGGCGACCGGCTTCTTCGAAATCTTGGTTCTCGACGGCCCGCTTCTTCTGCTCGACAACACCAGTGAGTTCGGTCTCGAGTTCTTTGAACTCTGGCGGGGTTGCCATGCGCTTGATACGCAGGCGGGAGCCAGCTTCGTCGATGAGGTCGATGGCCTTGTCGGGAAGGTGGCGGTCAGCGATGTAGCGATCGGCGAGATTGGCCGCAGCAACGAGGGCCTGGTCGGTGATGGTGACCCGGTGGTGACTCTCGTAGCGATCGCGCAGACCCTTGAGGATCTCGATGGTGTGCTCGACGGTTGGTTCCTCGACCCGAATGGGCTGGAAACGACGCTCGAGAGCGGCATCTTTTTCGAGATGCTTGCGATACTCCTCGAGGGTGGTGGCACCAATGGTCTGGAGCTCACCGCGAGCGAGCATCGGCTTGAGGATGCTGGCCGCATCGATGGCACCTTCAGCGGCACCAGCGCCGACGAGGGTATGAAGCTCGTCGATGAACAAGATGATGTCGCCGCGGGTCTTGATTTCTTTGAGCACCTTCTTGAGGCGTTCCTCGAAATCACCGCGGTACCGGCTACCGGCAACGAGCGCACCCAAGTCGAGCGAGTACAGCTGCTTACCCTGGAGCGTGTCGGGCACATTGTCAGCAGCGATGCGCTGGGCCAGGCCTTCGACGATGGCAGTCTTACCGACGCCGGGTTCACCAATGAGCACGGGGTTGTTCTTGGTTCGTCGAGACAACACCTGCATGACGCGTTCGGACTCTCGGTCACGACCGATGACGGGGTCGAGCTTTTTGTCTCGCGCCAACTGGGTGTAGTTGCGACCGAACTGGTCGAGGATCAGCGATCCCGACGGCGCATCTGCGCTCCCGCTCCCCGGGGTTGCCCCTGGCTTGGCGGAGCTGGCATCAGGTGTGCTGCCGGAGGACCCCGAAGGACCAGAATAGCCGCTCAACAGTTGGATGACCTGTTGGCGCACCCGGCTGAGGTCGGCGCCCAACTTGACGAGCACCTGTGCAGCAACACCCTCGCCCTCACGAATGAGGCCGAGAAGGATGTGCTCGGTACCGATGTAGTTGTGGCCGAGTTGCAGTGCTTCACGCAACGACAGCTCGAGGACCTTCTTCGCCCGAGGGGTGAAGGGGATGTGACCAGACGGCGACGAGCCGCCTTGCCCGATGATGTCCTCGACCTGACTACGCACGGCCTCCAGCGAAATCGAGAGTGATTCGAGCGCTTTCGCGGCGACACCCTCTCCCTCGTGGATCAGCCCGAGCAGGATGTGCTCGGTACCGATGTAGTTGTGGTTGAGTAGGCGGGCTTCTTCCTGGGCCAACACGACGACGCGACGTGCTCGATCAGTGAAACGTTCAAACATGGAACTCCTCCCGGTGGGGCGTGAGGAAACGTGGGGTGAGTCTAGCGGCGCCCGTCCCCTCAAGGTCGGCTCGCGAGAACCAGGTGTGAGAACTCCGCCGACATCTGCGATGTTCCCACTCTCGACGGTCACATGACACACCGGGCGATCTCTACGAGGTTTGCCGCCAAGGACGACTTCGGTTCGTGACGGTCAACCACGGTCGGTGGCACCGTCCGGTTGAGGATCAGCGCTGAGCGTGCTCTAGGTTGGTGCCGTGGTTGCCAATCCGCTCGCACTCCTCCCCACCGGTCCGAACGACAAGGCGCGAGTCGAGTCAACGCTGCTGGAGGTCGTGCACATCGCTGGCGACCCCTATCTCTCCGAGATCGCGTCGCACCTCATCAAGGCGGGAGGCAAGCGGTTGCGACCGTTGTTCACCATTGCCGCCGCTGCAGCATCACTGCCCGATGGCGAGTCGGTCCACCTCGATGTCGTGCGGGGCGGCGTCGCCGTCGAATTGGTCCACATCGGCTCGCTCTATCACGACGACGTGATGGACGAAGCCGAGATGCGACGACAAGTGATCAGCGTCAATGCCCGGTGGGGCAACCTCAAGGCCATCCTCGCGGGCGACTATTTGCTCGCCAAAGCGTCCGAAATCGCCGCCGATCTCGGTACCGAAGTTGCTGGACTTCTTGCCGCCACCATCGCTGAACTCTGTCGCGGTCAGGTTGGCGAACTCCAAACCATGTACGACGTCACTCGCACCGAGGCCCAGTACTTTCCCTCGATCGAGGGAAAGACCGCCTCGCTCTACTCCGCAGCGTGTCGGATCGGTGGCATCGTTTCCGGCCAATGCCGCGACGACATCGATCGATTGACGGAATTCGGACGCCTCTACGGCATGGCGTTCCAGGTGATCGATGACATCCTCGATGTCATCGCCACCGATGAGCAGCTCGGCAAGCCTGCGGGTAACGACATGATCGAGGGCGTCTACAGCCTGCCGGTCATCCACACCCTGGCCTGGCCCGAGGGCGCCCTCCTCCGAGAGATGCTGGCCGACGGTCTCGACCCCACACAGCGCTTCGCTGCGATCGACATCGTTCGTCGGGGACCGGGCATCGAATCGGCCTTTGCCGTTGCCGAAGACTTCGTCACTCAGGCCAAGTCCGTACTGTCATTGGTCAGCACCAACGAAGCTGCCACCGCATTGGCCGGCGCTGCCGACCATCTCCTTCAATCAGTCCCTCGCCCCCAAACCGCCTGACCGGTTCCGTCAGATTTCGACGTCGGCGTAGGGTGGGGCCGGGTCGTACTGGATGTAGCGCTGGGTGAGGCGGGCGTGCTCGGGCGAGTCGATCTGACCGATCAGCCACAGGGCCATGTCGATACCGGCGGAGACGCCTTGGCTCGACACGACCTTTCCGCTGTGGACCCAGCGCCGATCGCGGACCACCGTCGCTCCGTCGGCCTCGAGCTGATCCTCGAAGCCCCAGTGGGTGGCGAGCGGGAGACCATTGGCGACTCCCGCTCGATGGAGAAGGTACGAGCCGGTACACACGCTCGTCACCCAGGTTGCCCGTCTGGCCACCTTGGCGATCCAGTCGAGCAACGTCTTGTTCTCGGATTCGACCCTGGTACCCATGCCCCCGGGAACGAGGATCACATCGAGCGCCGGGTGATTGTCGAGGGTGTGGTCGGGCAGCACACGCAGACCCTTGTTGCACCGAATGGGTCGGTCGTGCTCGGCGATGATCACGATGTTGTCGAGACGCCTCCCCTCACGGCTCTCCCGCACCATCGCCGAGGCCGTGAACACCTCCCACGGGCCGGCGAAATCGAGCTCCTCACAATCGTCGAACAGGAGCAATCCGTAGGTGGTCATCAGCTGATTCCTTTTTTGGTGTTGGCGATTGATGATCGAGCGTGAACCGCTCGCGGTACGCGCCGGGCGTGACCCCGACCTGGCGGAGAAATGCTCGGCGAAACGTCTCGCCCGAGCCAAACCACAGCGACGAGCGACCGACTCGAGCCCGTCGTCGCCGTTCTCGAGAACTCCTCGTGCAGCCTCGATCCGCATCCGCTCCACATGGCGTGCGGGTGAACAGCCGACTTCGTCGGCGAAGACGCGGGTGAAGTGCCGCTCGCTCATTCCCGCCTCACGGGCGAGCGCTCGAACGGTCAGGTCACCCGAGGGGTCTCGGTGGACGAGTTCGTCCTCGACCATGGCCAGCGCCAGATCGATGCCTGCGGTGACCCCGGCCGAGGTCCAATCCACTCTCGCCGGCCACCGGCCCGCGGGTCGTTCCAGCCAGCTCGATGTCGTAGCGGTCGGCGTGGGGCCGATGCGCCAGCAACCATCGATTCGCGCCGTCGAAGACCTCGTGGGGCCCGACGAGATCGAGGGGTTGCAACCCGGGGTAAACGAGGATCTGGACCAGCACTGGACCAGCATGTTCGGCAACGTCGATGGCGTCAATGACATAT
>JBBQUN010000060.1:0-20280 GCA_038212405.1 Acidimicrobiales bacterium | reverse complement strand
CGACGTCGGATTGCCCATCGGAACGGGGAACACGTACTGGGCCGCGGCGAACCGGTGAATGGAAATGTCGTCGGAATCGACGACGACACCACCGAAATAGACCTCGCCCTGGGTGTAGATGTCGACTCGGACCTGTTCGTTGCCGATCCTGCTCACCACCACCTGGGGGAAGGTGGTCGGCGTACAGGGAACCGATTCACAGCCAGGCTGGTCGACAAAGCCGTTCGATGCAGCTACCTCGAGCGCCGCCAAGGTCGCTTTCGTCTCGTTTGGCATGTGAACAACAGCGGCAAGCGCCGCCGAGTCGGCGGCGCGTTGAGCTTTGGTCGCTTGTGCGTACCAGCCACCCACATCGACGGCGAGCGCGGCGAAAATCATGAGAGGAATGAGCAAGAGCGCTGTGGTGGCGAGGACGTAGCCCGCCTCATCGTCTGCCGAACGGTCGAAGGGCCAGCTGACGAGTTTCGGTTCCCTCGATGTCACGACCTCTCTATCGACTGGTCAGCCAAAAACTTGAGGCCGGTTGGGCCTGGCGCACGCCGAGCGAACTCCGTCGCTCAGACGTCGGTGTCGTAGGGACCGGTGACCGCCCCGGTGGCCTGTGATCGAGGTAGGCCCTTGCCGATGTTCTCAAAAGCCCTGCCATGACGCCTTGTTGGCCAGGACTTCCCGGTAGTACTCGTGGAGCTGAAGTTCGCCAGCGGCGTCTTCGTCGACGATCACCGTCACGTGGGGGTGGAGCTGAAGCGCCGATGCCGGCACCATCGCGGTGACCGGTCCTTCGACCATGCGGGCGATCGGTGTCGCCTTGTTCGCACCGGTGGCGATCAACAGCACATGGCGAGCGCTGGCAATGGTCGCGACGCCTTGCGTGATCACCTGGTGCGGCACGGCCTCGAGGTCGTTGCCGAAGAAGCGAGCGTTGTCGGTGCGAGTCTGCGTTGTCAGCGTTTTCATCCTGGTTCGCGATCCCAGTGACGAGCCGGGTTCGTTGAATCCGATGTGACCGTCGGTGCCAATGCCCAGGATCTGCAGATCAACGCCCCCGGCATCAGCAATCTGGCGCTCGAACCGCTCGCCCGCCAGGGCGGCATGCCCGATCCGACCATCAGGCCCGAAGAGGCTTCCTTCCGGCAGGTCGACCAGCGTCGTGAACTCGGTTTCGATGAAACGCCGGTATGCCGCCGGATCACCGTCTGGCAAGCCGACGTATTCGTCGAGCAGGAAAACCCGGGTACTGGCAAAGCTGAGCTCACCCGCTCGGTGACGGCGCGTCAGTTCTCGATAGGTCGGGAGCGGTGAGCTACCGGTCGCGACGCCGAGCACGGGCTGGACTGTCGAGTTGATGAGCGCAGTGACCACGTCGGCAGCCAACGACCCAGCGGCCTCGATTGACGGGACGATCACGATTTCCATCGTCGGATTCTGCCCGCCTTTGGGTGTGTCTACTCGGTTCCGGTCGAAGGACGTTCACCTACAGTGACGAGAGGACGACCGAGTCCTCAAGCCGACCCCCGAACCGGACACGAACCAATGAACAGCAACTCTCGCAACGCCGATGTCGTGCGCTTTGCGGTGATGACGCCGACCTACAACGCCGCGGAATATCTCCAGGAATGCCTCGACTCGGTGCAAGCCCAAGTGGGGTCTGGCATCGAAGTCGCCCACCTCATTCTCGACAACGCCAGCACCGACGGCACGCTCGACATCCTCGCTCGCAACAACGTCGTCATGGTGCCCCGTGAACCTGGCAGCACCCTGGCGTCGGCCATGGGACTGGGCTACGACGCCTGTGTCGAGCACGGCTGTGACCTCATCGCCTACCTCGGTGGCGACGACATGATGCTCCCCGGTGCGTTCGAGAAGGTGGCGGACATCTATCGCCGCGAGCGCAAGCCGATGATCTTCAGCACGATTCGCTGGGTCAACGGTGATCTTTCCGAAGTCCAGGGCGAACTCGGACCACCCCCGGCATGGCTCAATGCCAAGATCCATGCTGCCTTCCGATGGAACTACCTCGCGGCCATGAGCAGCTTCATCACCCCTGAGGGGTACGCCGAGGTCGGTCCGTACAACTACGACATGTTGAAGACACCTGACTACGAGTTCTGGACTCGAGCGCTCAGCAAGGGACTCGAGTTCAGCCGACTCGACTATCCAACCGCGATCTTCCGTCGCCACGGTGGCAACGACTCGATGAACTTCAACGAGGTCTACACCCAGAACCTCGACTACGTGATGGAACACTACGGACCAAAGACCAGCCTCGGTCGAGTGGCGCTCGGTTACGGGTTCAAGGCGTGGGTGTACGCGAACCACCCCAAGTGGACGTCGACCCAGTTCAAGACGAAGTGGACAGGTCGCAGCCTTCGCGGCGGCTGATCTCATGCTCTTCGGCTGACTCGGGTTCGAGCAAACCCAGAGTGATCAACGCCTCGACGAATCCGTCGGCGAAGCTCTTGACCATTTCTTCCATCGAGAACTCGCGCGCCCGGCTCTTCGCCTGGAGTTGCAACAGTTCCAGCCAATCGGACTCGGCGAAGAGTTGAACAACGGCATCGGCGTAGTGCTGTGACGAAGCGGACTTGCGAAGCACGATCGAGTCGAAATCAGGACGCAGGTAGGCGAACTCCGGCCCGTGGCCATGGTCGGCGACGGTGACGATCGGACGACCGAGCGCCATCGAGTCGACGGCGACGAGCCCAATCGCTCCGGGATTGAGGATGAGGTCGGCCAGCAAGGCGTGGCGCACGAGGTCGTGATCGAACCGGGCGCCCACGTCATGGATCCAGTCGTGCTTTGCTGCCGCGGCATCGATGGCGCCGCGGGCGTTGCCATCGCCAATGATCAGGAGCTGGAAGTCCGGTAGCGCCTCGCGAATCTTCAGCGCCGCTTCGATCAGGAAGTCGGGACGCTTGTCGGCGTAGATCCGGCCGATGTAGGCCCCAACCGGGCCGTTACCCAGTCCGAGCTCCGCCCGCAGGGCGTCGAGTTCTTGCTGTGTCGTCTCCTCGATCTGGAGCAATCTCGCATCGTTGTCGAGGGCATTCTTGAACACCGTGATCCGCTCACGAGGGAAGCCGAGTTCGGCGACGATGTCGGCCGAGTTGTCGGTGTAGGCGAAGAACCAGTCGGCTTGACGGGTCAGGAAGGCCTTCGAGCGCTCGACGAACGTCGTGTGGTCCTCGGTCTGATGGTTCCGGCCATGGCCGTTCAGGACGACTCGGGGTCCACCGACCAGACGGCGAGCGAGGAACAGGTAGTTCGCAACGGCCTTTGCCTGCTGCTCGAGCATGATCACGTCGCTGCCGGCAACGGCGCGCTGCGCTCCGTGCCACAGCACGACTCGGCCATTGATCGAGAGCGTGCGAGTCTTGATCTTGGTGGCCCAGGGAAGCTCGACGATGCCGCCGATCGGCTGCTCGTCGCCCCACGGCTCACCGTAGAACAACCGATAGTCGATGCCTCGGCCGGCGAGTTCGTCCCGCACAGCCGTGTGGAAGTGGCCGCGGTAGTGTGCCACATAGCGCACCAAGTGACCAACGACTGCTCGTGTTGGGGGTTTCTTGACCGGTTCGACCGAGGTCGCCATTGATCTCCATTCATACTGGCGCGTGCCGATGCAACGAGTATCGACGACGGACCATGGGTTCTTGAGTCACCCCGGCATATCCCGTTGGGTCAGCGTGCAAACCTGCACGCAAAGAACTCCTCACACCTCATTCCCGGTACCGAAACAGCCGATAGTTCGAGTACGACCCCACCCGGTTGGTCGGGCTGGCGCTGTGGGTGTGCCTGTACCTTGCTGGCCTTCCCGACATATGGCTCGGTCTGGCTTCCACCATCGGCTTCGGAGCATGGGCGGTGGTCACGATCGGTTCAACCCGCGCAGACGATTCGACGCCGCACCCGGGTGACCAGGTGGGACGGATGGCGCAAAGAAATCGCTCGGCGCGCACCTCGTTGGACAGCTCATCGGCGACGTGCAAGCCCAACAGGACGCGACTGCTGAAGCGGTGTACCGCACGGAGTTTCTGCACGCCATTGCCGGAGCCGGCCGTCGAGTCACGCAACTCGGCAAGAAACCGGGGAGAGTCGGGCGCGCTACAGCAGCATCTTCCTGGCGTGGAATCCTTCGGCGAAGTGACTGGCCGAGTGGCACTCGACACCGCGAACCGCCATGAGGCCACGGAACGTGTCGGCGCTGAACCACGCTTTGTCTTGCTGGGTGCCGAAGTGATGGTGCAGCTTGGCGATCTTCGCCTCGACGAGTTCGGCATCGAGGGGAACGAAGACGTTCGGCTGCCCGAGGTCGCCCTCGTACTTGGCGATCTCGTACTCGAGCACGAAGTGGTTCCGGAAGTGATTCCACGTGAGCCCGGCCAAGGTCTGGTGGTCCTGGTGCACGTCGTCACGCCGATGTGAGAACACCACATCGGGGTTCACTTCGCGGGCAATCTGCGCGAGCGCATCCTTGATCTCGGTGCCCTGATACGGGAAGTAGCTCTCTCGAAATGCGAGCACGGTCACCTCGAGCTCGCTTGCCTCGGCCGCGAAATCGGCAGCGCTCGCCCGAGCTTCTTCGGCCCGCTGTTCATTGGCCGAGAAGACGACCCAGCGCACCACTGACCCGGGACGCTCACGCAACAGGCGCATGAGCGTCCCGCCGCAGCCGATCTCGATGTCGTCGCTGTGCGCCCCCAAACAGAGGATCGACAGTGGCTTCGCGGGATCGTCACCGAGGCTCAGTTGCAGCATGTGGAGAGTGTCGCCCTAGATGACGGTGGCGGTGGGGATCGGCACGATGAACTGGCCACCCCATTCGCGAACGTGCTTCATCTGCTCGAGGATCTCGTCTTTGAAGTTCCAGGGAAGGATCAGGATGAGATCGGGCTTGACCTCGTCGATCTTGTCTGGCGTGAAGATCGGGATGTGGGTGCCCGGAAGGAAACGACCGTGCTTGTAGGGGTTGCGATCGACGGTGAAGTCGAGGAAGTCCTCGCGGATGCCGCAGTAGTTGAGCAGGGTGTTGCCCTTGCCCGGTGCCCCGTAGCCGCAGACCGTCTTGCCGTCGCGCTTGGCCTGGATGAGGATCGTCAGCAACGCCCGCTTGGTGTCGCGAGCCTGCTCCTCGAATTGCGCGTAGCGCTCGACGTCGAGGAAGCCGGCTTCGACCTCACGCTGGCGGAGTTCAGTCACGGCGTCGGTAACCGGACGGCTCTCGTCGGCTGTTGGCCGAGCGAAGATGCGCAGTGAGCCCCCGTGGGTCCAGAGCTCTTCGACGTCGAAGATCGTGAGGCCGTGAGCGGCGAAGATCTTCTGGGTGCTGATCAGGGAGAAGTAGCAGTAGTGCTCGTGGTAGATCGTGTCGAACTGGTTCTGTTCGAGCAACTGGAGCAGGTGTGGGAACTCGAAGGTGACCGTGCCGGTGTCCTTGAGCATTTCGGGGATGCCGGCGATGAAGTCGTTCAGGTCCGGAACCTGTGCCAACACGTTGTTGCCGAGGATCAGATCGGCCCGCACGCCATCGGCGGCGAGCGCTGCTCCCTTCGCCTTACCGAAGAACGAGACGTCGGTCGGCACGCCGATCTCGACCGCCGACTTGGCAACATTCGCCGCAGGCTCGATTCCGAGGCAGGGGATGCCGGCCTCGACGAAGTTCTTGAGGAGGTAGCCGTCGTTACTGGCCAACTCGACGACCATCGAGTCGGCACCCAAGTCGAGCCGCTTGGTGATCATCTCGACATAGTCGGCCGCATGCTGCAACCACGAGGTGGCGAACGACGAGAAGTAGGCGTACTCCTCGAAGATCTCGCCGGGGTCGACGTACTCGTTGAGCTGCACCAGGAAACACTCGTGACAGACCCAGACGTTGAGCGGGTAGAAGGGCTCCATCGAATCGAGGGCGTCAGCGGGGAGGAAACTCTCGCAGAGAGGCGACATACCGAGATCGACGACACGGTGTTCGAGCGGGGTGGAACAGAAGCGGCACGGGAAGGAAGTCATCGATTTGGAAGGTACCGGTGACGCCGACGCCCGGCAATGGTCTGTTTTCCTCAGCGATCCCAATGGGAAACGCCCCTACCGTGGGTGAATGAACCGCCGATTCATGTCACATCGCTCATTTCGAGCGTGAACTTCAGGTCTCCCAGTGGACACCCGATGAATTGGTTGCAGTCGAAACCTATGTGGTGGGAGATGATCCGAAGATGAAGGTCGTTTTGTTCTGTGGTGGTCAGGGGATGCGTCTTCGTGGCCACGCGGGCGAAGTCCCAAAGCCGCTGGTCGAAGTCGGTCCGCGCCCGATCCTGTGGCACCTGATGAAGTACTACGCGCACTTCGGCCACAAGGACTTCATCATCTGCCTCGGCTACGGCGGACGCCAGATAAAGGAGTTCTTCCTCAACTACTCCGAATGCGAGATGAACGACTTCGTCTACTCCGAGGGCGGGCGCTCGATCGAACTGCTCGGCACCGACATCGACGATTGGAAGATCAGCTTCGTCAACACCGGCCAGACCTCGAACGTTGGTGAGCGACTGCGCCGAGTGCGACCCCATCTCGCAGGTGAGGAGATGTTCCTCGCCAACTACGCCGACGGCCTGTCTGACCTCGATCTCGACAGCTACATCAAGGCCTTTGCCGCCACCGACAACACGGCGTGTTTCACCACGGTGCACGCACCGTCGTCGTTCCACAACGTGCGCACCGACGAAGCAGGCAACGTCACCGCCATCGAAGAGATCGCGCGATCCTCGGTGCGCATCAACGCCGGCTTCTTCGCCTTCCGCCCCGAGATCTTCGACGTGCTCAACCGCAACGAGGAACTGATCCTGGAACCGTTCGATCGCCTCATCGAACAGCGCAAACTGATGGCCGTTCCGTACGACGGCTACTGGCAGCCGATGGACACGTTCAAGGACAAGTCCGAACTGGACGCGCTCGTCGAGGCAGGCAACCCGCCGTGGCAGGTCTGGAACGCCGGTTGCACCGACTGCCCATGACCGGCGCCGACATGCACGCTCTTTCGATCGGCGCCGACATGCACGCCACGATCGCCCGGCTCTATCCCATCTGTCGCAGCATCACCGGCAACGGCGTTCGCCAGACGCTCCACGTTCTCTCCGAGGTCATTCCCCTGGTCCAACACGAAGTGCCCAGCGGTACCCAGGTCTTCGACTGGACCGTGCCGCAGGAATGGAACATCACCGACGCCTACGTGAAGGACTCGACCGGGCGTCGGGTCATCGACTTCCAGCAGCACAACCTGCACGTGGTCAACTATTCCGAGCCGGTCAACACCACCATGACGCTCGACGAACTCCGGCCACGGCTGTTCACGCTGCCCGATTTTCCCGACCGCATTCCCCACCGCACGTCGTATTTCAACCGCACCTGGGGCTTTTGCCTTCGACACGACGACTACCTGGCGTTGGAAGACGGCGAGTACGAAGTCGTCATCGACTCGACCCTCGAACACGGCAACCTCACCTACGCAGAGCTGCTCATCCCTGGTTCCTCGACCGACGAGGTGCTGTTCTCCACCCACGTCTGCCACCCGTCGCTGTGCAACGACAACCTGTCGGGGATCGCGCTTGCCACCTACTTGGCCCGCAGCATTCTCGATCGCCCGAACCGTCGCCTGACCTATCGTTTCCTGTTCGTTCCGGGAACCGTCGGTTCCATCACCTGGTTGGCGACCCAACCTCGGAGTCGGGAGAACATGCTGGGCGGACTCGTACTCAGCACTGCCGGCGATCCCGGCAAGCTCCACTACAAGCGAACACGCGATGGTCACCACCTGATCGACGCCGCCGTCGAGTACGTGCTTGCGGCCTCGGGCGACGACTACGACATTCGCGACTTCGAGCCCTACGGCTATGACGAGCGTCAGTATTCATCGCCGGGTATTGGGCTCGAGATGGGCAGCCTGACTCGCACGCCCTACGGCAAGTTCGACGAATACCACACCTCGGCCGACGACCTCGATTTCGTCAAACCCGATGCGTTGGCCGACACGCTGGCCAAACACATCAGCGTCGTCGACGTGCTCGAAGGCAATCAGCGCTACCTGAATCTGAGTCCGGATGGTGAGCCCCAACTCGGGCGCCGCGGGCTGTATGCCGCGCTCGGAGGTCGCAAGGGCGACAACTCCGCAGAGGTTGCGGTGCTCTGGGTGCTGAACTTCTCCGATGGCATGCATTCGCTGCTCGACATCGCCAAGCGCTCGGGGCTTTCGTTCGATGCCGTTCGCATTGCCGCCGACGCTCTGTTCGAGGTCGACCTCCTCGAAGAGGTGTAGGACGTTCGTCGCTGCGCTCCTCACTTCCGGCGTCCCAAGTCTTGGGATCTATCCCTCACCAAGGATGCGCGCGGTTGTCCCAGGTGATGAAGCGGCCGGTGTCGGCGATGGTCAGCTTCGACAGCGTGGAGCAAATGGCCGAAGCTGACTCGGCCATGGTGAGGTCGGCGTTTGGCCCTCCCATGTCGGTTTGCACCCAGCCGGGATGCAGCATCACGAGGGCGACATCAGGCCGCAGCGCTTCAGCCGACTTCACGCTGAGCATGTTCAGGGCGGCCTTGGAGATGCAGTAAGGAGTGTCGGCGCCGATGGTCCTTGCTGCCTCCATCGAGCCGAGCTGAGAACTGATGTTGAGCACGACCGGATTGCTCCCCGACCGCAATCGCGGCAGCAGCTCACGGGTGAGCACCATCGGGGCGCTGACGTTGACGGCCATCACCGCCAGCAGCGTTGCGCTGTCGACCCCAAAGGGACCCCGGTCGTCGACATCAGCGTGCGTCGAACGACTGTCGATGCCAGCGCAGTTGATGAAGACGTCGATCGTGTCGAGACCAATCGACGCAGCGCCAGCAACCATCGAGGCCTCGTCGGCCAGTTCCATGGCGACACAACCGCCGAGTTCCAGATCGCACTCACCAGACCTGGTCGACCCCCACACGTCATGGCCGTCGGCGAGGAGCTGAGCAGCCAATTCGTGGCCGAGGCCTCGGCCAACACCAGTAATGAAGATTCGTCGATTATTCACCCCAGCAGTCTGGCATCGAACCGCCCGACCGCTGTGTCTCTCGTCACCCCGTGCACCGCTTCATGCCGCTCGTCGTCTAGAACGTGACGATGCCCAAGCTCGAATCCGACACCTCGCTCCTCCCAGGAACGCTCGCCGAACACTTGCTCGCTGAACAGCTCCTCGACGAGGCAGCGCTCGATGAGGCCATGCTGCATGATGCAGCGTTCGAAGACGCAGAGCTCCTCTTGGCGGAATTGTCGAACCAAGCGCTGGAGGATTTCGTCGCCGAACTTCGACTCATCGGCACTGATCTGCGGCGGGCCGCCGGTCCAGCCGACATCACCCATCTCGAGGGTCTCGACCGCAGGGGCCGCATCGCTTCGTTGCTCGGCTACGCCACCGCGTGGATTGCCCCCAATCCACTATCGGCCGCCTCCATTGCCGCCGGCACCACCACACAGTGGATGCTGATGCATCACATCAGCCACAAGGGCTACGACAAGGTCCCCGGTGTCCCAGCCAAGTACACGAGCAAGGTCTTCGCTCGGGGTCGACGTCGTTGGATCGATTGGATGGACTGGATCACCCCCTCGGCTTGGCATCTCGAACACGACCACGCCCACCACTACCACCTCGGTGAAGATGGCGACCCGGACCTGTTGGAACGCAACACCCAACCGCTGATCAACGCGCCGATCCCCCGCTGGTCGAAGCGAGCCATTCTCGGTGCTTTCGCCGGCATCTGGAAGTGGGCCTACTACGCGCCCTCGACCATGGGCGTCGAACGACAAAAGCGTCAGCGTCTCCCGGTGGCCGAAGCGCCGACCAGCCTCGAAATGCTCAATCCGGTCACCGCTCGAGGTCGCGAAACATGGCGGCGTTCGCTGCTCCCGAACCTCGCCGTCCGTTTCGCCCTGATTCCGGCCTGCTTCCTCCCGCTCGGTCCGAAGGCGGCCAGGAACGTGGCGCTCAACGTGTTGATCGCCGACATCTTCTCGAATCTGCATGGCTTCCTCGTGATCACTCCGAGCCATACCGCCGCTGACCTCTACCGCTTCGAAGAACCAGCCGATGCTCCAGGCGAGTTCGCCCTTCGCCAGATCATCGGCAGTGCGAACTACACCACCGGTGGCGACGTCAATGATCACCTCCACATGTGGCTCAACTACCAGATCGAGCATCACCTCTGGCCTGACCTCACCATGCTCCAGTACCAGGCCGCCCAACCTCGCCTGGTCGAGCTGTGCGAGAAATACGACGTTCCCTACGTGCAGGAGTCGGTCTTCGCCCGGGTCGCCAAGACCGTCCGGATCCTCGACGGCACCGAACAGATGCTGTCGGCAAAACAAGCCCGCCACGTCCTGACGATCTGACCTTGCACCTGCGCCGCAGGTGCCGCCGCCGGCGATCCGCCACCAACGCTCGTTGCGTGCCTCCGCCGCAGGTGCCGCCGCCGGCGATCCGCCACCAACTCCTCTACCAAGGTGCCGTGTACGGCATCCACAGAGAGGAGATCCCCGACGTCCAGGGCGCTGGCTGACGACTCCTCTACCAGAGTGCCGTACAGGGCACTCTGGTAGAGGAATTGCTGGTTTCGAGCAGCAGCGAGCAGGATGAGCGCCATGGCCTCGACTGACGCTCCCGTCCCCGGTTCACCTGCATGGTTCGCCCAGAACGTCGAGGACATCGTCGACCCTGGTCGAGCGATCATCGATCCTCACCATCACCTGTGGCCGATTGGAGGATCGCTTCCCTACGGTCTCGATGACCTCCACGGCGACACCGACGACGGACACCACATCGAAGCAACCGTGTTCATCGAGTGCGGTGCGGCGTATCAGAGCGAAGGACCAACACATCTGCGCTGTGTTGGCGAAACCGCCTTCGTTGCCGAGAACGCGGCCGAGAGTGCGCGCCGGACCGGCCATGCGCCGATCGCCGGCATCGTCGCCACCGCCGACCTTCGCCTCGGGGCGCAACTCGATGAGGTGCTCGACGCGCACGCCGCAGCGGGTGGCGACCTCTTCAAAGGCATTCGCCATGCGGGAGCGAGTGACCCTGAGCCCGAGAAGCTGCGCATCGCTGGTCGAGCGCCTGCCGGTCTCTACGACGACCCTGCCTTCCGAGCTGGCGTTGCCCGACTCGGCGAGCGTGGCCTCACCTACGACACCTGGCACTATCACCACCAGAACGCCGACTTCGCTCGGCTCGCCGCTGCGGTCCCCGACACCACGATGATCCTCGACCACTTCGGCAGCCCACTCGGTGTCGGCCGCTTCGAAGGCAAGCGAGATGAGATCTTCGAGACATGGAAGGACGACATCGCCGCCATTGCTGCCAACCCCAATGTCGTTGCCAAGCTCGGTGGTCTGGCCATGCCCGACAACGGCTTCGGCTGGCACGAACGTGACCGGCCCGCGTCGTCAGATGAACTCGTCGAGGCGCAGGCTCGCTACTACCTCCACACCATCGAGTGCTTCGGCGCCGATCGCTGCATGTTCGAGAGTAACTTCCCGGTCGACCGATTCTCGATCTCGTATCGCAGCTTCTGGAACGCAGCGAAGAAGATTGCTGCCGACTTCAGCGAAGCCGAGCAAGAGGCGATGTTCCGCTCGACGGCAAAACGCATCTATCGCCTCGCCTGAGATTCACGGTTTGCGAAAGACCGAAATATGGGCCGGCGAACCGTCGGTGAACGGTGAACGGTCCCAGTCGGCCCATCGCGCTTCGAGCGTCATACCGGCGAGCTGCGCCATCAAATCGAGCTCTGAAGGCCACACGTAGCGGAACGCTCCCGACAACGTGCGAACCCGGTCGCCATCGATGTTGTAGTGATGCGAAACGAGGATTTGCTGTTCTCGGTCGATGTACTCGTCGAATCCGAGGTGGTGAGCCGAGACGTCGAACGGGCGGATCGTGTCGCCCGCCCCGAGCAGATGCAGCCTCGGCACCAGATTCTCGATCAGGAACCGCCCACCCGGTTGCAGGTGGGCGGCAGCGTTGCGAAAACACGCCACCTGCTGTTGCTGCGTTCGCAGATTTCCGATCGTGTTGAACACGAGGTAGACGAGGCTGGCATCGGTGCACACCTGCGTTTCGGTGATGTCGCCCACCGTGAGCGAGACCAGCTCGGCTCCGGTCTTCCTTCGCAGCTCGTCAAGCATCGGCTCGGAGAAGTCGATGCCTTGGACCGGGGTGCCCGACTGGGCGAGAGGGATGGCCAACCGGCCAGTGCCAACGGCGAACTCGACGGCGCCTCCACCCTCGGCGAGTTCGCCAAGGAGCCGGACGGCAGGTTCCACTACGTCTGGCGCGAACCGCTCGGCCACGCCGATGTCATAGGTGGCGGCGTTCGCCGGATCGAGGTGCTGGTCCGGGATGGCGAGGTGAGCGGCGAGGTCCATCGCTCCACTGTTTCACCTCTGTCATGGCCTGTCATCGGATTTCGACGCGGTGGCCTTGGTCAGTGATCAGTCGCTGCGAGGAACGCCCGAACCGTTTGACCGATCGTGTCGGCCGCATCGTCGAGCATTGCCGGTGTCGTCACTCGCTCGATGGTGTCGAGCGGCGTGTGGAAGTTGGGGAACCCACCGACGAACGACAGCAGTGGACGCTCGAGCCGCTTCAGCATCTCGCCTTCGCCGAACCAGTCCGGCGGGTTCTGAAGTACTCGCAACCCTCCGGCTTCGGCCGTCGCAGCGACGGCTGCCCCGGCCGAAGACGAGAGCGACGACAGCACCATGCGGTTGGGTGACAATGTCCCGACCCTGTCATAGACGAGGCTGTCATTGACGAGGCTGTCATTGACGAAGCTGTCATCAACGACGCCGGCCGCACTGCTGGCGCCGACGTGCACGATGGCCGATGGCGTTCCGAAACCACCTTCAGCGACCAGGCGGTCGACACCGAGGTATCCGATCTCGTGGCCGGTGGTCCCGACGAACAGTACCGAACGGTCGTCGCCAAGCTCGGCGGCCAATTCGATTGCAATGGCAATACCCGTTCCCCGTTCGCCAGCACAGCGAAACCAACCCGTCATGGGTGTCGTGATGACGACCGGAGCAGCGGACGGCGGACCGAAACGTCCGAACACGGTGGTGGACCGGCCGACGGTCCGGCGAGTGCTGGTGAGGAGCCGTACCTCGGCATCGGCAGCGGCATCGGCAAGGTGATCGGCGAGGGCGCCGGCAACGAGGGCAACGGGCTGGACGAGGGAAAACCGGGGAGCCCGATTGGGAACACCGAGCATCCCGCCGATGTCGGTGGTGGCAACGACCGACGGCCGGTCGTTGGCGACCAGCGCCGCCCAGGCGTCCTGGGTTCCGTGGTTTCCTCCGCTGAAGCTCCAAGCGAAACGCTGCACGTGGCTGGTCTCGCATCGCCCCTCACCTGCGTACCAAAGCGGTACTGATTCGACCAGATTCCCGTCGACCACCACCTCGTGATCATCGACGACGAACTGATCGAACTCGTAGCTCGTCGTGTCGACCCGAGCCCTGCGACTTGCCAACTCCTCGGCCAGCCACGCTTGGGTTTGGTGATCAAAACGGGTGCCGGTGCGATGGTGCTCGAGCGCGTCGTACGCCTGCACCAGTTCGTACAGCGAGCAACCGGCAACACCGGTCGCTGGAGTCATCGCCACGCGGCAACGCCGGGACCGCTCAGCTCATCGAGGACGGGACGGCCGGCCATGCCCATCATCAGCGCTTCGGCCGTCCCGACGATCTCGTCCCCCTGGCCGAAGGACCAGTCACGATCGCTCGCAACGAGGCGAACACCGTCGAGTGACTTTCGGTCGACCAGCGTGGTGGCCATCTTGTGCGAGGTGAGGAACTCGAGTGCTGCGCCGAGTACCTCATCGTCGAGTTCGCCATCGAGCCCGAGCGGACGACGGATGTCTTGGGTGTGGATTGCGACGTCGGTCACCGTCATTGCCTCGGGGAACATCGGGAGCACAGCGGACTTCGATGCCTGTGACCGGAGCGACTCGAGCACGTCGGGAACCGGCCGCCCGAGCTGGGTCTTGGCCATGGCAATCGACACCTTGTCGAAGTCGAACTTGTTCTTTGCCATCGTGGTCACGAAACCAACGAGACCGGTCTCGACGAAGCTCGTTGCGTGCGCAAGCACCCCTTGCGCTGTCCACTCGGCGCAATAGGTCGGCTGGCCAAGCTGTTCGGTGTCGAGCGACTCGACGAGGTCGGCCAAGTCACGGCGAGCCTTCGCTGCCAGTTGCCATGTTGCCATTGGTCTGTCTCGTCTCGGTTGTGGTGACTCGACACTAGAGGAGCGAAGCGGAGCGTGGATGTTACGCCGCGAAGCAAGCAACTCCGGAAGAGCGCGCAGCGACGGCTCGTGGGCCTCGACACGGTCAAGCTTTGGTCAACGTTGTCAAGTGACCCGATTCGAGTGCCGAAGACCACGATGGCAACAACCCTCGGGAGGACCCGATGCAATCTGTCAGCAGTATCAGTCATCACGCCAGCGTTTCTCACGTACGAACCCAAATTGCGGGTCGTGCCACCACCGACGCGATCCCCGATATCGCCAACGTCGAGCCAGCTGATCTTCGCTCCCGTCTCCAGGGTGGCGAGGCGCTACAGGAACGCGCCGAGAGCGGCGGAGTCGAAACCGATGAGGCGTCGGCGAATGGGCCAGGTACCTCGCCAATGGCAGCCGATCCTGGCCTTCGTGTCGGTGTCGGCGTCGGATCGATTTTCGCCATTCCCGCCCCAACCACGATCACCGGACTCGAGAGTGCGAGCTCTTCGAATGGTCCGACTGCGCGTGACGCCACTCGCTCGATCGAGAATCTGGCGGCAACGATGGCTGTCGACACCGCCGTTGTGAGGCAGTCGATCGACGACGGTTCGTTGAACCAACTGTTGGCCCAGAACGGCGTGCAGTCATCACTGGGCATGCTCTTCAACACTCGGCTCTGAGCGATCCGCCACCCGACCCCGTCAGGTAGCGAGTGGCGCGATACGTTCTGCGACGTGAAGGGCTCTGTACCAACCACCTCGCTCGTCGGCCGCCGTTGGCGTGTCGTTGCCGGCGCCCTTGCCATTGGCCTCGCCGCGGCATCGTGTGGCGGCAGCAGCGAATCGAGCGAAGCCTCGCCACTCGACCAGGCAGCAGCGCAGACAACGATGACCCAGCCCGTTGCCCAAACCGCCAGCGGTGGCCAGCTCGACTTTGGTTCGCTCGAAGGCACCGATTACGTACTGTGGTTCTGGGCTCCGTGGTGAAGCACCTGCCGAGCAGAAGCCCCTGCGGTCGCAGAGGTACAAGCACAATTCGGTGACGATGTCACCATCATCGGTGTTGCTGGTCGAGACGAGCTGGAACCGATCAACGAGTTCATCACCACGCTCGGCGTCGACGGATTCGAACATGCCGTCGACCTCGACGGTTCGCTGTGGGCCGGCTATCGCATCGCATCGCAGCCGGCCTTTGCCTTCGTCAATGACGACGGCGAGGTCGTCACCCATCTCGGCTCGCTCGGCAAAGACGGTCTGATCGAAGCGATCGAGACCCTCCAAGCCACCTGAGGCCAGGCTCGTCCCTATTTGGCTCGCCAGGTTCGTTCGAAGGGAAGGCGCCAGGAGTTCGGAGCGATCAGCTGGTGGATTTGGTTGGGTCCCCATGTGCCCTTGGCGTAAGGGCGAACAGGTGGCGGATTCGACAGCAAGTCCTGCGACACCTCCCACAGCCGCTCGACCCCCTCGGACGTGGTGAACAAGGTTTGATCGCCACGAACAGCATCGAGGATCAGCCGTTCGTAGGCCTCGAGCACGTCATTCGAGGTGTCGGTGTCTTCGACCGAGAACTGCATCGACATCTTGTCGAGCCGGAAACCCGGACCAGGACGCTTGCCGTAGAACGACAACGACAGCTTGGATTCGTCGGCGAGATCGAACGTCAAATGGTCGGGCCCCAATTGGCCAACTCCTGATCCCTTGGGGAACATCGACTTCGGTGGCTCTTTGAATGCAATCGAGATGATGCGCTGCCCCTCGGCCATGTTCTTGCCGGTTCGCAGGTAGAACGGCACGCCGGCCCAGCGCCAATTGTCGATGTAGCACCGCAGCGCAATGAACGTCTCGGTCTCGGATTCGGGGTGGACGCCCTCTTCATCGCGGTAACCCAGGTACTGCCCGCGAACCACGTCATCGGGTCCGATCGGCAGCATCGATCGGAAGACCTTGTTCTTCTCTTCGGTGATGGCACGGGGGTCGAGCGAGGTCGGAGCTTCCATTGCGGTGAAGGCCATGACTTGGAAGAGATGGGTGACCACCATGTCCCGGTACGCGCCGGTCGCTTCATAGAAGTTGGCGCGCTGCTCGAGACCGAGCGCTTCGGGAATGTCGATCTGGATGTGGTCGATCATGTTCCGATGCCAGATCGGCTCGAACAGCCCGTTGGCGAAGCGGAAGGCAAGGATGTTGAGGGCCGCCTCTTTCCCGAGTAAGTGGTCGATGCGAAAGATCTGATCTTCGCGAAAGACCTCGTGCACGGTGTCGTTCAGCATCTTGGCGCTGGCCAGATCAGTACCGAACGGCTTCTCCATGATGACGCGCGAGTTCTCGACGAGACCGGCCTCGTGCAGCGTGTTGATCACCGACAGCGCACCCTTTGGCGGGACCGACAAGTAATGCAGGCGCTGTTGTGGCCCCTCGAGATCGGCCTCGGCGTCGGCCAGTGCTGCTCGCAACGCATCGGGCGTGCCCCCCGGGGCCCAGAACAGGCGCTTCTCGAAATTCTCCCAATCCGGCTCTTCGAGTCCGCCCTCTCGACCAGAGAGTGCGTCGCGCGTGAAGGCGACGAACGATTCTTGGGTGTGCTCATCGAGCGAGGTACCAACGATGCGCACGTGTGGGAGAAGTCCTGAGCGCAACAGGTGAAACAGGCCCGGCAACAGCTTGCGGCGCGAGAGGTCGCCGGTAGCCCCAAAGAGCACCACGGTGGTCGGAGGACCAGGATTCAGCTGGCTTCGATATTTGGACACACGTCGATTCACGGTTCAGCAGTCGGTTGTGCCGCCGACGCTATGAGGTGGGGTCCCTCGGCGACGAGGCAGACGCTAATAGCCCAACGATTTCGGGAGTGTTGCGATCCGGTGCAATGACCGCTTGGATTTTCGAGCCAACGCTCGGGTCGAGCGAGTGAGCCACGAAACCGATGATGCGGTGACCGTCGGCAATGATCGTGGTGTCAGAAACGGCCAGCCGGGACACCATCTCGGCAAACGTCTCCATTGGTTCGCCCCACTCTTGACTCAGACTCGTCTGATCCGCCCGCTGTAGCGTGAAGAGCTCACCGGCATCGTCGCTGGTCGCCGGCCGCATGCTCAGACCAACCGCTTCGTTGACCTTCGACGATGCCACGGTTCCGGCGAGTGACGCCGAGGAGAGATTGGGTGCGGTTGGCGGCGGTGGTTGACGTGCTTCGAGCACGGCTCGGTCGGTCTGCCAGACCCCGAAGTGGTACCAAACCGCACCAACGACGGCGACCGCCCATCCGATCGGATTGGCCAGGTCCTCGATCGTTTGGCGCCCCAACGCTCCATCGATCAGATCTCGCAGGAACGCGAACAGCACCCAGATGAGGGCCACGCCAAGTACCAGACCACCCAGGCCGAAGCTGGCAATCAGGTAGAGCTTGCGCCAGAACGAGTCGCTCTCCGCCACCGGTTGCGCTGACCGGGCCGTCTCGATGATTCCCCAGTAGTGCCACCAGAGGCCCGCACCGACGCCGAGCACGGTCACGATCACGATGAGAACGTTGTCGGGTCGACTCGAGCCGGCAAAGAGCGGTTGGTCGGCAATCGTGTTGATCGCCAGCGCCACCAACGCCGCCGCTGCACCAACGACGGCGACGAGGCCGAGGGTGACCACGACGTAGTCGTGGAAGCGAATCGCTTCGTTCCGTGCTGTGACCCCAACGACCTCCTCCTCAGGATGATCCGCAGCGACCGCCGGCAGGCCGTGAGCGTCGAGGACCCAACGGTGATAGGCCCACGCCACGAACCCCACGAACAGCGCTGCGACCAGAACGGCACCCGGGCGGAAGAAATCGGCGGCCTCCTGATCGGTCGTACCAACGAACCAGATCAGTACCCCACTCACCATCGTGGTGACCGTGACCAGCATGGCAACGAGGCCGGGCAAGATGCCGGCGACGACCACGGTGAAAAACCACAGCGACGACCCTCGCCGAGCACCTTCGACTGGGGAACCGGGAGCAGGAGCGTCGAACACTGCCAGCCAATGCCACATCCAGACAACGCCACCGGTTGCCGAGACGACCAGCCACAACGTGGTGTCGAACGACGATTCGAGCGGCGCTCCGACGATGGCGTCATAGCCGGACTCGAGTACTCGATAGGTCACCGCCCCCAGGCCCGACAGCAGCCACAGCAGGCCAGCCGTCGTGCCGAACGCAAGATGCGCATCGCCGCGCACGCCAAACTGCGGTCGCAGACCAAACCAATGGGTGAGCCAGAGACCGAGCCAGACGACGAGTTGCGCCACCTCGGCCAGGTCGACGTCGCGATTTGCACTGGTCAGATCGTTGGCAACCTGTCCAACAGAGATCAACAGGGCGACCAGCGTCGTTGCGAGGGCAACGACCAGGTACACCGTCCACCCCCGCATGGCTCGCGAGTCGCCGCTGTCCACCCGTCCGGTTGCCCGCCGGCTGATGGCCCGCAGCAGCAGCCAGTACGCCGGACCGGCGACGATCAGCAGCGACAAGCCTCGTGCCAGATCCGAACTGCTGCCGGCAAGACGGTCGCCGTTCTCGAACAACGCCTGCAACAGGTCGATCAGGCCGACTGCGCAGGCGATGAGGGCGACGAACAGCCCGAGGTGAAGAGCGAACGACTTTGCCGCCTCGGCTGGCTCGACCGGTTCGCTCTCGCTGTTCGCGATCGATCGGAACCCCTGCACGATGACAAAGACGAGACCGCCCAGAACTACCAGCGGCAGCAGACTCCCGAACAACATCATCAGCTGCTTCCTCGTGTGCAATCGTCGAACGGATACGGCCATCCGGCGCGCTCGACAAGCCAGGTGTCGTCGACTCGGAGCAATGAGAACGGCCGCTCGAAATCCCACGATGAGCCGTTGAATGGGTCATCGTTGTTGCCTTCTCGAAATCGCACCGTCGCTTTGGCATTGACGCCATCGATCTCGATGCTGGCGAGGTGCGCCTGCACGTTGGTGTCCGACCACCAGCCGCCGTAGATGTCGTCGGGCGCACGTTGGGTGCAGGCAAGACGCATCTCGTCGGTGAGAAGCGCCAACATGGCGTCTTCGTCGTTGTCGATTGCTGCTGCGACGAACTCCTGGAGCGCCGCCTCGGGCGTCCCCACTGGGTAGGTCTTTGGGTCGCGGCTGGCGACAAGAGCAATCGTCAGGAGCGCTGCCATGACCAGGACGGCCACCATGATCAGCAGCGGCAAGCGTGACACTCGACCCACGCGAGCATTCGGTACCATCAGCCGAACCTCGCTCCATGTGCCATGAGTGCAGTGTCGCCCACGATCGACTTGCTGTCATGTGATCTGCTCAGTGTTGATCATCTGGCGAAAGAGTTGATGAACGTTGGCAAGCGGCGTCTAACGTCTCGCCTTCATGGAACTCAACGACACAGTAGTGGTCATCACCGGAGGCAGCGGCGGCATCGGCAGGGCCATGGCGAAAGCCTTTCTGGCCGAGGGGGCACGAGCCGTCGTGCTCGCCGATCTCCACGAAGATGCCGTGCTCGCCGCAGCCGCAGAGCTGGGTTGTGACGGTCGAGCCTGCGACGTGACCAACGAGCAAGACATCATCGACCTGGTCGAATGGACGCTCGCACAGCATGGACCCATCGACCTCTTCTGCTCGAACGCTGGTGCCGGCGGCAACGGCGTACTCACCGATGCAGCAAACGAGGTATGGCAACAGCAATGGGAGCTGCACGTCATGTCGCATCTCTACGCCGCTCGTGCGGTGTTACCTTCGATGATCGCTCGAGGCTCGGGCTACCTCCTCAACACTGCATCGGCCGCCGGTCTGCTGGCAGCGCTCGGATCCGGCCCGTATTCGGTCACCAAGGCCGCAGCGGTCAAACTCGCCGAGTTCCTCGCCATCACCCACGGCGACGACGGCATCAAGGTGTCGGTGCTCTGCCCCCAGGGCGTCAACACGGCGATGGCCCCGCGTGGTCTCGGCGACGGCCAGACCGACGGCATCATCGAGGCTGACGA
>JBBQUN010000059.1:0-20504 GCA_038212405.1 Acidimicrobiales bacterium | reverse complement strand
CATCGATCCTGGGCGTTGGCAACGCTTCAAGGGTCTTGGCGAGATGAACGTCGACGAGCTGGCCGAGACCACGCTGAATCCCGACACCCGGGTGCTCAAGCGTATGGGCATGGCCCATGGCGAAGAGGCCGTGCGAGCGGCGGAACTGTTCGACGTGCTGATGGGGTCCGACGTTGCGACTCGCAAGGACTACATCATCGGCCACTCCGACCTGATCGACAAAGATCTTCTCGACGTCTGATCTTCTCGACGTTGTGATCTTCTCGACGTCTGACCCTGTCGACGTCTGACCTTCTCGACATCTGACGGCGCCGAACGTCGCGGCCAGCAGCCCCCGTGGCACACTGTTGCCCATGGGTTGGCTCGACACGATCATGTTCTGGCGCAAGAAGACCCCGGTCATCAAGACCCCGGTCATCGAACCGGTCGAAGGTGTTGATGTCGACGGGTGCTTCACCCTTCCCGGGGCTCGCCTCGATGACATGGCGGCCGCCGACCGTGCGCGGCCCGACACCGACGACGACTGCTGAACCGTCTCACGGCAGATCGACCTCAGTGGTCGTGATGCTCGTGCACTACCGACGGCGCCACTCCCAGCTGCTTCGCCTTTTGCAGGCTGAAGACCACGGCAGCCGCCAGCAACGACGCAATCACCGCCAATGACACATACGTGTTCAGGTGGTACCAGTGCGAGACGGTCATCTTGATACCAACGAAGATCAGGATCGCTCCGAGACCATGTGAGAGGTAGTGGAACTGCTCGCGAGCGTTGGCAAGAAGGAAGTACATCGCTCGAAGCCCGAGGATGGCGAACGCGTTCGACGCAAAGACGATGTACGGCTCGTGTGACACGGCGAGGATCGCCGGAACCGAATCGACGGCGAAGATCACGTCGGTGAGTTCGATCACCACGAGTGCAGCGAACAATGGCGTTGCGGCCCGTTTGCCGTTTTGCATCGTGAAGAACTTCTGGCCGTCGAGCTCGTGGGTGACCGGCATGATCTTTTCGAGTGTTGCCATACCGCGCACCGTTGCCGCTTCGCCCTCGTCTTCTTTGTGGCGGATGATCTTGGCCCCGGTGAAGATGAGGAACACGCCGAAGATCAGCAGAACCCACCAGAACTGTGCGATGAGCGCACTTCCGGCGGCGATGAAGATGCCCCGCAGGGCCAGGGCGCCGAAGATGCCCCAGAAGAGCACTCGGTGCTGGTACTTGATCGGAATCGACATCGTGGTGAACAGGAGCGACCATACGAACACGTTGTCGATGCTGAGCGACTTCTCGATGAGGTAGCCGCTGATGTATTCACCGAAGACCTGGCCGCCGTAGACCGCCAGCAGGCCGAAGCCGAAGGCGATACCGGTCGCCACCCACACCGCCGACTCGATCAGTGCTTCGCGCTGGCTCGGGGCGTGAGCGTGGCGATGGCGATAGAGATCGATGCCGAGCATGGCAACCACGATCGCCGCGAGTACGACCCATGCGGTGGTGGAGACATCGATCGACGCGAAATTGTCGGCGCGGGAGGACTCAGCAGCAAAGGGCATCCGGACTATTGTGCCAGCGGAACACGCCGAACGGTCGCCAGGCAGCCTGATCGGGGTGCGAGATCAGTGCCGGGGGATCAGTCAGGTAAGCGCATCGGGCAACGGCCGGGAATGGACGATGCCGAGGTGTTGGACTGGCCTGGTCATGGCAACGTAGAGCCGCAGCAGACCGGCATCGAGTTCAGCGATGGCGGCCGGCTCGACGACGATGACGGCATCGAACTCCAACCCCTTCACCGCGTCAGGGTCGATGAGTGCGACAGCGGCGGCGCCGGGGAGCGATCCCCGACCAACTCGGTCATGGGGAATACCGGCGGCCTGGAACGCCTTGGTCACCGTGTCGAGGTCGCGATCGACGCCAACAACAGCGAGGCTCTCGGTCTGCTCTCGCAGGACAGCCACCTCGTCGACCACGCTCTGCCCGAGATGACCGGGCTCGGTCGAAACGATCAACGGCTCGGTGCCACCAGGGCGAATCGATCGAGTCGGGGTGATCTCGGGCACCGCCACCGCCAGCAACCGATTGGCGAGATCGAGAACGGCAGCGGGGACGCGATAGCCGATAGTGAGTTCGACGACCCTGGCGTTGGTATCGCCTCGTTGCTCGCTGAGAGCAGCGATGGTGGCTTCCCAGCTCCGAAGGGCAACCGGGCTGGTTGCCTGGGCCAGGTCGCCGAGGATGGTCATCGAACCCCGCTCTGCCCGCCTGGCGAGCAGCCGTAGGTTCATGGCCGAGTGGTCCTGGGCCTCGTCAACGACGAGATGCCCGTAGGTGGTCGGAACACCGGCGGTGCGATCGACCACTTCATCGATCACACCAAGGTCAGCGGCCGTCCACTTCTCGTCGGTTGCCTTCTTGGTGGCGGTGCGCGCGAGCAGGGCGAGCTCGTCGGTATCGAGAACGCCCTTGGCCGCGGCCGCAAGCTTTCGCTTCGAGCTGTACATCTCTCGCACGACCACCGGAGCGGAGAACGCAGGCCAACAGCGATCGAAGTCCTTCTTGAACTGTGGGTCTCGGTTGACACCGGCCGCAAAGCTCGGCTGCCCGCCGGGGTCGACACCAGCACGGTCGCTGTAGCGGCGCCATCCCTCCTGCACGATCATCTGCCGGAACGTGTCGCGAGCACTGTTCAGTGGCAGCTTTCGAGCCAGCGCCGTTTGTTGCAGTTGCTCGATATCGGCGGCACCGAAACGCACAACGGCAACACCTGCTCGAAGCTCGATTCCGTTGCTCGGCACCGTGATCTTCGCCGCGAGAAACCGCTCGATGACCACGACCATTCGTTGGTCGCCTTTGACGATGGCCGTGGGGTCATCGTCAACTGCTCGCACCGGGTAGCGAGCAGCCATCAACCCGGGGACCGTTGCCTGCACGACCGCTGATTCGCCGAGCGAGGGAAGGACGTCGGCGATATAGCGAAGGAACAGCGGGTTCGGTCCGACGACGAGAATCTTTCGATCCTCGAGATGGTGACGGTGCTGAAAGAGCAAGAAGGCGGCCCGATGTAGCCCGACCGCCGTCTTGCCGGTTCCCGGCCCGCCTTGCACGATGAGGAGCTCGTCGAGGTCCGCTCGGATGATCTCGTCCTGTTCGGCCGCGATCGTGGCAACGATGTCACGCATCTGCCCACTTCTGGCCCGCTCGAGTTCGGCGAGCAACGGGTCAGGGAGACCGCCGTGGCTCTCGCCATCAGGGTCGGTCAAGTCCTCATCGGAGATGGCGACGATGGTGCGGTCATCCAGGCTGAAGCGGCGGCGCCCGGTCAGGCCGCAGGGGTCGACGCTCGTCGCTCGATAGAACGGGGCTGATACTGGGGCGCGCCAGTCGACGACGACGGGGTCGCCATTGACATCCTCGACGTGTCGGCGTCCGACATACCAGTAGTCGGCAGCGACGCCAGGCCGTAGGGGCTCCTCGTCGATGCGGCCGAAGCTGAGCGGACCGGCACCGCCGGAAAGTTCGGCCTCTCGCTTGCGAAGGTGCCACTGGGCAACCCTCGCGTCAGCGGTGTTTTCGTCTCTCACCGCACGGTCGGTCACTTCACGCGCCGAGCGCGCCCGGGCAACCATGGCATCGAGACACGCATAGGCGTGATCGATGACTCGTTGTTCGCTGGCGATCAGCGGGTCGAGGGTTTCGTTCGTCGCTGGCGGGGCGGCGTCGGAGCCGTTCATGACGAAGGGGTAGGAGCCATACCGGTGGGGTCGACGTCGGTGATGGTCGGCTCGATGGGTCCGCCGAGATCGGCATAGATCAGCCCGAGACCGCCACCGACGAGCGCCGCAAACAGTCCGGCGACGAGCCCGCTGATGATCTGACCGATCCCGAACGCCGCTGCGTTGTCACCGACGACGTCGCCCAGGTTGACCACATCGCCGTTGGCGACGAGCTCACCGCTTCCACCAAGGAGCGGGGCCGTGAAGAGGCTCGTGATGAACAGCATCGTGAAGCCGATCATGGCCAGCATTGCCAGACGCCTGACAAGAACGAGCGTCAGTCCCTTGGTGAGGCTGATGCTTCGCCGGATGCCGCCCTGGCCAACTGGTGCGATCATCGACATCACCGGACCGAAGCCAATTCGGGCGAGACCAGCGACGATGCCGAGAAAAGCGACCAAGAGCGCAAGGAGACCGACGATGGGAGCGACTGCGGTGACCAGTCCGAGCGGGATGACGACGGCGATGTACAGCACGACGAACGAACCGAAGAAGGCGAGGATCGCGCCGACGACTCGCGGCAACCGGGCCACGGTCTCGCGCAGGGTGTCAGACCAGGACTCGGGAACACCGGTGCGGGCGGCGAGGACGTGGCGTGCCGAACTGGCGGCCAGCGCGACCTTCGTGGCGATCGAAACGATCGAGGCGAGCGCAGCGAAAGCAATCCACACCGTGGCGCCATCGACAGTGATCGAAGCACCATCGGTGACGGTCACCACCACGTCTTGCACCGCGTACCAGGTGAGTCCAGCGGCGATGAGGTCAACGGCAAAGGTGAGGACCACGATCAACGTGAAGATGTGCCCGGCCTGATCGATGACCAATCGAAAGGTCTCGGAGATCCACTGGTTCAGTGGCGGAAGCCGGTCGGTGCTTGCAGTGACGCCGGGAGCGACAGCGGCGCTGGCGATGACGTCGACGGCGCTTGGCGGTGGCGGCGCTCCCGGGTCACCCGCGGGATAGGGCGTCAGATGTTCGGTCCAGGCGTTGCCGTCCCAATAGCGAAGCTGCCCCGCGTTGTGGTCGGGATACCAACCAGCGACGGGTTGGTTTGGCGTTGGATCTGCTGGCGGGGTTGGTGTGGTCATGAGGTAGGTGTGGTCATGAAGGAGGTGCGGGGTTGCTCACGTGAAGGCGGGGCGGTCGTCGAAGTCGGCAACGACACAGGCGTGGTCTGATGGTACGACGCCGTCTATTGGTTGCAGGCCTTCGAGCTTGCACGCAAGCGGATTGCCCGTCGGTTTCGGACGCGGCCACGACGACAGCAGGTAGTCGAGTCGACGTCGGGGCCACTGGGCATCGGCTGTGTGTTCGTTGTCCCGAGTCCACGTGTACCCCGGTCCGTCGCCGCAGGCTGCCCACGCGTCGGTGAAGACCCTCGGGGCGTCGCCCTTCGAGCCATAGGGAGCCGAGAGCCCGACGAGGCGACGTATTTCGTCGGACTCGGGCACCGCGTTGAAGTCGCCACCGAGAATCAGGGCACGGTGCTGATGAGGCTCGAGGCCACGACCGTCGTCGGTGGTGGAGCGATTCCCGAGCGTGCGGTGGTGATTGGCGAGCCACCTGATCAGGTCGTCGAGTTGCGCCTGGCGCAGCACCGAAGCGTCGTAGTGCCAGTCGAGGTGGGTCGTCGCAACCGGTTGGGGCCCATCGGGATGCTCGAGCAAGGCCCACAGTGCACTGCGATGCGATGGCTGGCCGTCGCTGCCGGGCAAGAACCGCTGCTGACTGTCAACGATGGGCCAGCGGGACAAAATGGCGTTGCCGAACGGGGATCGGCCGTTGGGAGAGCCGAACGGAGATCGGCCGCTGGGCGAGCCTGGCCTGGTTTCCTGGCTCGGGTTCGAGTGCACCTTGTTCGTTGCGACCCAGTGCATGTCGAGTTCGTTGGCGAGGGCATGGGCTTGATCGTGGTGGTCTGGGGATGGTCCGAAGACTTCTTGCAGCAGGATCACGTCGGCATCGACAGCGTTGAGGGTGGCGGTGATTGCTGGCTGGCGCTCCTCCCACGGTCCGAACCGCCACCACAGATTCCAGGTTGCCACTCGCATGTCTCACCTCGCTGATCAGGCTGTTCATCAGTTTTCGACGATTGCAGGCACGCTCGAGGAGTGTTCTGAGCAACAGTCGAGGCTCCATACGACCCATATTTCTTTCCGATGCCTAGCAGTTGTTGCATCCGTTGGGGGATTCCAGGCGAAAGACGTTTCGTAGGCAAAAGAACCGGAAAGAACCTGCTTTGTTCCGGCGGACGGCCTTCCATCTCCCGCCAAGCAGAAAGTGACCGCAATGGACACCGAGTTCACGCTTCACCCCGACACCGACGTGGCCTGGCAAGACCTCGCAATGTGCAAGGGAGTGACGCATGTCTTCTTTGGGCCGCAAGCCGAGCGGCCAGAACGCAGGGTCGAGCGCGAGGCGCTGGCTCTCACCTATTGCCTTGCGTGCCCGGCAATTCTGCCCTGCCGACGCAACGCTCGCCTCAATCACGAACATGGATTTTGGGGCGGCGAGAACGACGAGCAACGTGCGGCAGCCGGCTACGCCCCTCGTTCGCCCAGCCGTCGGTCGGTCATCGAGGCCCGAGATCGCTCGAAGCGCATCAGCGAATACTCCTTCGACTACCTCTCACCGGCAGCGGTGTCCTGAGCCCGGTCTTCTGGCTCGGCGATCACGACGAAGTCCAGCTAGGTTGCCGCCGTGTTCGATGCGTTGATGATCTTGTCGTTCGGTGGCCCAGAGGCTCCCGAAGATGTCATGCCCTTTCTCCGCAATGTCACCCGGGGAAGGAATGTTCCTGACGATCGTCTCGCCGTTGTCGCCGAGCAGTACGCCCTCTTCGACGGTGTTTCGCCGATCAACGCGCACAATCGATCGCTGATCGAGTTGCTCGGACGAGAGTTCGAGGCGAACGGCATCGATCTCCCCATCTACTGGGGCAATCGCAATTGGGATCCTTACGTCGCCGACACCGTTGTGCAGATGGCGATGGATGGGGTCAGGCACGCCCTGGTCTTTGCGACATCGGCGTTCAGCTCATACTCGGGATGCCGCCAATATCGCGAAGACCTCATTGGTGCTGCACTTGGTGACGGAACTGGTCCAACGCTCGACAAGCTCCGACTGTTCTACAACCACCCCGGATTCCTCGAACCGGCGGCCGCCAACCTGGCCGAGGCCATTGCTCGGTTCGGCCCCGATCAAGAACCTCATTTGGTCTTCACTGCCCACTCGGTGCCGGTCTCGATGGCTGCCACTTCGGCATATGTCGAACAGCTCGAAGAAGCCGCAGCACTCGTTGGCGAACTAGCGGGGTTCCACGGCGACTGGGAGCTCGCCTTCCAGTCTCGTAGTGGGCCACCGCAGATCCCGTGGCTCGAACCAGACATCGGCGACCGTCTGCGACAACTCGCCGACGACGGAGTGACCAACGTCGTGGTGTGTCCGCTCGGGTTCGTCAGCGATCACATGGAGGTGCTGTATGACCTCGACACCCTCGCTGCCGGCATCGCCGGCGAAGTCGGCATCCGTATGGAGCGGGCCGCAACGGTTGGCAATGCGCCACGGTTCATCTCGATGATCCGAGAACTGGTGCAGGAGCGCCAGGCCGACACTCCCCGACTCTTCCTCGGAGCGGCCGGACCTTGGCCCGACGAGTGTCCCGAAGGACACTGCGCCGTACCTGAGCGTCCGACCGGGCGACCCGGTGGCCAACCGCCGACCTGATCGCTGAGGCAGCGCTTCTGATCAGCCGAGCACGAGTTCGTCGAGCGAGACGAAGCGGGCAGCAACCAGATCGACTCTCGCTGAGGTCCAATCGAGATTCGGGTACGACGACGGCACCACCGATGACCCCCACCACGGACTCGTTCGGCCCAACTCGCGGTCGCCGGCGAAGGTACCCCCAACGGCCAGGTTCACGATGAGACGCATCGGTGCCGCCCGGTGCGGGCCTGCATCGGCGGCTGCCGGTCCGCTCACTCGATCGATTTCCACGCCATCGAGACTCCAGACGAGGAGGCCGGGACGGCGATCGAGAGCGATGGTGTGGATCTCGCCGTCACCAATACTCGGCCGCTCGGCGGTGGTGGAGAGCGAGCGGATACGGTCCTGGTACCAATGGACCGAGGTGGACACGTCGGTGTCGCCACTCGTCTCGATCAGATCGATCTCGTGATAGGCGGGCGTCTCATATCCCTCGCAAACACCCGGTGCCGAACATGCTTGCGCATCGAGCAGCCAGACGGCTGGCCACAGCCCGGTTCCTATCGGTAGGCGAACATCGACTTCGACACGGCCCCACCCGAACGTCGCTTGGGAGATCACCATTCCCGAATCGAAGGGTGTTCGATCGATTCGGGGCTCAGCATTCGGCGAGGCAGTGAGTGTGAACCCGGTCGCGGTGCGTTGGACTGCTTCGTCGCGATACTGCTGGGCTTCCTGATTGGTCCAGCGAACGCCGCCTTCTTCTGGACTCAACCAGTGCGGATCGCTCCGGTCGAGTGGTCCCGTGGTCGCGGCGACCCAACCATCGATCGAACGTCCCTCTGGCCGATCCGTCGCATCGTCGACGAAGGCCAACGGGCTACCAGGCCCCGAGCAGCCCCGAGCGCCGACCAGCGGCACGCGATCCACACAGGCAAACGGCCACGAGGCGACGATGACTCGATCGCTCACTCGATCCAGCACCAACTGGTCGGCTTCGCCGTCGGCAACCACTCGCGGCTCGAGCCCGAGTGACTGTGCAAGTTCCAACACCACCGCGCTGTTCGCCGTAGGGACCCGGGCCAAAAGACCGTCGACGCTGCCGCTCACCTCGGTGACGGCAGCAAGTGCCGCGACTCGCTCGACGTCGGGCCGTTCGGAGGTGATCGTCGGGACGGCGCCGCTGCCGGCGACGACGAGGGCCGATCGTCGCTCGAGCGGTTGCTGGCGTTCGTAGCCTCCGAGCATCGCTCGCTCGACGGCGACGGACGCAACAGCGCCGCTGTCGACGAAGTCGATGGTCCAGCCTGCATCATCACTGGTTCCGGCGGCCAGGAAATAGCCGGCAAGCGTCGCTGCTGACTGGTAGCCGACCTCATCGATCGTGCTGCCGGGCAGCGAGAGCAGTTGGTCAGCTGCCTCGAGCGCGCTCGAGTCGAGCTGCACCGCCGGTTCGGTGAACTCTGGCCGTTCGGGTTCCATCGAGGTGAGCGCTACTCCAGCGACAGCGAGAGCTGACGTCGAAGCGATCGCAAGAGAGGCGATCCAGTGCCACGCATCGGCGGGGCCGCCTCTGCCGCGCGCGCTACTCGGGGACCTCATCCTGTCACTATCGACCAACCCGCTTGAGACCTGAGCGAGCATGAACCCCGAACTACGCTGCTGCGATGCGATCTGCCATCACCAGCCCATCGGCCAACTCGGTTGGGCCCTACAGCCACGGCATCGATGCCGACCCCATCGTGTTCTGCTCGGGTCAGACGCCGGTTGATCCGGCAACAGGTGCCCTTCTCGACGGCGATGTCGGTGCCCGCACTCACCAGTGCTTCGACAATCTGTTTGCGGTGCTCGAGTCCGCCGGACTCGGTCCTGAACACGTCGTGAAGGTCAACGTGTATCTCACCGACATGGATGACTTTGCTGCAATGAATGCGGCGTATGCCGACCGCTTCGAGGAGCCATTCCCTGCCCGAACAACGATCGGCGTCGCCTCACTCCCGCTTGGCGCCAACGTGGAAGTCGAACTCATCGCCCGCCGCCCATGAGCACGGGCCCTCACTCCTCGATCCATGCCTTCGGGATCGCGGTGACAACTACGATGCGCCGATGCCGCGAGTGAGGAGCCACACATGAACGTCGATGCTGTCGTGATCGGAGCCGGTGTCATTGGTTCGGCGATTGCGCTGGAATTGCAGCGGGGTGGACGACAGGTGCTCGTCGTCGACAAGGGCGCAGCCGTCGGTGGCGGATCGACGAGTGCGAGTTCGTCAGTCATTCGCTTCACCTACTCGACGATCGACGGTGTCACCGCAGCATGGGAAGCAATGCATCAGTGGGCCGACTGGGCCAATCACCTCGGAGCGAGCGACGGACCGCTCTGCCAGTTCCATCGAATCGGCATGCTGCACATCGGTGCGCCAGACGAGGACTTCTCGAACATCCGAAGCAACTTCGAACGCATCGGTGTCCCGTATGAGATGCTCGACGACGACGCCATTGCCACTCGATTTCCAGCCATCGATATCGGCAGTTTCCACCCGCCTCGCCTCCCCTCCGACCCCGACTTCTTCAGACCGGCCAACGGCTCGATCGTTGCGCTCTACCAGCCCGATGCCGGGTTCATCGATGACCCGCAACTGGCTGCGGTGAACCTCATGGACGCCGCCCGCCGTCATGGCGCTGTCGTGCGACTCCGTACAACGGTCACCAGCATCATTCGATCCGAAGACCGGGTCGGCGGTGTCGAACTCGATGGTTCCGAGATCATCGAGGCACCGGTGGTCATCAACGCCGCCGGTCCTTGGAGCTCACAGCTCAACGAGCTCGCCGGTGTGCTCGACGACATGCAGATCGCCACCCGACCCATGCGTCAGACGGTTGCTGCGTCGGCGGCGCCGTCGACGTTCGGCGTCGACCATGGCGGCACGGTCGTTGCCGACGGCGACCTCGGCGCCTATTGGCGACCCCAGCCGGGCGGGTCGTTCCTGATCGGCGGAATCGAGGCAGCGTGCGACCCGCTCGAGTGGGTCGACGAACCCGATGATGATTCGTTGCTCCCCGACCCAGCGATGTTCGAGGCGCTCGTCTATCGAGCCGCTCGCCGTCTCCCTGATCTCGCCATTCCGCACCGACCGTCGGGTCTGTCGAGCCACTACGACGTGAGTGACGACTGGGTCCCGATCTATGACCGCTCCTCGCTCGACGGCTTCTACCTGGCTATCGGCACCTCAGGAAATCAGTTCAAGAACGCTCCCATCGTCGGGGAGATGCTGGCCGCACTCGTCACCGCGTGCGAAGCCGGCCACGACCATGATCGGGATCCGGTCAAGGTGCCATGCCGGCACACCGGCCTCACGCTCGACCTTGCGCAGTTCTCCCGAAACCGCGAGCGTGCAGCGACCGGCAACAACGTGTGGGGTTGAACGAGCGGCGCGAGGCAAACCCGAAGGTGGGTTCGCGGCCCGCGTCGTCGAGGGACGAGACACGCCCCGAGCGCCGAGGTCAGATCGGCGAAGCCGCGCGAGGCAAACCCGAAGCCAGGTCAGAGCCCGAATCGGGATTCGTCTCGACTGCGACGCCATTGCTCGATCTCTTCACCCATTGCCGTCGATGGTGGCCCGGCAACGAAGGGCCAGAGCTCCTCGGCGATCCGGCGGAAGTTCATGGTCGCTTCCAACTGCGCAAGGATGCCAATGAGACCGAGCGTGATCCGCTGGAGCACCACGAAGGACGGCGGTACGTTCAGCAACTTCATGAGCTCACTGTTGGGGCCGGACGCATCGAACAATTGGGCAACACCACCTTCGGCGTAGTCCTGGTCGATCGTGATCACGGTGTCGTCATAGACGTAGCGGTAGTAGAAGCGGAAGTACTCGTTGATCTGTTCGTCGGTGAACGGGGCACCGGGCTTCACCAGTCCTGCGTCCTCCACCAGGTGACGGAAGCCAGCCATGTCGTGGTCGAGGACCATCCGGGAGATCAGCTGCTCGAACAGGTCGGTCTCTTCGGCGGAGAACCGTTTGACGAGACCGAAGTCGAGGAACGTGACTCGGCCACCCTTTTCGAACAGGTAGTTGCCGGGGTGTGGGTCGCCATTGAATGCGTGCAAGCGATAGATGGAGCCAAAGGAGAACCGGAAGATGGTTTCCCCGACCAAATTCTTCTCGTCTTGACTCCAGGTGAGTACCTCGTCGAATCGGTCGCCTGTCGCCAGTTCGGTGGTCAAGATGCGCGGACCTGACAGTTCGTCGATGACCTTGGGGACGTGGATCCGGGGATGACCATCGAAGAAGTCGGCGAAGTAGCGCTGGTTCTCAGCCTCGTTCTCGTAGTCGAGTTCTTCGATGAGCCGCTCTTTCAGCTCCGCTGCGATTGGACCGGACTCGAGACCGGGGAACATCGACGACATGGCTCCGAAGATCCAGTCGGCGTTGCCGAGATCGGATCGAACGGCTTCGGCGACCCCGGGGTACTGCACCTTGACGGCGACGGCTCGATCGTCGTGGGTGATGGCGCGATGCACCTGCCCGATCGAGGCGGAGGCGATCGGCACGGGATCCCACTCGGCGAACAGCTCGGTCGGATCGGCGCCGAGTTCGGCGCAGATCGTGGCTGCCGCCAGCTCGGGGCTCATGGGTGGCGCATCGTGCTGCAAGGAAGCGAGCGTGTCGCGCACGTGGTCGGGTAGACCGGTATCGATGTAGCTGGCCATTTGACCGATCTTCATCATTGCGCCCTTCATGTTGCCCAGCTCTCGGGTGACATCGGCGGCGGTTTTCATCTGGAACTCGTAATGGAGTTCTTCCTTGCGTTCGGCCGACGCAAAGGTCTGTCTGGCCTTGCTGAAGGCATAACGCCGGCCGCCTCGCAGACCCATGCGAGCCAGTCGAAGGTTCCGTGCTGCCATCCGGTTGCCGACAACCGCCTGCGGAAGAGCAGCCCCCGTTTGGCGACGGAGTGCAACACCACCGATCAAGGCGGCAACACCGGCGACGCTGAGGTATCCGGGCAATTTCATCCCTCGATGGTACGAGAAGGCCAACAGGTTCGAGAACTCACTCACTTGTGCCTCTACTCTGGCGGTCATGATCTGTCTGGCGACGCCGCACTTGCTGCTGCGAACGTGGCGAACCGAGGATCGTTGTGACCTCGAGGCCTTGCTGTGCGGGTCGGTTCCCTCACACGGGAACCTCGACAGTCCGCACCTCGGCGGCACCTCGCAGGCGACCGCGGTCATCGAATACCTCGATGCTGCGTGGCTCCACACGGGTCATGGCATCTTCGCAGTCGAGTCACTCGCCGACGGGAGCCTTCTGGGACTCGCCGGGTTCGCGCTCCGCGCCAATGACAGCAGCCCCCTCGAACTGGTGTGGCAGATCGCTGCTTTGACCGTCGCCGGCGTTGCACACGACGCCACCAATCACGAAACAGTCGCTCACGAAACAGTCGCAGCGGTGATCGACTGGGCGTTCGGACTTCTCGACATCGTTGCGATCGAGTCGACTGTCGGCGCTGCCGACACCATCTCATGCCAGGTTGCCGAGCGCGTCGGGATGACGATGACGAACAGCACGATCAACCCGGCCACCACCCACTGGACGAAGCGCTACGTCATCACGATGTCTTCATGGAACGGCGAGGAAGTACGACGTTGACCCCACGGCTTCGCCGCCTCAACGAAGTCGAGATCGCGGCATACCACCACCTCGATCCAACGCTTGCCCGCAGGGTCAGGGTCGCCAAGATTCCGGCCCTGCCGGGCCGCTACCAGGGAGTCACGATCGGACCCCTCGTCTTGCTGCAAACCGCTGAACCCGACGACGGGTCGAGCGCGCTACTGGCGCACGAGTTGGTGCACGTGCGCCAGTGGCGAGAGCAGGGGCCGGCTCGATTCGCGGCCCGGTACGTATGGTCGTTCACCTCCTCGTTCTGGCGCTGCCGCCGCTGGAACGAGGCCTATCGGGACATCCCCGCTGAAGTCGAAGCCCGGGCCGAGGCCAGCCAGTGGATGGCGCAGCGCCGGTGCCTTCCCGACACCGACGTGCATTGACACCAATTCTGCGAACCGTCCCCTCTCCAAACGGGCAGTTCACCAAACCGTCAGTTCACCAAACCGGCAGCGATCGAGATCGTGAGTAATCCAGACCCTCAGCCCTTCACGTGGGCGAAGCGTTCGCGCAGTTCACGCTTGAGGATCTTGTTCGACCCGGTCTTGGGGATCTCTTCGATCAGTTCGATGATGCGCGGCACCTTGTAGCTCGCGAGTTGTTGGCGGGCGAAGCGATCGATCTCGGCGACGTCGAGCACGACCCCATCGGCGCCGGGAGCATTCGGCACCACGATCGCCATCACGGTCTCGCCCCACTGTTCTGACTCGACGCCGATGACGGCCACCTCATAGATGCCCTCGTGCTTTTCGAGGGCGGCTTCGATCTCGGCCGGGTAGATGTTCATTCCGCCACTGATGATCATGTCTTTCTTGCGGTCGCAAATGAAGAGGTAGCCCTCGTCGTCTCGGTAGGCGATGTCGCCAACGGTGTGCCAACCATCGCGCTCATCGGCCATGAACTTCTCTTCGGCCTTGTAGTAGGTGTCGAACACCGACGACGCCCGCACGAAGAGCTCGCCGGGCACGTTGGGCTCCTCGACGATGTTGCCGTCGTCGTCGAAGAGGGCGACTTCGACGAAGGGGGCTGGCTTGCCGCAGGATCCGGGCTTGCGCATCTGGTCTTCGGGAGCGAGGACGCTGTTGACGCCCAACTCGGTCGATCCGTACACCTCCCACAACGATTCGGCTGGGAAGTCTTGGATGTAGGCCTCTTTGAGGGGGTGGGGCCAAGGTGCTGCGTTGGCGATCATGATCTTCATGCTCGAGGTGTCGTACTTGGCCTTCACCTCGGCCGGCAGGTTCACCACCATGCGAATGGGGGTTGGTGCCGAGAACGTGGAGGAACAGCGGTACTTGTCGATGAGGCGCAGCCAGTCTTCGGGGCTGAACTTGTGTTGGAGCACCACGGTGTTGCCGAGGGTGTGGGCGATACCGGCGAAGCCGCCGGGGCCGCTGTGGTAGAGCGGCCCGCAGGTGATGTAGACGTCACCTGGCCCGTAACCGATCATGTTGAGGAGGCCAGCGCCCTGTTCGGGTGACGAGGTGGCGTGGCGAACCGCCCCCTTGGGATTGCCGGTGGTGCCGGAGGTGTAGATCATGGTGCCCGCCGAGGCCTGATCTCGATCGACCTCGGCATCGGATCCAACGAAATCGTCTTGGGAGACCTGGCCGTCGAGCGGTTCACCACCAAAGATCACGACCTGCTGGACCGCCGGGATCTCGGCCCGAATCCGCTGTAACAGCGGCGCGAACTCGACGTCGGCGAAGACCATGACCGAGTCGGAGTTGTTGATGACATAGACCGATTCGGGATCAGAGAGTCGGTAGTTGAGCGGGACCGAAATCGTGCTGGCCTTGCGAGCCGCATGATAGAAGGCAAAGACTTCGAGCGAGTTCTGGCCAAGCCACATGACTTTCGAGCCGGCTTCGATTCCCGCATCGACGATGCCGTTCGCCAGGCGGTTGGCGCAGGCATTGAATTCTGCGAAGGTCATCTGTCGAGCTTCTTCTCCCGGCCGATCATCGATGACCGCAATCTTCTCGGGAGTGGCGCGAGCGTGAGTGGTGAGCAGATCCATGGGTCCCCCTTGGAGCATGGCTGACGGGTGGCGACGAGCAACCACCGAACGTGACGGACGTCATGTTGGCCACAGCTTCCCCCACGAACGCACCGCCTGCCAGTCGGAACTCACTCCGCAGCCCTTCCCCTGAGGTAACCAACATCGTAAGAGAGTTGCAATCATTCCGAAACAGTCCGTTGACCTGCGCAATCACGGTCAGACGGCCAGCGAACGCTTTGATGGGCAAGCTTTTCGTTCCCACGCACGGGTGCTTCCGCTAAGGTGCGAAACGCTTGCTTTGCAAGCGCTTGCACAGAGCATCCGACACCGTCTCGCAACGCCTCGTTGCCGGAGGCGCCGTGTGCCACTGGGGAGAAACTCGCCGGATCACCCGGCGCCTATGAAAGGTAGTACCGCATGCAATCTTCGCGATTGAAGACGCTGCTTGCCCTGCTGTTTGCGTTCGCGCTGACCGCTGGAGCCTGTAGCGGTGACTCCGGAGGCGACACCGTCGCCGAGGGTGACACCACCGAAACCACCGCGGCCGGGGGCGACTCGACCGAGACCACCGAAGCCATGGAAGACGATGGCGACGCGATGGCCGACATGGATGCCGACACCGGCGTCATCACCGTCACCGGCCCCGAGCGCACCGAAGAGGAAGCCGGCGCCCTTCAGCAGGTGCTCTCGGCCTGGGGCTCGGAGAACGGCGTCGAGGTCACCTACCTCGGTTCCGCCGACTGGGAATCGGAGATCAACGTTGCCGTCGAAGCCGGCACCACTCCCGACATCTCGTTCTTCCCGCAGCCCGGCAAGCTCGCCGATTTCTTCCGCGCCGGTTCGGTGCAGGCACTTCCGGCCGACACCGCCGACGCCGTCTCCTCCAACTGGGCCGACAGCTGGCTCGCCTTCGGCAACGTCGACGGCACCCAGGTCGGCGTTCCGGCCAAGTCCGACCTCAAGTCCCTCGTGTGGTACAAGCCCGGTCGATTCGAAGAGTTGGGCTACGACATCCCCCAGACCTGGGACGAGCTCGTCGCTCTGACCGAGACCGCTGCTGCGGCCGGTGACACCCCGTGGTGTGTCGGCATCGAGTCCGGTACCGCCACCGGTTGGCCCTTCACCGACTGGGTCGAAGACCTCACCCTGCGTTTCCAGGGCGCCGACTACTACGACCAGTGGATCGCCCACGAGGTTCCGTTCTCGGATCCGGGCATGGTCGACATCTTCAACAAGGTCCGTGATCTGTGGACCATCGACGGCGCCGTCTACGCCTCCGGTGGCTCGATCGCTGCCACGGCCTTCGGTGACAACGGTCAGGGCCTCGTCGACGACGACTGCCTCATGCACCGTCAGGCGTCGTTCTTCTCGGCCTTCATCCCCGAAGGCACCGCCTTCGCCGATGGTTCCGCCGACGCCGTCGACGTCTTCTACTTCCCGCAGGCCGACGACACTCGCCCGGTCCTCGGTGCCGGCACCCTCGCCGGTGCCTTCTCGAACCGTGCCGAGGTGTGGGCACTGATGGAGTACCTGGGAACCCCCGAGTACGCCAACGCCCGCCAGACCGCCCAGAAGGAACTCAAGGGTGGCGGCGACGCCCTCTCCGGCTTCCTCTCGGCCGTCCAGGGTGCCGATCCCAGCCTCTACGCCCCGCTCGAGGCCTCGATGCTCGACGTCCTCGCCACCGGTGAGATCGTGCGCTTCGACGCTTCCGACCTCATGCCGGCCGATGTCGGCTCGGGCACCTTCTGGAGCGAGGGAACCTCGTTCATCAATGGCGACATCGATGCGGCGACCGCAACCGCCAACATCGATGCTTCCTGGCCTTCCTGATCAGGAACGGGCCTTCGCAAGTTCGATGGTGAACGCCATCGAATGATCGCAACCTGACGGGGGCGCCGGCTTCGGCTGGCGCCCCCGTTGTGTTTCCGCATCCATGTACGCCTGCACGAGACTGGGGCCTTCCGATCCGAAGACGTCGGTCGGGCAGGCAGGGCGATTTCTTCTCGGACCGCTTGCGGTCGGGCACAAAAGCAACTCAACTCGGCTCGGCCATCGGGGACGGCGCCGCATCCATCAGGGGGATCCATGGGGAAATTGATCTGGACCATCGTCAGCGTCTTGATTGCCGTTGGCGTCTTCTCGGCGCTGTGGGTCGGCGCGAATCTTCTCTTCAGTCAGGTGAGCGTCGACTTTCGCCGGTTCAGCGCCCTCGCCGGGGGCATCGTCGGTGCCCTCTTCATGACCGTCATCGACGGCAACAATCTGATCACGGGCATCGGCGATCGCCCGGCGACCTTCGAACTCGGCTCGCTTCACGTCTTCTTGTTCTGGCCGGTGGTCGGGGGGCTGCTGGGGGCCGCCATCGGCTACGGGCTCTCGATGGTGGACGCGGCAACGACCCGCCTCGCCATCGGGATCGGCGGCGGCGTGGCGTTCGGACTCATCCTCGCCTTCACGCTGAAGACCCGGTATCTGCTCTCCATGCGCACGATGCCGATGATCACGTGGACCGTGGCGCTCACGGTGCTCGGCGTCGTGCTCGGCGCACTGAGACGGCGCAATCTGCTCAACGCCGCATTGACGGGTGGGTTCTTCGGCTGGATCCTCGGTTCCTTCGGAGGAGCGCTCCAGGGCATCGCCTCCAACCGGGTCGAGACGATCCTCGCCTGCGTGGTCGCGGGGGCCGTCGGCGGCGCTCGCCTGGGCATGACCTCCAACCCCGACGTGGTCGGCAAGGCCAACATCGACAACCGCAGCCGCTCGTGGTTGTTCGTCGGCCCCGCCTTCCTGTTCATCGCCGTCATGCTCATCGTCCCGGCGATCCAGACCCTCATCCTCTCGGTCCAGAGCAACAAGCCGGCCGACCCCAGATTGCAGAACTACACCTTCGTCGGGGCCGACAACTACCAGTCGATCTTCACCAACCCCAAGAACTTCGACACCAGTCGATTCGGCGACATCTGGGGATCGGCGATCCTTCCCTGGGCGGCCTTCTTCATCGCCGCCGGCGTCTTGTTGGCCATCGTGCTCGGTCGTGAGACCAAGCAGGGCATGAACTTCGGTGGCGCCCCCTTGATGCCGCTGATGATGGGCATCGGGCTCTTCAGCTTTGCGCTCTTCACCCACCTGCGAGGCACGATCATCAACAACATCTGGTGGGTCGTCGCCGTCACCTCGCTCTCCACGGCGCTGGGTCTCACCGTTGCGAAGCTCGCCGATGGCGCCAAATTCGAACCGGTCGCCAAGTCCTTCGTGTTCATGCCGATGGCCATCTCGTTCGTGGGCGCCTCGATCATCTGGCGCCTGATGATGTACCAGGCCCGGGATGCATCGAAAGCGCAGACCGGCCTGCTCAACGCCATCTGGGTGTGGCTCGGAAAGGTGACGACCGAATCGACGGGGAAGGTGATCATCGGTGGCATCTTCCTGCTGGCGGCAGCCGCCCTCCTCTTCGCCATGGTTCGGAGCCTGTCGGAGTCCCCGGCGACGGCCGGCCTCTACGGCGTCCTCAGCGTCATTCCGTTGTGGGTCGCCTACCGCACCTTCGGCGACGGCATCGGCGGCTACATCCCGATCGAGGGCGGACCGGTTCGCGCCAACCCGATCAACTTCGTCCAGGGCATTCCGTTCAACAACTTCTGGCTGATGATGATCCTGATCTGGGTCCAGACCGGCTTCGCCATGGTGATTCTGTCGGCCGCCATCAAGGCGGTGCCCGAAGACTTCATCGAGGCAGCCAAGATCGACGGAGCGACCGACGGTCAGATCTTCTGGCGCATCACCGTTCCTCAGATCCTCCCCACCATCGGCGTCGTTGCCACCACGATCATGGTCAACGTCATGAAGGTCTTCGACATCGTGAAAGTCACCACCAACGGCCAGTTCGACACACAGGTGTTGGCCAACGCGATGTACTCCGAAGCCTTCCAGTTCGGCAACCGAGGTATCGGCGCCGCACTGGCCATGGTGCTCTTCCTCGGCATCTTGCCGGTGATGGTCTTCAACATCTACAACCTGACGAAGGAGGACTGACATGGCAGCATCCGTGACGACCGCCGGTGCAACGAGCACCGGATCGAAGATCTACTCCGCGCTCAGCCGGGTTCCCATGTGGGCGATGGCCATCCTCTGGCTCCTCCCCACCTTCGGCCTGTTCGTGAACTCGCTTCGCCCTCGCGACGCACAACGCAACAGCGGATGGTGGACCTTCGCTCCCGACGACGTGGGCACCCGCTTCACCCTCGACAACTACGACACCGTGCTCGGTGCGGGCACGGTGAACTCGATCAAGGACTCGTTGCTCAACTCGGCGGCCATCGCCATCCCCGCAACGATCATCCCGATCGCCGTCGCCGCCTTTGCCGCGTACGGATTCGCCTGGATCGACTTCAAGGGCCGCAAGTGGATGTTCATCGCCGTGGTGTCCTTCCTGGCCATTCCCCTCCAGGTCGCCCTCATTCCCCTGCTCCGCATGTACGTGAGTGGTGCCCACCTCACGCTGCCGATGCTCGACAAGACGCTGACCCTCGTCCCGGCGTGGGGGCTCAACGGAAAGGCGATCTCGGTGTGGCTCACCCACACCGGCTTCGCCATGCCCTTCGCCATCTTCTTGTTGCACAACTACATCGTGAGCCTGCCCAAGGACATCTTCGAGTCGGCTCGCATCGACGGCGCCGATCACTTCACCATCTTCTGGCGTCTGGTGCTCCCACTGTCGGTTCCCGTGCTCGCCGCGTTCGCCATCTTCCAATTCCTCTGGACCTGGAATGACTATCTCATCGCCGTCACCATGCTCGGCTCCTCGGGCGGAGACGCCCTGCCGACGACGGTCGCCATTGCCAACCTCGCTGGTGACTTCGGCAAGAACGAGCACCTGCTGACCGCCGGTGCGTTCGTGCAGGCATTCATCCCGCTCGTGGTGTTCTTCTCGCTTCAACGTTTCTTCGTGAAGGGCCTTCTGGCCGGCTCCGTCAAGGGCTAGTGCCATTCGATTGCTGATCAGCCCCGCCGCCTGCTCGTTCCAGGCGAGCGGGAGGCGCACTGACACTCTCCGCCGCCGATTGGAGCGTTCTCCCCTGGCCGATGGGCGTCTCACGACCTGCGTCCTACGCTCGGCCGAAGAGCGGCTCGGCGTCGAGGCGGCGAGCGTGCTGCCATCGTCGGCAATGCCGCTCGGAATCCTCTGACCAAGCAGCGCTAGAGTCGAGTGGTGCGACGACTCTTTTTTCTCCCGGCTCTCCTGCTCGCTGCTCTCCTACTCCCGATGCTCGGTTTCGCTTCGATTCCTGTTTCGGCCCAGACAACGGCGACCGAGTCGATCACGGCCATCGTCGACGAGATCGAGTCGACGGGCCGATTCATCG
>JBBQUN010000058.1:0-20535 GCA_038212405.1 Acidimicrobiales bacterium | reverse complement strand
AAGGCCCCTTGGCAGAGCGAGATCACCGCATCGAACTCGCAGTCGAACGAGAGAGCTCGCGCATCGCCGGTCACGAACTGCGCCCGATCGGTCAATCCGGCATCGAGCGCCGCTGTGGTGGCGAGGGCCACGAAACGCTCGGCGATGTCGACACCAACCACGAGCATCCCTCGCTCTGCCATCCCCAACGCATGCCGTCCTGGACCACAGCCGACGTCGAGCACACGGTCGCCTGGCTGCAATCCGAGGAGGTCGATCAACGCGTCGACTTCCTGGACGGTCCCCTTCGTGAAGCTGTAGCGCAGATAGGCAGGTCCCATGTGGTCGGCCAACGCTTCGAACCAGTGCCCATCGTTCGCTTCGACCTTCGTCATGTTGCTCAGTCCTTTGCGTCGGCCCAGGCTGATGTAACATTTGGACAGGTATGGAAAGGACCGAGATGACCGACAAACGAGCTGCCCTCTACGCCAGGGTTTCGAAGGGCGAGGAAGCCGATGAGACAACGATCGGAATCCAACTGGCGCGATGTGAGGCGTTCTGCGAAGCGCATGGCTGGACGGTAGTCGCGAAGTACCAGGACGTTGGGATCTCCGGCTTCGATCGAACAGCAGTTAGGCCAGAGTACGAACGGATGCTGAAAGGTGCCCGTGGTGGGGAGTTCGACGCCTTGGTCATCTTCAAGTTGGACCGACTCACCCGGCAACTCCGGCAAGTCTCTGAGCTGATCGAGATGGTGCAGGAGACCGGAATCGAGTTCGCGTCGGTCAACGACAGCATCGACACTTCCACACCCACTGGCCGACTGATGTTGGCTGTGATGGCCGCACTCGCGCAGATGGAGTCCGAGAACACTTCCCTGCGGGTTCGCACCCGACTGGAGGACAACGCCAGGAAGGGCAAACTGCACAGAGGCGCCCCTGACCGTAGACCGTTCGGATGGTCCGATGACTGGGCGACCTTGCACCCGGAGGAAGCACCGATCCTTCAGGAAGGCGTACAGCGCTACATCGACGGCTGCTCCATGGGCGACATGGTTCGGTGGATGAATGAGCAAGGCGTCCTCACCCCGAAGGGCAACCCGCTCAACGTTTCCCAGATGTCGAAGATCCTTCGGAATCCGCGCCTGCTGGGGTTGCGCAACTTCCGTGGAACCGAACTTATCGAGTCACCAGTCGAGGCTGTGGTGACGCCAGAGGTTTGGGACAGGCTGCAAACGCGATTGGGCGGCGGAACCGTCATCATCAACGACATCGACGGGAAGCCGTTGAAGATCGCACAACCGGCCAATCGTCGACGAGCCGGCCGAGCATCCGTCCTCACTGGCTTGCTGGTCTGCACGAGGTGTGAACAGTTGATGCGCTACTCCGGTGGCGCTACGCCCCGCTATCTCTGCGTTGGACTGAACTGCAGTGCGGTCAACGCAGCCAGGGTTGAGGCGATCGTCTACAAAGAGGCCAGGGAACTCTTGACCGGGTTGCAGCTGTACCGCCGTCCGAGCACCGAGTCGTCCGAACCGGAGTCTGCACCGGAACCTGCTGAGCGCCGCCTATTGCTCACCAGGCAACTGGACCGAGTTCTGATGGATATCTACACAGGAACTCCGTCGGAGGTGGAGAGAGAGGCCTTAGAGCGACTGAGAATGTCCCTCCTGGCCCAGATCGAGGCGTTAGATGCGTCAACGGTCGCTCAGTCGGGTCACGCGACACCGGATGCCCGCGGTCGTTGGAGCCATGACGACTGGTGGGAGGCTGCGACCAACACCGAGAAGCGGGAAGCCTGCCGCTACCTCTTCGAACGGATCAACGTCCGGCCGCAGGACAAAGTCCGGCAGGAGCTGGGAGGCGGTCGGATCGGTTGGGACGTCCTGACGAAGAACCGACTGCACATCATCCTCAATGAGGAGACGTTTGGCCCACGCGATTACGAACCGGTCGACTGGCACGCGACGGATGCGAAATAGGTCGGGACAAGAAAGAAGGCCGGGGGCTGTTGAACCCCGGCCTTCATCCAATAACTAAGGTTCACACCCAAACTGAAGCCCGGAAGAGACCAAGCCAACGAGCTTCAAGAACCAAATCTACCTTGACCTTTGGCCAGGCGGGGACAGCAGCTTTGAAGTATTCGCAAATAAATGTCATGTACGTGCAGAGTAGGAACACATGATGGTTTATTGTGTCCTCAGGAAAGAGGTTCACATGCTCCCAAACTGAAAGAATGAGACCATCCATGAAGTCCTACTCTCCGGTGATATCGGTCTACAAGACGAAGAAGGGAAGGTCGACAACCCACCTGTCGATCCGAATTCCCAACGAATATGTCGCAGCGGTTCAGCTCGCGATGGTGGATTATCCCACGCGTACGAAAGCCTTCAAGGCTGTCATCGAAGCCGGAATGGAGTCCCTCGGCATCGAGGTCGCACCCATTCCGGGTGAGTGACTGCTGAACATCAGGAACAGGAAGTAGAAAGCCTCCGATCCAAAGCAGAGAAGTTCATCGAGCTTCTCCCCGAGGGTTCATATGCATTTCCACTCACTCTCACTTTAGAGTTGGAGGATGGGAAATGGAAGAAGAAGCCACATGCACCTGATGAATGGAACATCGGCTCCTACCAATCATCGTGGGATGAATTGTGGGAGACGGCCAACGGGTACGGCTTCATCGGTCCGAAGATCACCAATTGGGACTTCGACTTACCGGATGCAGAGGATCGGGTCAAAGAGCGATTAGAAATCCTAACGCTGGATCACACCCTCACTGTCGAAACTCCCCGTGGCCTTCACCGGCTGTTCATCGGTGGCGACGATGTCACCCGAGCACAGGTAGCCAACATCAATGGCTTCGACATCCGCTCTGGTCTATCTGGCTACACCATCGGCCCCGGCTCAAAGCTGGAGGGATACGGCGAGTGGAAGCTGCAAGACGAGTCGAAGCGCATCCAGCCGGCCCCACATGTCTTTGGCCAAGAGAAGTCGAAGGCTGAGACAGACGGCTCCACCTCATCTGGTGGCCAGGTGGCGAAGGGTGGTCGAAATGACGCTTTAGCGCGAGTCGTCGGCTTCCAACTTCTCAACGGGGTGACGGGTCAAGCGCTTCTTGGCTTTGCCTTGGGCTGGAATGCTGATCGCTGCGTTCCTCCCCTGCCGGTTGATGAGGTCCGAACAACGGTCGCTTCGATTGAGTCGAAGGGTACGACCAACGACATCCTGGACCTAGCTGAAATGCGGGAACACTTCAGCAGCAAGTCCGAAACCCCAACCGGTGACTACGCGAAGTACTTCAAACGTGGTGGTTCGATCCTCTCCGCAGAGGACAACACCGTGGCCGTCTGGGGCGACGATGAGGTTGCGCTCTGGTCTGAACGGCAGCCGATGATTGTCGCTGGTCCAACGGGTGTCGGTAAGTCGACGATCGCACAGAACCTTCTTCTAAGCGCGATGGGCGTAGGACCTTCGGAGTTCTGCGGAATGCCGGTCCGACCACTTGAGGACGACGAGTTCGTCCTTTACCTGGCCGCTGACCGACCCATCCAGATCGAGGTCGGCATGGCGCGGATCGCTCGCGCCGCTTGGCCAGGCGAACTGGTCGACCTGGAAGCGCTCCTAGATCGGCATCTGCTGGTCCATGAGGGTCCTTTGGTGACGCAGGTGGAGAAGGACACCTGGATCTACGTGAAGATGATCGAGGCGGCTGAGCAGCAATTGGGCAAACGTTGTGCCTGGCTGGTGATCGACTCCCTGAAGGACATGACGCTGGACCTCATCAAACCTGAGGCCGCAAACGCCATCAACTCATCGAGCCAGTTGGTCGTGCAAAGGGGAACCGAGTGCCTTTCGCTTCATCACAGCAGGAAGGGACAGCAAGGTGCGGTCGGCCCGAAGACGATCGATGACATCTACGGCGGTATGGCCATCACCGCAGGATCTGGAACTGTCCTCTTTGCTCATGCTCCCGGAAAGGAACTGGATGAGGACAAAGAGGGCTACGACATCAACCTCCGATTGCTGAAGGAAGCCAACGGGCCATGGAACGCTGACATGCGATTCACCCGGAAGGATGGCTCCATCAAAGCGGGTGGTGGCATGACCTGGGATGAGTACGTCGAGTCGTCTGATGTGATCTCCGTCAGACAGATTCGGATGTTCGTGAAGTCCTTGGCCTCTGACAAGAAGGCGCGAAAGGCCTTCAACGATCTGAAGACGAACGATCTGGTCTGGGAGTACCGCCCTTCTATCAATACGAGCGGAGGCGCTACAGAGGCTGAATTGGTGAGGCGAGAACGGTGATAGCCCACTTCCCTGCCCATTTCCCTGCCATTTCTGGGAGCCCACTTCCCTGCCCTACACCACCCCACTTCCCAATTCTACGGAAATGGGCCCTCACCTGGACTTATGCCCACTTCCCTGCCCTACACCACCCCACTTCCCTGCCATCTGAGGTAGCCCACTTCCCAAACCCACCCCCTTTAGTAGGGGGGTTTGGGCAGGGGGCCTGCCCTCTGCCTTTGAGTAAACCGACAATCAACAACATGAAAGAGAGAAATTGAGATGAAGATTGAAATAGACGATACGAGTTGCTCCCCTGGCCTACTGGCTGAGGAAGATATGAATCTGGTGAGGGTCCTACTCCGGCAGATGGTCTATAAGAACAACAGGGAAATCGAGAAGGAGCTTGGTCTGCAAGTATCGGGCATCAAGCTAGCGGCAGAGATGGCTACAAAGGCTGGCAGGAAGACTCCAACAGATGAGGAGTACGGGGCTCAGCTCACATCAGCCATCTACTATATGGAAGTAGTCCTGGACTACATCAATCATGGTGATGGGGCGCTCAGCCCTGAGGAGAAGCGCCTTATCGAGAGGCGCTACCGGTGAAGGCCAGGTACTCCGGGTACTGCCCGTACTGCATGCGGTACATATCGAAGGGAAAGTCAGAGATCGAGAAGCTTCCTGAAGGTATGCGCATGAACGTCGAGGTTTGGGCGGATCGAGGAAGAGTTAGTTACTACTCACCGGTCTGCAAGAGGACGTTCAACAGGTGGGACAACCCAGGCGTCAACGAGCATCGCAAGAGTGAGTGGGTGCATACGGGGTGCTACGTAGCGGCCATGAGGTTGATGGAGATGAGTCGCGACAACGGGGGCGGGATAGCTCCCTTCATGGCAGAGGGTAGGGCGTGATGGCGTGCGTGTCAGAGATTTGGGAAAGGTGCCCCTTCAGAGCCCGTGACAGCCTGACTTCGGACACACCAACGAGAACCAAATGAACCTCAACTCACACCTGGCCACATCCCATGAGACGGCTTTGAGGCCCACCTCAGCACATCAGAAAGAAGGAGCAGTATGAATCCCAATCCATCCGATCCGAACGCCTTAGAGGGCCACTACGAGTCAGCTGAAGCGAACGCCTTCTACGCGGAGGTCTATGAGAACTTCGAAGTCCAAACAGGCGACTCCCTCCAGATCGACAACATCTGCAAATCCCTGGATCGCCTGGTTCAGGTAAGGCGACGTTTGGAAGACGAGGGCATCACCCAGTTCGACTCTTTGGGCAACGTGAAGCCGCATCCACTCATGGTCACCGAGCGCCAACTGGTTGAGACCATCGCGAAGCTGAACCGCTTCCTTGGCCTCAACGCCACCGAGCGCAATCCTCGGCCAGCCAAGTGGAAGCCAACCCTGGCATGAGTCTCATCCCTAAGAACAAAGCTACTAAGGCCTCCTGGCATGAGCTGGTCGACGAGGCCATCCGCACAGCCAACGATCCAGCCTCCTGGCAATGCACAGATCCGACAGCACCCAACTATCTCCCCGTAGCGGGAATCGTCCAAACCAAACCGAAAGCAGAGTAAGCAACATGCAGAATCCAACGAATCGTGACGACCTGATCCACATTCTGGATGACCTGAAGCGGCGTCTCAGCGCCGTAGAGCGGATCAACCGCGATCGGACTGAGTACTACAACTCCGACAAGAGCGTCCTCGAGACGGGCAAGGCGTGGATCGATGGTGAGGGCAACAAGATCCTCGCTCAGAACGACAGCGCACAGGGCCTGGTCTATCCGCATGACATGACGCAGTGGATCGTTCCGACCACCCAGAGCATTACGTCTACGACCTGGACGACGATCGCCGAGTGCGAGACGCAGGTTCCTGCTGGTGACATCTACCAGTTCTCTGCCGCCCTCATCTGCCCGGCAGGGACGACTGTAGGGGTCCGCATCCTGGCCAGTGGAGTTCCATACGGAACGCAGACCCAGGCTGGTGAGGTAAGCGGTGTGGTCTGCGAATGGCTGCACCCCTACACCATCGGTTGGGGTGAACAGGGAGCCAACGCGGGGAAGTCCGCGGTCGTCTTCCTTCAGTACCAGGTGCAGCGGACGGCAGGTGTCGGAACGATCACCGCCTACACCCCGCGATCGCTGATGATCCGCAGTTCGAGGTTCACCGCGAACGAGTCGGCTACGACCCCGTTCACCTTCTCATGACGCCCATCGGATTGAGCTGCAAGGTCTGCGGGAAGAAGCTGCTCCCACTCGGTGACCGTTGCTCGGATTGCCTCCGGTCCTACAAACCTGGCCTCACACCTCCGAAGTCGAGCCGGCCAGCCGAACCGAAGACGGCGGCATGACCACCCTCTACGCACCCCACCGGATCTGTCGACGCTGTCCGAAGCGGGCGGTTGTCGGAACCGCCTTCTGTGCGAAGTGCGCCCCACTTGAGAAGGTCCGATACCAGGCTGCGAAGTCGTTGCTCAACGACCCGGCGTACAGAGCCCTTCATGAGGAAGTGCTCAGGGAGCCGGTCTGCTGGCTATGCGGGAAGGCAGACATTGCTGAGGGCGACGTCTGGACGGTTGACCATGTCGTTCCGCGGACTAAGGGCGGGTCCAACCGACGAGCGAATCTTCGGAAGGCTCACCGGTCATGCAACAGCAGCAAAGGCGATCGAGTACTCCCATCAGCACCCAGCCGCAAGCCCTTCTCAGGGTAGAATTGCTACTGATAGCAAGCTAGAGGAGAGATGAAATGACCGTCGTCACAGACGCACCGAAGGACATCGACCAGGTTGGCTACTTCTACGTCAACAACGTTGGCTTCAACGTTGGGTCGGCGACAGTTCGGACCGGTCAATTCGGGGCTCTAGGACTCATGACGTCGGCCATCAACTTCGACAACCTGGTCATCCCTGCTGGCAAAGAGGTTCTGTCGGTCACACACCCGATGTACCCGAACACCAATAGCGGCACCTTCACCAATCCGTACACCATCCGCATCAGGGCAATGAACCGTCCAGACGCTCCCCTTCTCTACATCGATGGCTTTCCCTCCGGTACCTACACCTACGCCGACAAGGCTGCGTTCCTGGCTGAAGGATTCACCACCGCCTACGTCGACTGGTCGATCAACCCTGCGGCGATTCCGCAGACCGGCAACACCATGCCGGACATTTCAGCGGTGCTTCAGGAATTGGTCGACACCCATGGCGGAATCACCAAGCTGACGCTCACCTTCGAGACGATCACCGTTGATACGAGCGTCTACGTCTTCACCTCGCCTGTGAACGGCCAACTCATCACCGTCACCTTCGACGATCCGGTAGGCCGGCCAGTAGCGCTCCCCGGCACTGTCGACCTGGCCAACAACGGCCGCAAGCGCGCAGTTCTCTCAAACGACGGTGGCAAGTCCGCCACCCTTTCTCACAACGGTCGAACGACCGTGGAGGTTTCGTGATGAATGACTTCTTCGCAAAGACGGGCGATACCGCCAACACCATCACCGCAACCTTGCGGGATGCGGCTGATGCTGCGGTTGATGTGACCGGCGCAACGGTTCTCTTCCGTTGCAGCGGGCCAACCGGTCCTCTGTCCGGCACCTGCACCCTGGTCACTCCGGCATCCGGGATCGTCTCCTACGCTCCGGTCTTCACCCAGCCCGGTTCGCACTCCTTCGAGTTCGAAGTCACCTTCTCCAACGGAACGATTCAGACCTTCCCGACCAACGGGCAGCTTGAGGTCATCGTGCAGGACGACATCTGATGCTCGCGCCTCATGAGCGGCCCTCACTTCGCCTGAGGTTGCAGGTCTACTGGGGAGCGGTAGTCACCATCCTTGCCCTGTTTGCCCTGGCTGAGAAGCTCTGAGGTAGCGGGCCTCACAGATCGGAGGGGTTGGGGTCCTCATCTCTCCCCCGGCCCTCCAACAAAGACAAGAGCCAGTGGGTGTTGGGTCCTTTCCTTCCCACTGGCTCTTGTTCTGTCTGGACAACGATGTGAGGATGATGTTCGATAGACAGAAGCAAACGAACGTCAACGAACGAAGGAACCAGGAAATGACCAAGGCAACCCGAACCAACGAAGAACTTGCCACTCAGCGGGCACTCAAGGAGCTCCGCTCAGCGCATGAGGGAGTCCTGTATACGGGCACCCGGAAGAACACCGTGACCGTAGACGGGGCTGAGGTGACCACTACGCGGTACGTCCTCGAGCTTGACGGACCGACCCTTCATGCGGTTGCTGCCTCCCTGGCCAAGACTGCTGGTCTGAAGTGGGCACCGCAGGTTGCCGACCTGACGCCTCCGGTGTCCGTCTTGTCCTCACCGAAGAAGTCAACAACGAAGACAGCACCGAAGCCGAAGGCCGCAGCCGCCTCCGCTGACCCGAAGGCGGATCGGGCGATCAAAGCCGCGATGAAGCTGGTCAAGTAGCCGAACCGACGCACAACCCGAATCCCTACGAGCCCGGAGCTTCGGTTCCGGGCTTCTTACTGCCCCTCTACGGCGTCCCGCGCTTCGGTGTAGTTCCTTCCACATCTCTTCGGCGGATGGAGTAGGCGTGCTTGAGGCGGGTCTGGTGAAGTAATAACACCCAGACCCAAACTTCTTCGAGGTGAAATTCGCCGAACCGTAAGGTCTGACCTGCCCAAACGCACCTATGACCCTGGTCACGATTTGCGCTTCAAACTTCCTTCGAGAGCGTGTCATCGGACCTGCAAACCTCGTGTACCTTCACTTTCAGCGAGGCCGGGAAGTCCCCGACTGAGCCGAAGGAGATAACCGAAATGCACCAGTTCACCATCAAAGAAATCGACAGCGCTATCCACGGGCTGCTCGAAATTGCCGACCTTCATCTCGAAGGTTGCAGCTACGACTCCTGGATCGGGGCGGACTTCGACGAGATGTGTGAGGACACTGTCGTAGGGATGCGACTGCGCTTCTGCCGGGCGTTGAAGGATCGACTTTACGACGCCGGCATCAGCAACTACTACCCCGAAGGCAAAGGCGCCGAAGTGTTCCGGACGAAGTCGGAGTTGGAAGACATCGAAGAGGCCGGTCAAGGGGAGCCTGGGTACGTCCGGCTCGCGGCAATGATCGCTGCCAAGAAGGTCGCGGCATGAGCACCTTCGACCGATACGAGCTCGACGACCACCTGATCCAAGCCGTTGGCCGGTACTGCCGGTGGCTCCGGAAGAAGTCCGCGATGGACGAGGACGACATCGAGGACCTGGGCATCGAGCTGATGACCGAGTTCGGCCTCCGAAGCGAGGTCTGGAGCCGGGGCCCGCTGACCGTGGGAGCCAGGGCGGGGCTGTACCGACCCTGACCCGACCTACAACCGAATATCCGCCGAGGCCGTCCGCTTGTCCGGGCGGCCTCTGCGCGTTCGGGCGCGCGTTCGGGCGCGAGTCAGATGACCGACTTCAACGCCTCAACGAACTCCTTGGCGTGCTTCTTGCCGGACAGCCCGCCGAAGACGAGATCGAGGTCGTCCTCCGAGTTCACCTGGACGCAGACTTTGGTCTTCTGCAGGCCGGTCACCCGGTAGCCGGAGATCTGGGTCAGCGGGTACTTCTTCATCCCGCGCTTGCCTTCGACCATCAACGACTGGTCGGTCAATGCGACCGTATGCAGCCCGTCCTTCTTCTGGCCTTCGAGGACGACTGAGCCCGCTTCGAATATCGGTTCTGCCATGACTTTGCCTCCAACGGCTTCGTGAACTTGGTGTCTTGCGACTATTGCACAACCGGGACCGCCAATGTGCCATCAGACGGCCGTAGCGGGCCCTGTGACGCATCCTCTGGCGATGGGTGGGGAGTTACCGGTCTTGGGCGAGCCGAAGGCCGAGTGGGCCGACTCAGTCCCACCGCTCTGGCCCGGTTGCCGGGTTCCTGCTCGACAGGCAACGGTCGTAGAGTCGATCGAAGTCGTCGTTGGTGTAGCTCGGGTCCTCTTCGATCTGCATCGCAACGTCCGAACCGCAATATCGCGAGTCGTACTCAGCGCTCTTTCGCGTGGAAGACACATAAAGGACGAAGACGGCCAGGAGTACTCCGCCGAATATCCACCAGCCAGTGTTGCTGCCCTCAATCTTTGTCTCAGCCATGCGGTTTGCATCGGACGAACCGACCTGGTGGTTGAGCAGTTTGGGTTTGACCTGGCGGGCCCTGCTGAATTACTGTCCAGATTTGGCAGCAGCCCAGGTGGCACCGAAGCTGAGGTTGACCTCGAGCGGTACGGCAAGGTCGAATGCGTGGTGCATGACGTCGAGTACCACGTGTTTCGCCTGCTCATGTTCACTTGGCGGCACTTCGAGGATGACTTCATCGTGCACCTGGAGCACCACGCGACTCGACATCGACTCGGACCGGAGTCGCTGATCGAGTTGGACCAAGGCGACTTTGAAGATGTCGGCGGCAAGGCCTTGGATGCCGGCATTCATTGCCTGCCGCTCTCCCGCTTGACGCACTCGCGGATTGTCGCTGCGCAATTCGGGAATGGCGCGTCGACGACCGAACAGTGTCTCGGTGTACCCACGGTTGCGGGCCTCGGTGACGGTGGCATCCATGTACGCACGGACGCTCGGGAACCCCTCGAAGTAGGCCTCGAGAATGACCGATGCCTCCTTCACGGCGATGCCGAGGCGTTGGGCAAGCCCGTAGGCCTCCATGCCGTACGCGAGTCCGTACGACACCATCTTCGCCCGGCTGCGCTGCTCGTAGTCGACCGCATCGGGTTCGATGTCGAAGACTCGGCTGGCAACGGCACGGTGTACATCGGTGCCTGCAGTGAACGCCTCGATGAGTCCAGGGTCGTTCGCCAAGTGAGCAATGCAACGAAGCTCGATCTGGTTGTAGTCGGCAACGAGGAACTCGAAGCCTTCATCGGGAACGAACGCGGTGCGAAAGACCCGACCCATCTCGCTTCGCACCGGAATGTTGTGGAGATTCGGGTTCTCGCTCGACAACCGCCCGGTTCGTGCCACCGTCTGGTTGAACGTTGCGTGGATCCGGCCATCAGCAGCGACCGCGTGCAAGAGCGACTCGCCATAGGTCGAGCGCAGCTTCTCGACCTCGCGATAGCGAATCAGATGCTCGATGATCGGGTGCTCTCCCACCAACTTCTCGAGCGTTGCCTGATCGGTCGAGAATCCTGTCTTGATCTTCTTCCCCTTGCTGAGACCGAGCTTGTCGAAGAGGATCTCTTGCAGCTTCTTCGTGGAGTTCACGTTGAACTGCTCACCAGCATCCACTTGGATCTGCACGGCGAGGGCTTCGGCCTCGGCCGTCATTTCCTCGTTCAGACCCTGCAGCGCGGCACGATCGACACCGACGCCGAGGTGCTCCATCCGAGCAAGCACCCCGACCAGCGGGACCTCGATCTCGTCGTTCAACGCCATCAGACCGTCGGCCGTCAACGCCTCGGCCAGCACCGGCGCCAGTTGCGCAACGGCCAGTGCTTCACCGGCCGCCACCAACGACGGCGCCACACGAGTTTCGCCAAAATCGAGCTGACCCGATGGTGGGGCGGCGCCGTCGGGTAGCCGCCACTCGGTGTGCCTCGCCATCAAATCGACGAGCGGATACGAGCTCCCGGCCGGATCGAGTAGGTAGGCGGCCAGCGCCGTGTCGAGCCGTAGTCCTTCGACTCGGTGTCCTTTGTCGAGCAGCAGGCGAAGCAACGGTTTGGCGTGGTGCGCCACGATGCCCGGACCCTCGCGACCCAACAGCGGGGCGAGGGCGTCGAGATCGTCGATCGAAACCCAGTCAACGAGCGCGGTCGGATCACCGCACGCAACCAGCGCCAATCCGCTCAGCTCCGAGCCATCGAACCCGGGAGCCATGGCAATCGCAGTGGTGCTGGCGCCAAGCCTCGCAACGGTGTCATCGAGACTCTCGGTGGCGAGCACCGGCTGGAGCGCTCGATCGTCCGACGATGCATCGTCAGAAGCGGAGTCGGCGCCAGCAGTGTCGAACGCCGACGGCAACCGATCGAACAGCGTCCGGAACTCGAGAAAGTCGAAGAGCTGGCGCACTTCTTCCAGGTCATAGGGATTGCGAACCATCACGGCGTCCAGGTCGACATCAACCGGCGCGTCACGCACCAAGTCCATCACGTCGAGGTTGAGCCGCACCTGGGATTCGTTGTTCGTCAGGTTCTCTCGGAGCTTGGGTGTTTGCTCATCGACGTGCGCGTAGATGCCGTCGATCCCGCCGTACTTGTTGATGAGTTTGGCGGCCGTCTTCTCACCGACGCCTGCGACACCGGGAAGATTGTCCGAAGGATCGCCGCGCAGTGCGGCGTACGCCACATAGCTCGTCGGGTGAACACCCGTGCGTTCCACGATGCCGGCTTCGTCGTACAGCGCGTAGTCCGAGACCCCACGCTTGTTGTAGACGACCCGAACGTGCGGGTCTTCCACCAGTTGGTAGCTATCGCGATCGCCAGTCACGATCAGCACGTCGGTTCCGTTGTCACGAGCCCTGGTGGCAAGGGTGGCGATGACGTCGTCAGCCTCGAACCCGAGGAGATCGGTCACTGGCAGACGGAGTACGTCGAGCACTTGGCGGACCAGGCCCATTTGTTCCCGCAACGTGTCGGGCGCCTTCGCTCGATTGGCCTTGTAGGTATCGATTCGCTCATGACGAAAGGTGGGTTCGGGCCGGTCGAACGCAACGACGATGCCGTCGGGTCGGTGGTCGCGCACGAGGTTGATCAGCATCGAGGTGAACCCGAAAACCGCATTGGTGACCTGTCCTGACGCGGTGGCAAGGTCGGGCGGCAGCGCATGGAACGCGCGGTAGGTCAACGAGTTGCCGTCGATCAGCATCAGGGTGGGCATGCCCCGAGGCTAGCGAAGCGTGGATGGCGAAAGCGGGCCATCGCTTTCGGGTTGGGCGAACGTCGCCAGCCGAAACCGACGCCTCAGAACGAGGCTACGCCGGTGGTGAAATATCCCCGGCGAGGATGCCGGCTGCGACGTCGGTCATCGTCGATCGAGACGTCATCGCGCTGCGCTGCACGAACAGGAAGGCCTCGTTCTCGTTCAGCCCGTACTGATCCATCAGTTTGCCTTTTGCCCGATCGATGATCTTGCGCGCTTCGAGCTGCTTTGCGAGGGCCTCGGTTTGTTCTGACAACGCCACCAGCTCGGTGAATCGGGCCAAGGCAAGCTCGATCGCCGGCACGAGTTCGTTGCTGTGAAACGGCTTGACCAGGTACGCCAGGGCTCCGGCGTCTCGAGCTTGCTCGATCAGCTCGCGCTGTGAGAATGCCGTGAGAATCACGACAGCAGCGAGACGCTCTTCGATGATCTGCTTTGCCGCCGAGAGGCCATCGCGCATTGGCATCTTGATGTCGAGAATGGCGACGTCCGGGCGCAGCTCACGCACGAGACGAACCGCCTCGTCGCCATCGGCGGCTTCGCCGACGATCTCATAGCCTTCGTCGATGAGCGTCTCGGCAAGGTCGAGACGAATGATGGCCTCGTCCTCGGCCAGAACGAGCCGAACGGCCTTCATCACTCGCTCCCGAGCATCTGGTCGAGGAGTTCGTCTTGGCGACGTTCGAGCTTGGCCACTCGTTCGATCCACTTGGTGCGGTCCTTGTCGAGTGCCGACACCGTTCGCGCTGCGTCACGATGCTCTCTGGAGGCACGTGCGTTGTCCGACACCAACGCCCGCAAACGAGCGTCGTCGGCGGTGTCGACGAAGTGCGCGAGTTGCTCGTCGAGGATTCGCAGCTCTTCTCTGGCCGAACGGATGTCTGCTGCCCCCTCGATGAGCCGGCGTTCGATCGACCCTCTACCCACGGCTGATGCCGACCGTACGACCACCGGCCGCGCAGCGCTCGGGCGCGCCATCATCGAGAGCTTCGACGCCGTGAACCATGTGCCCGGGGTGGGACTCGAACCCACACGCCCTTTCGGACAGCGGATTTTGAATCCGCCGCGTCTGCCATTCCGCCACCCGGGCTGGGTAGGGACGGGCAATCGTACTGGCTTCATTCGACGCTGCCTCCTCCCCTACCCAGGAGTAACCGCTGTCGAAGCAATGACGCGCCTAGCATTCGATTGGCGACGATCGATGATCGTTGCCAGCAGCACGACCCTCGTGTTGCCGAACCCGTGCGACGAATTCGTGTTGTCGAGACAAAGTTTTTGAAACCCTCTCCGTGGAAGGTGAGTCCAAACCACCAATGAGTTCGATCATGATCGCTTTCACCTTCCCTGGCCAGGGCTCACAGAAGCCCGGGATGGGCGCTGCGTGGCAAGACCACCCCTCCTGGGAACTCGTCGCCGAGGCGAGCGAAGTCTCGGGAAGAGATGTCGAGCGCTTGCTCCTCGACGCTGGCGCCGAGGAGTTGGTCGAGACTCGAAACTCCCAACTCACGACATTCGTCATGAGCATGATCGTGCTCGACGCCGTCGAGCGGACCGGTGTGGAAGCTGCGTTCCATGCCGGGCACAGCCTTGGCGAGTATTCGGCGCTGACCGCGGCCGGTGTCATCAGCTTCGACGACGGCGTGCGACTCGTGACCGAACGGGGCAATGCCATGCAGGCCGCAGCCGACAGCCACGAAGGCACGATGTACGCCATCCTCGGTCTCGATGACGAGCTGGTAGAGATGGCGTGCAGCCGGGTCGATGGCGACGTTTGGGTTGCCAACTACAACGCGCCAGGCCAGGTGGTGATCGCCGGTGAACCAACCGCGCTCGAAGCTGCGGGCGCAGAGGCAAAAGCGCTAGGCGCCAAGCGCGCCATGCCGATCAAGGTCGGCGGGGCGTTCCACACGCCCTTCATGTCGCCGGCTCGAGACCGCCTCCGAAAGGCCATCGCCGAGACCGACTTCCGGTCCCCACATCGCCCTGTCTACGCCAACGTCGACGCGCTCCCCCACCTCGATGCGGCCGACTGGCCTCAGCTGATGGGAGCCCAACTGACCTCGCCGGTTCGTTGGCGCCACACGCTTGCGAACCTCGCTGACGCTGGCGTCACCGGATTCCTCGAACTGGGACCGGGCACCGTGCTCACCGGCATGGCGAAGCGAACCGTCAGTGATGCCACCACCATCTCGGTCAGTACGCCCGCCGGTGTCGACGAACTCCTCGATTCGCTCTCACGAGCAAAGGAGACAGGAGCGGTCCACGAAGGCGAAATCCTCTATGCGATCGAGCGCCTGGTCGTGAGCCCGGCAACCGGGGTCTTCCAACCGATCGACGCACTGAAGAGCGGCATCGTCGTCGACGCTGGCTCCCTGGTCGGCCATGTCGGCTCGGTCGAGGTGCGCTCACCCTTCTCTGGTCAGCTTCAGGGAGTGCTCGCCATGGAGGGTGAACGTGTCACCACGTCCCAGCCCATCTGCTGGCTTCGAACCGCATGAACTCGCCCGGCACTCCAACGGCCGCTCCAACCATGGGGCTTCGATTCGCTGGCTTGGGAACGGCATTGCCGGCCAACGTCGTCACGAACGACAAACTGTCGGAGCAAATGGATACGTCCGATCAGTGGATTCGAGAGCGCACCGGCATCACCGAACGACGTCTGGGAAGCACCACGTCCGAGCTCGCCCTTGCTGCAGCTCGTTCCGCCATCGAGCAATCGGCGATCGATCCCAACTCGATCAGTCAGGTGATCCTGGCGACGACCACTCCTGACTACATCATGCCCGGCACTGCGCCCGCCGTTGCCCACGCACTCGGACTCGAGTGCGGAGCCTTCGATCTCCAGGCCGTGTGCTCAGGTTGGGTGTACGGCATGGTCGTCGCCAACGCCATGCTGCATCAGGGCCTCGACAACCTGCTTCTCATCGGTGCCGACGCCATGGAGCAAATCACCGACTACACCGACCGCGGAACAGGCATCTTGTTCGGCAATGGGGCAGGAGCCGCCATTCTGCAACGCAACGCCGATGCTCGAGGCGAGCTGCTCGGCTGGGACCTCGGGTCCAATGGCAAGCATGTGAAAATCCTCTTCTCCGAGCACGGCAAGACCATGACGATGGACGGCAAAGAGGTCTTCCGCCAGGCCGTCACCGTGATGCAGCGATCGACACGAGCGGCGCTCGCCATGGCGGGGCTCACGGTTGACGACGTCGACTTCGTGATCCCGCACCAAGCCAACGTTCGTATCGTCGAGGCCGCCTGGAAACGGCTCGGTTTCTCCATGGAACAGACCGGACTCGTCCTCGACCACACCGGCAATACTTCGTCGGCGTCGATTCCGCTCGCCCTCGGCGAAGCCGTTGCCGATGGCCGAGTCACCGATGGCAAGATCGTCCTCTTCCTCGGTTTCGGAGCAGGGATGACCTGGGGAGCGAACGTCGTTCGCTGGCATGGACCGAGCAATCCGTCATCGACACGAGCCGTCGAGGTGCCCGTCGCCGGCAACTCGGCCAAGATCACCGGAGAAGCGCCCTCGCATGACTGATACTCCCTCGAACGAACCCACTCGCGTTGCCTTCGTCACCGGTGGCACTCGAGGCATCGGACTCGCGTGCGCGCAGCAGCTCGCTGTCGACGGCTTCAGCGTGGCCGTCGGCTCGCGTTCGAAACCCGACGATCTCGATGAACGCCTCTTCTGGGTGCCCTGCGATGTCACTGACAGCGCCTCCGTCGACGCAGCATTCGATGCGATCGAGGACCATTTCGACGACACCGTTGCCGTGCTCGTCGCGAACGCCGGCATCACTCGCGACACCCTCGTGCTCCGCATGAAGGAAGACGACTTCGTGAGTGTGGTCGACGCCAACCTCACCGGTGCCTTTCGCGTTTCGAAGCGAGCGGTGAAGGGGATGATGAAGGCCCGGTTCGGACGCATCATCTTGATGTCATCGGTCGTCGGCACGCTTGGGCAGACCGGACAAGCCAACTATGCCGCTTCGAAGGCCGGCCTCAGCGGTCTGGGCCGCTCGCTTGCCCGCGAGTTCGCTTCACGCAATATCACCGTGAACATCGTTGCCCCAGGCCCGATCGCGACCGACATGCTCGCCGCTCTGGGCGACGCCGCCCGTGACGCCATGGTGGAGGCTGTTCCGCTGAAACGAGTTGGTGAACCAAGCGACATCGCCGCTGCGGTGTCGTTTCTCGCCTCGCCAGGGGCGGCGTACATCACCGGAGCCACCATTCCCGTCGACGGCGGACTCGGCATGGGTGGTTGAGTGTCACCCGAGGGGATTCGTCGACACCGGTCGCGGCACCCATCGGCACCGACAACCGGTCTGACCTGCGACAATGATCTACGACGATGCAGGTCATACAAACGAGCAGACGCAGGTCCGCTCGAATCCAATAGTGTAAGTGCGTTCGACCCCCAGGTCGAGTGTCGTGCAAGGTTCAGGAGGAACCCAAGTGAGTGACGAGAAGAACTTCGAACGATTCCAGAAGTGCGCCGTTGAGGTGCTCTCTGTCGAGGCATCGGCAGTGACGAAAGAAGCCCGGTTCGCCGAGGACCTCGACGCCGACAGCCTCGACCTCGTCGAGCTCGTCATGGCGCTCGAGGAGGAGTTCGACGTGTCGGTTGACGAAGAGGAACTCGAAGGTGTCGAAACGGTCAAGGCTGCCTACGACCTGGTCGTCGGCAAGCTCTGATGACTCGTCGAAGGGTCGCTGTCACCGGCGTCGGGGTGGTCGCCACCTGCGGCATCGGCAAGGAAGCCTTCTGGTCAGGGCTGTTTGCCACGCCGGCTGACGGCACCCGACGTCAGGTCGAGGACTGGGATCCACTTCCCTATTTCGACAATCCCAAAGATGCCCGACGCTCCGATCGATTCTCCCAATTTGCCCTGGCGGCAACCGCAGAGGCGCTCGCTCAGTCTGGCGATTTTGGGATCGATCATGCTCGCATCGGTGTGCTGATTGGCACTGGTATCGGCGGCATCATCACCAACGAGGAACAAATCGTCAATCGCCACGTCAAGGGCGATCGTCGGGTCTCACCATTCCTGGTTCCGATGATGATGCCAAACGCTGCCGCCGCCTCGGTGTCGATGCGTCACGGCTTCCAAGGACCGTGTGAAGCCACCGTCACCGCTTGTGCCGCTGGCACGCATTCCATCGGCAATGCCATCAACATGATTCGCGACGGCCGGGCCGATGTCGTCATCGCCGGCGGAGCAGAAGCACCGATCACGCCGACGGCGGTCGCGGGTTTCACCAACATGACAGCTCTCTCGTCGAGCGGGAGGTCCATGCCCTTCGACGTCGCTCGAGATGGCTTCGTCATCTCCGAGGGCGCCGGCGTCTTGGTGCTCGAAGACTGGGACCTCGCCGTTGCCCGTGGCGCCACCATCGTGGCCGAGGCGCTTGGATCCGCCAGTACCGCCGACGCCCATCACATCACCGCTCCGGCTCCGGGCGGGGTCGGCGCCATTCGGTGTATTGAGATCGCACTGGCCGATGCGGGGCTGACCGCAGCCGATATCGGCCACATCAACATGCACGGCACCTCGACTCCGCTCAACGATGCCGCCGAAGCCCACGCGGTCGCCAAGGTGTTCAGCGGGCTCCACCCGATCGTCACCTCGACCAAGGGTGTGACCGGCCATGCGCTCGGCGCTGCGGGCGCTATCGAGGCGGCGGCAGTCATCTTGGCGATGCAGCACGCACTGGTGCCGCCAACGATGGGTCTGGTCGACTACGACCCGGCGCTCCCGGCGCTCGACGTCGCTCGTGGCGATGGCACATCATGGACACCATCGGCCGCCATGTCGAACAGCTTTGGGTTCGGTGGCCACAACGGGACGATCATCCTCGCCCCGGCGAGCTGAGAGCCGTCACGATGTTTACCGGGGCCTGATCCTTCAGGCGTCGACGACGACCAGCATCAGCTCTGCCTGACAGGCGATGTCATCGCCAACTTTGGCGATGCCTGCGGCTCGCCCGCCACGACTGCCGAGTCGCAAGAACTCGACCTCGAGCGTCAAGAGATCACCCGGTATCACCTGGCGTCGAAACTTGACCTTGTCGACCCCGCCGAAGAGCGGGATCTTGCCTGCGAACCGTGGCTCGGCCAGGGCAAGGCAGGCACCGACCTGCGCCAAGGACTCGACCATCAACACACCGGGAAGCGTGGGGCGCCCCGGAAAGTGACCGGGAAAGAAGTACTCGTCGCCGGTGATCTGCCAGGTTCCGACCGCTCGGACCCCTGGATCGAGTTCGATGAGTTGATCAACGAGCAGGAACGGCGCTCGATGCGGCAGTAGTGATGCAGGAGTTGGGAGCGCATCGGCGGTGGCAGTGGTGTCGGCATGAGGGGTCATGAGAGATCCTTGAGGGCAGCGAGCAATCGGGTCGGGGTGTCCTTGGGTGACGTCGTGCACCCCGGGGTCATTGCCTTGGGGTAGAAGTACAACGAGATCGAGCGGCCGGCGAACTCCTCGAGCGTTCGTGTGTCGCCGTTCTGGTCGACCGCTTCGATTGACGGCGCCTTGTCGCCAGGCACCGGGAAGGTCGGGATCGTCATCGAGTCACCGTACTCAAAACGGGCGATGCCCGGGTCCCTCTCCGAACCCGGGCATCATCTCGTTTGGTGACGCGCCGCCGTGACGTGGTCACCGTCGATCGATCGTCGAAGCGATCAGGCCTTGCCTGCAGCCTTGAGCTTGGCTCCAGCCGAGACCTTGACGGCCTTGCCGGCAGGAATTGGCATTGGCTCCTTGGTCTGCGGATTGAAACCGGTGCGGGCCTTGCGGTCCACCTGCTCGAAGGTGAGCATGCCGGGGATGGCAACCTTTTCGCCCTTGCTGACAGCCTCGCAGACGGTGGCGAACATCGAGTCGATCACCGCGCCGACATCCTTCTTCGACACGTCGGTGTCGCCTGCGACTGCATCGACCAGTTCGGTCTTGTTCATGGGAGAACTCCTTCACACCTGACCCCGCCATTCGGGGCAACCCCTGAAGGAGAGTCGCAACGAATGACAAAGTCAAGGATTTCCTCAGTCACACTCAGCATTACTGCAGGTCAGAACACAGATCTAACCCGTTGGTCAAATGACACATCTGCGAAATCTGGCAAGAATCTGCGATTCGGCGTCGGCCAGCAGGCCGAGCATCAGTGGTGGGCGGCATCGGGGTGAGGTGCTTCGTCGGTGTGATTGATCATCGCCGTTGCCGCCGTCTCGATGTAGTTCTCGAGCATCGGTCGCACCGCTTCGAAGATCGATTCCGGAAGCGGCGTTGCATCGATCGAATCCATCATGTGACGAACCCAGCCGTCACGCTCGGCCTGCCCGATCACGAAGGGGAAATGTCGTGCCCGCAACCGCGGATG
>JBBQUN010000057.1:0-20707 GCA_038212405.1 Acidimicrobiales bacterium | reverse complement strand
TCACCCCGAGACGAGACCCCTCACGCTCCCCCGGCCTCGCCAAATCCTCAAGCCAACGGTCGAGGAGCTTGGGCGTCAGATCGTTGAGCCCGACCGAACCGATCAGCGCCACGATGTGCCCCTCCACCGCCCACCGGTACTGATGCAACGTCGATGACTCAACGCTGCCAGCCTTCGCACCAAGCCAATGATCGAGAAGGTACGCGTCGAGCAGCATCCCGGAACCGATGCGAGCGGCAGCCGCTTCGGCCTCGTGTTCGGTGTCGAACGTCCCGAACTGGCGAGGGCGACGCTTCCCCGTCACCGAGTCGATACCGGGCTGGCGAACCACCCAACGATCGCGTTGCCTCTGAACCGTCGGATCGCCTCGTGAAACCCACGCCATGAGCCACGATAGTCCAGGAAAAGCATACGGATTTCATACATCACGCCAGATCGTAGGCGAAAAAGAGGAGAGCCGGCCCTTGCGGACCGGCTCTGACCTGCTGTTTTACCGTCGGGCTGGGGAGATTCGAACTCCCGACCTCCTGACCCCCAGTTATGGAATGTCTGTCCAAGGAAGCCAATCGACGTCAAGCCGATAGGCTACTGAACAGGGACAACATAACTCCGCTGTCAAGGGATGTCAACCATTGTCCACCGACCGCGCTAGGTTATTGGCATCCTGATTGGCTTCCTGAGGCACCGGCGAGGTTTTGACCAGTGGTAAAGCGCGATGAACCGAAGAAGCGCACACGTCGAGCGACCGGCGAGGGCTCGATCTTCCATAACGAGAAGCGCGGCCGATGGGAGGCCCGCCTCACCGTCGGCAGCAAGCCCAAGCTCGATGGCGAAGGCAAACCGCTCTACCGAGAACTGAAGGACGGCTCCAGATCCGCCGTGATGGTCCCGGTTCGCAAAGTGTTCGTCGGCCGCACACGCAGCGAAGTCGTCGAACTGCTGGAGAAGGCCAAGTCCGACGTTCGCGATGGCTCGAACCTGATCGACGCATCGACGACCGTCTCGACCTACCTCGATCATTGGCTGACCGAAGTCCTGCCGGGCACCGTGTCGGCCGGGACACTCACCAACTACAGCGAAGTTGCCCGCTACTGGATCAACCCGCACATCGGCTCCGTGAAGCTCTCCGACCTGACACCGCAGCACGTCGAGCGGATGCTCCGCACGCTCGACCAAGCCGGAAAGAGCACCAACACGCAGCGGCTCGCACGCTCGGTCCTTCGCCGAGCTCTACGGCGGGCCCAGCAGCAGGGCGTACTCTCGCGCAACGTCGCTCAGATAGCGGACGGCGTGAAGGTCACGAAGCTGAAGGAAGGGCGAGCGCTCGACGTCGATCAAGCGAAGGAATTGCTCTCCTACATCGCCAACGCCGACAATCGACGGATTCGACGCCTCGAGCCCGCATGGCTGACCGCTCTGTCGCTCGGTCTGCGCCGTGGCGAACTGTTGGGGCTTCGATGGGACGACGTCGAGCTGGCGGGCCCCACCCCCCTGCTCAAAGTCCGCTATTCGTTGAAACGTGAAGGCGGCAAGGGCCTGGTGATCGACGCACCGAAGACGAGCGACTCGAAACGGACTCTGAACCTTCCCGACCGTCTGGCGCTTCGCCTTTCGACCCATCGCACCGCCCAGCTCGAGGAACGACTCGCAGCGGGCCCCGAATGGGAGCTGTTGCCGCTCGGACACGACCTCGTCTTCCGCACCGAGTTCGGCAAGGCCCTCGATCCCGACAACTTTCGCCAGTACACCTATCGCGTGACCGAGGCCGCGCTCGGCGAGCGCTGGAGTCCGCACGAGCTACGCCATTCGGCCGCGTCGATCCTTCTCGCCCAGGGCGTCCCGCTCGAGGTGGTGTCGGAGACGCTTGGTCACTCCTCGATCAGGATCACGAAGGACGTCTACGGGCACCTCATGCCTGCCGCCCGAAAGCAGGCAGCAGACGCAATGAACGACGCATTGTTCGACGACGACCACCGCAACATGGGTGGAGCAAGATGAAGCGCATCAAGTCAACGAAACTCGACTGGTCAGCCATCGATCATCCCAGGGCGCGCTTCTTCGAGAGCACCCCTGTCGACACGTCAGATCTCCTTCGGTGCGTGGACCCAAAGTGCTCGGCGCTGTTGCGGGTCGACTTCCGACTTGGGGACGGCACTCGCTGGCGAGGTTGGGTCAGGTCGGCCAAGAAGGTCGAGGTGTTCTTCGAGATCCTGCCGACCGACGAGTACGGAAAGAAGCGCGATGGCAGGTTCCCGTTGGGGCCTGGTGGGTTCACATGCTGGAGCTGCTCCAAGCGGGGCAGTTGGAACTTCAAGCGGGTGCCCTACGTCGAGTGAGTGCGGACGTTCACCACACCGTGTGTCGGCTGCCGTACAATGGTGCCCAACCAGGCCCCCCGCCACACCGCTAGGTGCCGACCCCAAGGGGTTGGTCGTGGGGAAGATCTAGTGCGACTCGCACGGACGTTGGAAACGGGCAGCCAGCGCAACCCAAAAGGTGCGCTTCGCTATGTCTTCATATCCTTCGCTGAGCCGTGAGCGGCTGGTCTACTCCCCGACCGAGGTCGCGGAGCTGCTGTCCGTCAGCCGGCAGACGATCTACAACCTGATGGACCGAGGGGAACTCCCCTCGTACCGCATCGGCAGATCCCGCCGCATCCACATCGACGCCATCAATGCCCTACTTGCCGCCAACCAAACAGGCGACCACGAGCAGGTTTCGGCATGACTGGCCCGACGCGCGGCACCCCCCGCCCCGGCAAGCAGGAGGGCGCCAAGTTGGATGATCTACACGCCACGCTGCCCTACCACGCTATCAACCTCGAGCCCCTCGGCTTCTACGCTCGCTCGCTCGGCCTCGATCTGTCGCTCTCCCTCGGTGACCATCGCTCTGAGCACGAGTTCATCGAAGCTGCCTATGCGAACCTCGTGACAGCCGAGCTGCTCGAACCAGATGTGTCGGACGAACGGCTGAGCGCCCTCGGGGAGCGAATGGACAAGGCTCTCCGACTGGTCAAGAACCAGACAGCGAATGTCTCGTTTCAGAGGGTGTCGCTGTTGGCTGTCGAGTGCGAGGCCACACGCTCTGTTGCGGCGATCGACGGTTGTCCGTTCGTTGCAGTTCCGTGTGACGGTGGCGCCTACCGTGCTGCCGTTGACGCTGTCGTCGATGGGGATTGGACCCCGGTCCTCCTCACGCAACCTCGCGAGCCCGGCGGCCCGACGGCGGTCCTCGTCTACTGCTTCGGTGCGCCGACCCTCAAGGTGGCGCAGTGAGCCCCCGAGACGGCGAAGCCCCCCGGATGGCACCAGAGGGCTCGGCCGACTTCAAGATGTACCGCGTTTCCGGTATCCATCTTACCGCACAGGATCGGGTCGTTCGGCGCCTCGACATCGTGCGGGAGAACGTGCTCAAGGCCATCGAGGCCGACGTCACCGTCGCTGACACCAAGGGCCTCGTGGTCGTTCCCACCTACAGCGATTGGGGTGCTCCCGATCGCATCATCGCCGAAGTCCACGGCGTCGCCATTGCCGACTACATCGCGGCGAACGGCATGCGCCACGCCACGATCTACTCGATGCCGGCGCGCTGGATCGGGGGTGCCGCATGACGGCAACCACCATCCAAGACGAGCGTCTTGCCCTCGCCATCACCGCCTTCGAGATGGGCATGCGTGTTGTTGCTCTGCAGCCCGATGCGACGCCGAGAGATCCCGACCATCTGTTGACTGATGTTCGGCCAGCTCGATCGTCGTCGGGTCACGCCGTCGTCGTCGGAGTCAACGGTGTCCGCCAGTTACGGCTCGAGCTCGGCGACGTCGATCGCATGAGGGCGGGCGCAGGTGACGCCGACATGTCGATGATCGATCGGATGATGGCCGGGCCCGCAGTGAAGAGCGGACAGGGCCGAGAGGTTCTCTTCCGCATCGACATCGCCGACGAGTCCGAGACCTCGCTGGCCCCGCTCAACAACATCATCACTGGGTGTGTCGATGCCTGCGCGACGTTGACCAGCGACGAGGTGGCGCTGCTCGCGGCGCTTCGAGACGGCGAGGAAACGCAACAACCTGATCGCGAGATCGCCGAGTCAACTGTGGAATCGCGTCCGTTCGGCTCCTTCGCACTCGAGTACCTCCGCCGAGAATGGCCCGTCGTCCCGATTCCGCCGGCCAAGAAGTCGCCACCCGAATCAGGGTTGACAGGGCGGGCGGGTGTCGACGCAGCCGAGGGCGACGTGTCGAAATGGGTGCAGCACCGTGCCGACTGGAACATCGCCGTACGCATGCCCGTCGGCGTCGTCGGCATCGATGTCGACCACTACGGCGAGAAACGAGGTGCTGACCACCTGGCATCGTTCCAGACCCAGCATTCTCTTCCCGACCTGCCGCCGACGACATGGCTCACCGCACGGGGGTTGACGTCGGGCATTCGCCTCTACCAGATCCCAACTGGGCTCGAACTGGTGGACGACATCACCGAGTTGGCGAACAACATCACCCACGTCGACATCGTCCAACGTCATCACCGCTACGCAATGGCGCCGCCGTCAATCAACCCGAGCACCGGAACCGAGTACCAAGCCATCGACGAGGAATCGGGCGAGATCCTCGAGACGCTGCCCCACCCTGACGAACTTCCCTACCTGCCGCACGAGTGGCTGCGGGTGATGGCTGCGCCGTCGACAACGACGGTTGTCCGGTCCGAACCGTTGCAGTGGCACAACGAGCGGAGTCACGACCCGACATGGCACCCGACGGTGGCGCAGGCTCTCGATGGATGGCAGACTCGCAAGGCCAGCCGTCACGACTCCGCGATGACGACGCAGAACGCACTCGTTCGCCTCGACTCGTTCAAGCTCGCGGGGGCAGGCGCCGCTCTCGACAGACTGCGTGCCGAGTTCGTCGCCGCGGTGACCGCCGACGGCACACGATCTCCCGAGGTGGCGGGCGCCGAGTTCGATCGGGGTCTGTCGGGAGCGAAGCGTCTCGTGGCTGCGACCGAGCCAACCTCGGCTGCCGCAGCCGAGGTTGGCTCGGCACCGGCAGCATTGCCAAACCTTCCCGATGAGTTCTGGAATTCTCGGCCGACGCTCCGACACATTCGCCAAGCTGCGCACAGCAGGATGATCGGCGCAGATGCACTGCTCGGGTCGGTCTTGGCCAGGGTGGCGTACCTCACCCCACCGAAGTGGCAATTGCCGCCGGTGACCGGCGGGCCAGCCCCGCTCAACGTCATTGTCGCAATCATCGGTCCTTCCGGCTCCGGGAAGACGCAGGCGATGAGCGTGGCACGCGAGTTGCTGCCAGCACCCGAGCGCTACCTCAAGCGAGACGGGCTTGCCGTCGGTTCTGGTGAAGGCATGGCGGAGTGTTTCTTCGAGACGAAGTCGGTCAACGATGGCAAGAAGACCAAGATGGAGAGGGTCCGCTGTGATCCCCCTGCGGCACTGTTCGTCATCGACGAAGGCGAGGTTCTCGCCAAGCTCGGCCAGCGCAACGGGACCACGCTCATGGAAGCCATCAGGTCGGCATGGTCTGGCGCACAGCTCGGGCAGGCCAACGCTTCGGCAGATCGGAACCGACATGTGCCTGGGGGCACCTACAGGCTCGCTGTCGTGGCCGGCTTCCAACCATTGAAGGCCGCTGCCATTCTCGCCGACAGCGACGGGGGAACCCCCCAGCGCTTCTGTTGGCTGCGAGCGGTCGACCCATCGATACAGCGAACGAAACCGGAGTGGCCCGGGTCTTTGAACTTTGAACCGCCGGCCACCTACGGACACGAGAAGGTCCACACCTTCGACTACGCGCCCGGGATCAAGGACGAGATCGAGGAGTCTCGGTTTCTCGCAAACTCGTCCGGCGTCGTCGACGAACTCGGCGGGCACTCTCTCCTGATCCAACTGAAGTTCGCCTGCCTGCTCGCGCTACTGGACGGCCGAACCGACGTCACCATGGAAGATCGCGACCTGGCGAGGATGCTGGTGAGGACATCCAACGCTGTCCAACAATCAATCGCTGCGGCCAGCAGCGCCGAGAAGCGCAAGCGGTTCGAAGAATCCACCCGAAGTGCCGAGGAGCGCGCAACCCGCACGCACCAGGCAACTATCGATACCGATGAGCGCAACGCGCTCAGCAAGGGCGCTCGGGCCATCGCGAGGGCCGTGCATCGCTCAGACAACCCGATCACTCTGCCTGCAGCTTGGCGAACGGCGCACAGCAGGGTCCGAGGTGGTGTGGACGAAGAGGATGCGGCCGAAGCGGCTATCGCTCGAGGGTGGGTAGTTGTCACGAGTGACGGCCTCTTCGCTCCCGGCGAAAGCATGCCGGTATAGGAGCGCTCAGCGCCGCGTCCACGATGTGGACAAATGTGGACAGTCCACATCGTGGACGCGGCGCTGTCGGCAAGCACTGAAATGGCCAGCGCTCTGACCTGCATATATAGATAGATAAAGTTGACTTGGGAAGTACAAGAGACAGACCGCAATGTGGACTGTCCACATTGTCCACATGTCCACATTGTCCACACTGCCAGCAAGCGCCCGAACCCCACACGAATGTGAGCGCAACTACACCACTCCACCCACCCCCGCCCCTGGGCACACCCCCGGTCGCGCGCGCGTGTGTCCTGCCGATGGGAGGGGGTGCCTTGCCTCGATCACCGACCCCGGGGTGGCCTGCGCCGAGCAGGGTGGGGCCTCGGTTGCGGCGGCCACCCCCCTGCCACCCATTCCCCACGGGCCTCGAGTCCGATCACCTACACACGAGGATGTCCAGCGCTGCGAACACGACGTCCGACCTTCCTCACAAGACGGTGCTCGGCTGCGAACACGACGATGTTCGGCGACGAGGGCGACGCCATCCCGCTCACCGCGACCCATCGATCCACGGTTGCGTTGCGCTCGATCAGGCTGCATACTGCAAAGCGCTCCGACCAGGGGAAACAGGGTCGAATTCAACATTATTACCCTTATGTCGGATTCGTCGAAGCTCTGACCAGCACAAACGGTTTCGAGGCGGTTATGCACTCCGATCGAATGCATGATGTCCACACGCCAGTGCATAGCCATTCAGGACTTCGAAGGGCCCATCGATCGGTCAGTTGGCATCCGGCAGCACTCCTCGACCGGGCTGACCGCGCCCGCTGGTCGCTGGTCATCCTCGATGCCGACGTGGACACCACGACTGCGGGCGGGCGCCTGGTGGCCAACGTGCTCGGCTCGGTGAGTGAGTGGGAGCGCATGGTCATCGGCGAGCGCACCAAGGCCGCGCTCGCTCAGCGCAAGGCCGAGGGTGTGCGCTTGGGGCGACCGGTCGAGCTGCCCGACGAGACTCGCCAGCTCGTGAAGGCGCTGTCCGATGACGGGCTCAGCCTGCGTGCGATCGCCGCCCGGCTGACCGAGCAGGGGATCCAGACGGCCAAGGGTGGGAAGTGGCACGCATCGACCGTCAAAGCCGTGTTGTCGTCGCTCGAGCTCGACGTGGCATCGGCGTGAAGCTGGCCGAACCACACGTAAGCGGGCGTCCTCGAAAGTAAATAGACGCTGTTGGTACCGTTTACTACCGAATCGGATTGCGCATGCCTCCGACGATCGGCGCCGACTACTGAGCCACCGAGCGAAGGCTCACCGACTTGGGAGTCGTCATCACGGCAAACGACAGTTGACGCGACTTCTGGCACATGCCTCGCCAACGGGCTACAAACGGGCGATGAGCGGCAACTACTGCCCGGCATACGGCACAGGGCGAGCGGAGTCGGACGACCAGCAGATCACCAGTGATCCCGTGCGCTCGCTGCGCCGCAAGAACGGATTGGAATAGCGATGACTAACCGTGACGACACGATCGTTCCACCGGAGGGGTTCAAGAGCGATGTGGTTTGGCTGCCAAAGCTGTTCCTGAAATCGCCGATCATCGAGGGGGTGAGGTTCGAGCAGTGTCGGCTCATCGGCCCAGGCGTGATGGCGCTACTCGGCGAACTGACTGTGATCAACTGCACTTTCCCCGGGCCTGCTGAGGCGTTTCTCTGGGAGATACCCGACAACCGTCCGCAAGTGTTCGGCGCGATGGGGTTTCGCGATTGTGAGTTCATCGGTTGCGTTTTCGACAGTTCGCTCGGTGTCGCTGGACCTCGGGCGCTCCTGCAAACCTTGATGAGTGCCACCGAGCCTCGTTGACCGATGGCGAAGGATCGCCCACCCCACGAATACATTGCCACGCTGAGGATCTCTCGCAAGGTGCTCGAGAAGCTGCATTCAAAGCACGACCTCTCCCTTGAGGAGGTCAAGGAGGCGATTCTCCTCGGCGCACACCTGTCCATGCGTTGGGACTACGACCCTGAGCGAGGGCGCAGGCTCTTTGTGTGGGGCTTGACTACTGACGGGCGCCGGCTCAAGGTCGTGCTGTACCCTGTCGATGATGACGGGGTATGGAGAATCGCATCAGCCTGGGATGTGGACCAATGAAGCGTAGACGACGACCGTCTCTTGAGGAAGAACTCGAGATGTACGCCGACATCGTCGACGACGACCCGGATGACTTCGCCGACGTCGATGATGAGATGGATCCAGACGAACCGTTCCCGGAGCTGGAGCCGCGCGTCCGAGCGTTCTTCAAGCCCGCCAAAGCGGACGACGGGGTGATCTTCGAGACGGTCTCGATCGAGGTTACGATCCGCGGCGGCGAGTTCAGCAATGACTGGAGCGTCGGCTACAGCACGCTCCCTCTCACTGTGGCCCGATAGCGGCGGCTACCACACCAGCCGGGAATCTGTAACATTGGAAGCACGTATCCGAATATGTGTTTTGAGGTGCTGGCGTGTGTTCATCGATCGATCATCTCGGCATCCTCGGTAGCCGACCGTCCGAGTTCGCCATCATCCGCCCGGCCTGGCACGACCTGGCAGCGTGCCGTGGCGTCGGCGCCGAAGTGTTCTTTCTCGAGCAGTCGGGCGACCCTGAGCCAGCACGAGCGTTCTGCAATCGGTGCCCCGTTGCTGCTCAATGCCACGAGGCGGCCATGGCAGCGCCTGCGCCGGGCGGTGTCGAACGTGATGGCATCTGGTCGGGAACGACACCGCGTGAGCGTCAGCGGCTCGTGAAGGAGCGACGCCAAGCCGCATAGCACCCTGTCGTGGAGGATCGGTTCCCTCCGCTCGACCTTCAACACCCTCGAGATGCTGCCACGTTCACGATCGCGGTTTGCTCGGCGGGGTCGACAGCCAGGTCCCAGCGGTACTTGACGCTCAACCAATCGTGGAGATAGCGACAGGTCACGCCAGCATCGGTGGCGCCGGCCGATGGGAGCCACGAGGCCGGATCGCGGTCACTTTTGGACCGGTTCGATGATGCAGAGACCAGCACGAGTGATCCATACCAGCCCAGATCGTTCGCGAACTGTTCCTTCTTGTCGGGGTTCCAGGCTTGGCCACCAGATCGCGCGGCCTCGCTGAGTGCAACAACATGGTCCAGATCCATCGATGAGGTGTCGCTGGTCGGGAAGACCTCGCCGTCGTAGATCGAGATATAGCCGGGGTTTCCGAGGAGCGCAGGTACCGAGGCCACGAGTTCATCCTCGAGTACCTCACACCTTGTGTCGCAGCCGTTGCCATCGAGGTCTGACCAGTGGCGCCAGTCGCTGCGCTGGTAGTCCACGACCTGCTCGTCAGCGACCACGACGACGCCGAGCAAGAACTCGATGGTGAGGTCGGCGTCGATGGAACGCGGGATTGTCTGTGGCTCGAGCTCAGGGTCGGGGATCGGCTCTGGTCCAGTATCGGGCGGCGACGCCGTGTCCTGTGAGCGTCGGTAGAACTCGTCGGACGCAGCCAGCCATGCAGCGAGTCGAACCTCGTCGATCGAGAGAAGCTGCTCGGACCAGTGAGCCAGGCCGCCCGAGTCTGGTTCTCGGCCAAGGACCTGGCGGTATGTGGTGGCCACGCGAATGCGCCGGAACTCGACGGAGTCCCACAGGCCATCGACGATGGCTGTCGGCGACGTCCCTTCGGTGAGCAGGGTGGTCCAGAAGTGCAGCCCGGCTTCGTCGGGTGGCCGGCTGAGGATGCGGGTGTAGAGGTCCTCGACGTAGGCGACATCGGATCCCGCACTCTGGCGAGCCTCGTCGGAGCCGTAGATGGACACGCTGATTGCCTTGGTTCGCTCACCGGCTGCGAGCCGACTCACCCAATAGCTGCGTCCCTGGGCGTCCGGTGTGCGGTCCAGGGCGCTGGTGTAGAGCTGATCGACCACGACGCCAGCCCATTCGGGCGACGTCGACAACACTTGCGTGAGTGCCTCACGTCCGGAGAATCGGACTATTTGCACTGCGTTGCTTAGGTCCGAGCTTGAGGGCTCCCGACCGAGGAAGAGGCTGTAGACCGAGCGGACATAGGCATCCTCTGCCGTCATGCCAGCTTGGGCGTCCGTGGGCTGCGCCAGCGTGACGAGCAAAACAAGCGAAGTCAGAACCGCAACGATTCCACGGCTGCGCGGTCTGGACTGCCTTCTTGGCTCCTCGAACTTGATCAGCGAAAGACCAACCAGGGCTAGAGAAGTCCCTCGCAAGCGATCCCATCGCTATCAGAGTCAAGCCCAGCGACGTCACCGTAGAACGGGAAGTAAAGGTCGAACCAGGCTTGGGCTTGGGCGTGGGTCGAGAAATCAGGGCAGTTCTTCGTGTTGCCAGGATTGCCTGGAGGTCCGGCAGTCGTGGGTGTGGTTGTCGCCACCGTGGTTGGTGTGGTTGTCGCCACCGTGGTTGGTGTGGTTGTCGCCACCGTGGTTGGTGTGGTTGTCGCCACCGTGGTTGGTGTGGTTGTTGCCACCGTGGTTGGTGTGGTTGTCGCCACCGTGGTTGGTGTCGGTATCGGGGGGACCGAGGCTGGTGATGCCACCGGCGCGAACGGATAGAGCACCACGAACTCGTCGTTTGCTGCAACCCAACGCACAACACCGCCCCGAGTCAGCTTCGTCTGGAGCTGGGCGAGCCAGTAGTCGAAGCCGCCTTGGTCGTAGCTGCGGCCGAGGACGTTTCCGTAGACAATTTCGAGGAACCGGCGATCGGTGACCGAGCCGTAGGTGTTCTTGAACTCATCCGAGTCGGCGAACCAGCCAGCGATCTCGTCGAGGCTTTTTCCGCTGCGAGCTATCCCGATCCAGTACCTGGTTCCCTCGACGTCCGGGAGTCGTTTGAAGAAGGCCTGGTAGAGCCGAAGAATGTCGCCATCCGACGTCCTGTAGTCGTATGCCGACAGAACCTCGTCGACCGACTGGGCGCTCGATATTGGCCCGCCGCTCGCTGCACCCACCTGAAGCGCCCCTGAGAACGCCAAGGCCAGGGCCACGATTGCCACACAAATCCGCCGCATGTTCTCCCCATTCGCTTGGACACGGACCGTAGATGTCTCGAAGCGTTTGAGCAAGCGGGTGAAGTTACCCCTTCCGTTGCTTAAGTGCCCGTCGAGGGTGTGGAGTCAGTCGACCTCGGTGATGGCCCCGTCGTATTCGCCTGTGATCAGCTTCTCGAGCGTCGAGCGAGCACCAGCTTTGGTCTCATATCCCTGGCTTCCGTCGGTGGCGACGATCTGGCCATTGGCCGCCTTGACCCGGAATGCCCACTTGCCATCGTTGCGCTTGTAGACCTCGCCTGCCATCGCAGACCCCCTTGGTTGACTACCTGATGGCGACGCTAGTTCTCGGCGGATCGACTCGCTTGGGGACAGGCCCCGACCCTTCGTCTGTCTCACGGCGCCCGTAGTGTCTGGGCCATGGGACGCAGGTCTGATCCACGTCGTGTGTTGCAGGCGCAACTCGAAGGAGCGCGCATGCGATTGGTGGACCTCGACTATCGACGCGACCTGACGCCGGCGCAGCGTGAGCGCTCGCTCATCGAGACTCTCGAAATCATTGCCCGGCTCGAGTCCGGCCTGGCCGAGTAGCTGCTCACGCGGCGAACGCCTGCGCCGATGGGTGTGCATGTGGAATCGGACGCCCGACGACATCGCCGACCAGATCGCCCACGACTACGAACATCGCCGAGACCTGCGAGTGGAAGACATCGCCGAGCTGCACGGCGTGTCGGTGAGTCTCGTGCAACGCATCGCAAGGAGACGAGCTCTGAGTCGCGGGCGTGTCGCTTTCGACCGCAAGGCCGTTCTGCGCGATTGCCTGGCCGAGCCGCCCGAGCCGATGCCGATGATCGCCGCCCGCCACGGTGTCTCGGTCTCGATGGTCCGGAAGATCGCCGTGGGTGCGGGCCACAATCGTCGTCCACGACGCGACCACACGGCAATGCTGCGGGCCTACCAGGAACGCAGGTACGACACCGTGGCCTCGCTGGCCGAGGAGTTCGGGTACGCACGAACAACCATTCCTCAGATCGCAGCACGTCACGGTTTGCCGCGCCGTTCAGGGCGACCACCACGGCGTCCGTGATCGACGGTGCCCCATCGGGACCGGTGATGACACGGCCCCTACCCCTATGGCGATGTCGGATACCAGGGGACCTCCCCGATTCGGCTCTCGTGCGCGCAGTCGATGCTGCTCATGTCAGCGACCCCGCTGGCCCAAGGAGGGGACAATTCAAATGAGCAAGCACATCACCAGAGCCTTTGCAGCTCTCGCCACCATTGCCGTCGTGCTCGGCCTTGGCGCTGGGGCAGCCAGCGCCAAGGCCCAAAGCGATCGACAGGTTGACAATCTCTTCAGCCAATGCCTGGGAACCGACGCCAATCCCGTTGTCTACACCGATGAAGACGGCAGCTTCACCTGCAGGACCAAGGACGGCAGCTACCTCACGTGCAATAACCAAGGTGGCGGCAAATGGGCCTGCTGGCAGTCATTCCGTCGACCTGTTGAGCTCCAACCGGTCGCTCCTGGCAACGCCGGCGTGGCCCCTGTCGAACAGACACCGACGAGAACGAGTGCGAGGTTCTCTCCGTTTGCGTCGTTGCTGGCTGCACCCTAGAACAGATTCACTGTTCGTCCGAAAACCAGGCCAGATGATCGGCCGCCGCACCGGCACACAGCGGCAGGAACGCGACTGTGCCCCCGGCCTCGGGTCGGGGGCACAGTCGCGTCCTATCGGTTCGGGGTCTCGAGGCCCGGTATCAGCAGGCGGTATCAGCCAGATCATCGCCGAGGAACTCGGCGTCGGCCAGCGGATCACAGTACAAACCGAGGAACTCGGCTGCCATCTCTGCTGCTTCGACCTCTTCGCGTCCCGTCCCGACCAACCGCGCCCGCTCGGTATGCAAGGCCCTGCGTATCTCGGCGAAACGTTCGATCGCTGGACGCATCGCCTCCACCGCCGTCAGGGCCTCGTGGCCAAGCCGGCGAAGTTCCACGGCCCCGCCAGCTTCGATGATCTCCCTTGCAGCCTTGCAGCCGACCTCGGCCCTTTCAGTGAAGCTCGATCCCGTGTTCGCCTGCTCGACGATGGCCACCGCCGTCCGGTAGTCCTGCTCGGTGGCGACACTGCCCGTGAAGCTCGATGCCCGGGCCTGGATCGCAAGCGCCAGACCGAAGACCTCGAGCGCTCCGGACTCTGCCACGGCGTCAAGGTCATCGAGATCGGGTTGCGCTGCGTCTTCGAGTGCGGCGTGCAGTTCGCACAAGATTCGCCGCAACGTGGCGATGTCCTGCTTGGTCATGTTCGTGTTGGTTGTCATGGCTGCCTTTCGGGGTATTGGCTTCCCGATTGGCTTCCTGGCCGACATTCCACACTGTGCCTGGAGCCTCCGCAGGCCGTTTACCTGCGGAAACTCTAGTCGGGCTGGGGAGATTCGAACTCCCGACCTCCTGACCCCCAGTTCGATTGAACTCGTGTCATCTGGTGTCGTTGCGTCCGTCTGGTACCCCTGAGTAAGGCTTACTCGAGCCGAACCGTCCGGCCAGTGCCGTTGAGTCCGTCCAGTAGTGGGAATTCCTCATGCTTTTCTCATACATCGGCGCCAGCAACATTCCGAACGATGGTCCGGCGGACTAAAAGGCGACATCACCGAGCACCGCTCGTCGGTGATCGAGGGCACGTCGCTCAAGGACCGTAAACCGGAGGGCCTTGCGCACGAGGGAACCCTACGGTCACCTCGAGACCGCCCGATGGCACATTCGTCGCCGTGACTGTGCCACCCAGCTCCCTGGTGAATTCGGCGACGATCCAGAGGCCGAGTCCGAGTTCACCTGTGTTCGCTTCACCTTGCCAATTGGCCGTGAACACTTTGTCGATCGCTGACTCAGCGATACCAGGCCCGAGGTCGGCGACGGTGAGCGCAACGCCGACAGTCGACTCTCGTGCGGTGACGACCACCGGCTGGTCGCTCGGGCTATGACGAAGCGCATTCTCGATCAGGTTGATCAGGATCCGACGGAGTTTCTGAGAGTCGACTTCGACTTCGGGTAGCGAACCGATGATTTCTAGGGAAACCTTGCGCTCGGGGCCGAAGGCTTCGAGTCGGCACACGCCTTCGAGGAACTGGTGGAGATCGACCCGTACTGTTCGAGGTCTCTGGAGCTTGGTGAGATCGCCAGCATGGGCAACATCGCGGATCGAGGCTGTGAAGCCTTGGAGATGACTGGCGTGTTCAAGCAGAATGGCCAGGGCCTCAGATCGCGCTCCGTCGGCTAGTTGAACCGACGGGTCAGTCAATGTGCGGCCGATTCCTTGGATCGCGGCAATCGGTGGGGTCAAGTCGTGGGCGACCATGCTGAGGGTCCGACGACGTGCGGCATCGGCCTCGGCCAATGCCGTAGCACGCTCGCGGGCGACCAAGAGTTCGGTCCGCTCACGCGACTCCAGATCAGCTAGAAGCGCGCTCAGGACGGCCGCAAACAGCAGAGTCACGGACCAGCCGAGAGTGACCTCGATGCGTAGAGCGATGGGAAGATCTGGTCTTGGCGTCCAGATGACGACGAGTGCCAGCGAGATGCTGCCGGCAATGGCCGTCACGCGAGCGACGACAGGTGAAAATCGCAAGGCTGTCGACGCCACCACAAGGAACAGAATGCCGATCGCCGGACTACGACCAGCGCCGGTCGACGCAATGATGCCCACCGTGAAGATCAGGTCGATTATCGAAGATGCATGCCGAGACAAGGCGAGCGACGGGAGCGTCATCAGAACGGCATAGACGGCGGCAGCGCTGATGATGACCACGGCAGCGTTCATGTATGACCGACTGTCGTCGCCTCCCAACAGAACCAGCAAGTACGCGCCAGTCACGACTCCGACCCTGACGCGGGCGATCGTCCGTTCGACGATTTCTTGGCGTCGAAGGGCGGCAGGCTCTGGGTACGTCACGTGCCAGATCGTAGACCCGGTGGCATGATCGAGTTCATGGACGAGCTGGCACCTGAGACAACTCGCCAACCGACGCGTGTGGTGGTGATCGATGACCATGGTCTCTTCACACGGGGGCTCGCGGTGCTGCTCAATGCAGCGTCAGACAAACGTCTCGTCGTCGTGGGTGCCACCTCTGACCCGTTCGAGGCCGAAGACCTCGTGATCCGAGAGAAGCCAGACGTCGCCATCATCGATCTTTCTATGCCCACACGTTCGGGCGAGCAGGTGATGGCGGCGCTGCGCATCACTGACCCTTCACTCAGGACTCTCATCGTCTCTGGGAGCAACGACCTCGGGCGCATTCGCGCTGCACTTGTCAACGGCGCCGACGGCTTTCTACCCAAGACATCTGACCCCGCAGAATTGCTTGGCCCTCTACTCTCCGTCGCCTCAGGGTGGACCGTGCTGCCCCGAGCCGTGCTGGTCGATCTGATCGGGTCTCGAACTCCTCCACCCGAGTTGACAAGCCGCGAAACCTGGATCCTTCGCCGGATCTCTACCGGTGCTGAGCTGAAACAACTCGCAGACGAACTCAACGTCTCTGAACGGACGGCGAAACGGGCCGTGGCAGGACTTCTCGAACGACTCGGGGTCGAAACGAGAATCGAAGCTGTCGCTCTTGCTGGTCGATCTGGGCTCCTCGACATCCCGGCCGAGCCACATCATCCACCTCAGGACTGAGTCGGCGGTGGCCCTCACGGGCCAGAAGTTGGCCTTGTCGGCTCTTCCGCTGGGGCGAGACATGCGTCACATTGGAGGCAGTTACCCGACTGGAGATCCATGACCTCATTCAAAGACGCCGACGAAGTGTACGACTACATCGGAGGCATCTTCGACTCGGCCATGGCCGACGAGGAGGTCGGGCCAAAGTTCGCAGCGTCAGGTGTGATCCTGAAACTCGTCTACTCGAACCCCGATTCGACCCTGACTGTCGACATGCCGAACCGAACGGTTTACCGGGGCGATGCTGCGCCTGACACCAAGCCAACGGTGCAGATGCTCATGTCCGCCGACGTCGGCCACCAGTTCTGGCTCGGCAACGTGAATATCTCGACGGCGCTGGCGAAGGGGGAGATGCGGGCAAAGGGGCCAATCCCAAAGATTCTGAAGCTCGTCCCGCTTGCCCGATCCCTGTTTCCGAACTACCGCCAACGACTCGAGTCAGAGGGTCGAACCGACCTTCTCACTGACTGACCCTTCCAAAGCGAGGAACTCACCATGACGTCTGTAGAAAACATCGTTGGCGATCTTGCGCCACTCCCGACCGATGCGATGTCGGACCCGGCGATCGCCACCGACACGCGGGAATACATCCACCGCTACCGCAACGTGCACCAACAGTGGGGGGAACTTCTTCAGAAGAACCTCGATCGACTCGACCGCGGCAGTTTTGATCTCGGGTGGATGGACCTCGAAGGATCGAACTGGGGAACAAAGGTCAAGCCGAGTTCCCGCGGCCTCACGTACACCGACATGAACCGGTCCAAGGCCTACGGCACGATCCCGGAAGTCACCGAGTTTCGGAATTTCGCCCCGCGCGGATCAGTGCGTGATCGCTATGCCGATCAGCTTCCCGTCATCGACGAATATGACGTACTCGCCAAGATGCACGTGTGGTCCGACAACCTCGAAACCTTGTACGAAGAGGCAAAGGTCCGCCAGTGGAACTCGACGACCGACATTCCCTGGCACGAGCTGAAACCGGCGAGCGAAGATCTGGAGATCGCAACCTGCCAACTCTCCACGTTCCTGACCGAGGTCGAGTTCGTCGCCGGCGACTTTCCGTCGCGCTGGATCTATCGGATCGCACCAGACTTCTTCGAAGCAAAGAACTTCCTCGTCAGCCAGATGATGGACGAGGCTCGCCACATGGAAGTGTTCCGCAAGCGGGCGATTGCCGGTGGAGGCGGTCTGCTGCATCCGAGCCCTGCATTCGAATGGGCGCTGAAGGCGATCCTTGAATCGCCGACGCATTCTCAAGGAACCTTCCTGCTCAACGTCCTCGGTGAAGGACTCGTCCTGTCGATCTTCCGGGCCGGCGAATTCCTCTCGAAGACGCACGTCGACAAGGAAATCTTCCGCTTGTGCATGCAAGACGAAGCACGCCATGTGTCGTACGGAACCCTCGAGCTCAAGTCCTACCTCGAGGCCGCCCCTGATCAACAGGCAGCGTTGACTGATATGCACGCCTTCGCTGACCTCGGCGAACAAATCATCCTCACCGCCTTGACCGACCCCTACATCCTCGAGCCCCTTGCCGTGCTGATGGGTGACGGCATCAAGCACATCGACGACGGTATGGAAGGCGTCACCTTCCTCTGGGCAACGATCGTCGAGGAGTACCTCCAACGCTGCGACCGAGCCGGTTTCGATCGACGCGAGAAGTGCACGATCCCCCTCGAATACCCCTGGGCAGCGTGATGGCCGCCGAGTCCGCTGCGACCGAGCGAGCAATCGACTCCGAAACAGTCCCCTTTCCCTCGACGCACTGGTTCGAGGCGCTCGCGGCGAAGATGACCGAACAGCGCGATCACTTCGAGAAGCTCGGAGCGTGCGACTGCGTTGCCCAGCTGACCATCTGGGACGGGCCGAACGACGAGGAGTGGCGCTGCCAGTTCGTCTTCGACGAGTTCGACGTCACCGGGATCAGGGAAGTGACCGTGGCCGATGAGCCTGAGGCCGACTTCATTCTCGAAACGGACCTCGAGACGTGGCGGGAGATGGTCGACAGCATCTTCGACGGGCAAGGCCAGCCCGGTCTGGATCACACATTGAATCGTCTGTCGATGCCGGGAACTCCGATTCGCTTGTGGTCACACGATCCACTCAACCGCGACGCGTTCTACCGGTTCAACCAAACGATTCAGCATTTCATCAACAACTGCGCGAGCTTCACAACAACTTGGCCAGAAGGCTGACTCGATGGCAAGGACACCCGGCCACTTCTATATCGATGCGACCTGCATCGGCTGCGGCGCCTGTGAGCACGCGTGCCCCGGAAAGGTCGACGCGATCTACAAGGTGGCCGATGACTTCCTCGGCCGGTTCGCCATCGTCCTCGACGACTGCATCGACTGCGCTCTCTGCATTCCGACGTGTCCCGTCGACTGTATTCATGACGCGCGGACCGAAGGAATCGTCGAAGGCGTCGGCGGCTACACCCAGATCAAGGACCTACAGGCCTGGGCCGCCGAACGGCCCTGACGAACGCTCGATAGGAGCTCAACCATGAAAACCAAAGCAGCCATCTTGTGGGGTCTCGACCAAGACTGGAGCGTCGAAGAGGTCGAACTCGATGACCCCAAGCAAGGCGAGGTCATGATCAAACTCGCGGCCTCTGGGCTTTGCCACTCCGATGAACACCTACGCACCGGCGACATCCCCATTCCATTCCCCGTCATCGGCGGACACGAGGGAGCAGGCGTCATCGAAAAGGTAGGACCCGGTGTCGACGACCTTGCGATCGGCGATCACGTGGTCCTCGCGTTCATCCCATCGTGCGGAACGTGCCGGTACTGCTCGTCTGGAATGTCGAACCTCTGCGATCTGGGCGCCGGCATCGTTCTCGGGCCGCAGCTCGATGGGACGTACCGATTCCATGCGAGAGGGCAAGATGTTGGCCAGATGTGCATCCTCGGCACCTTCTGCCCCTACACGGTGGTCAGTAAGGACTCCGTGGTGAAGATAGATTCCGACATCCCTCTCGACCGGGCAGCACTCGTCGGCTGCGGTGTCGCCACCGGATTCGGCAGTGCGGTCAATACCGGTGAGGTCAAACCCGGCGACGTGGTCGTTGTGATGGGCTGCGGCGGCATCGGCATGAACGCGATCCAAGGAGCCCGAATTGCCGGGGCGAAGGCAATTGTCGCCATCGACCCCGTCCAAGGAAAATGGGAAAAAGCCGAAGAGTTCGTTGCAACCCACGCATGCGCTGACACCGATGCGGCGTGGGAGATCGTCAGCGAGATGACCCGAGGGCAACTGGCCGACAAGGTCATCATCACCACGGGCGTGGCCGAGGGCAGTTACATCTCCCAGGCCCTCAGCCTTTGCGGCAAGAAGGGCCGAGTCGTGGTCACCGCAATCGGCCACCCCGACGAGACCACGGTTGAAATGTCACTGTTCGAACTCGCGCTTTACGAAAAGCAGGTCGTCGGATCACTCTTTGGATCGAGCAACCCGCGAACCCAGATTCCTCAGCTCCTGGATCTCTACCGCAGAGGCCATCTGATGCTCGACGAGCTCGTGACCAAGACCTACACGCTCGAAGAAATAAACGAGGGGTACCAAGACATGCGCGACGGGAAGAACATTCGCAGTGTCATCATCTACGACTGATCAGCCGAGATGAAACTCGCGAGACGTCCGGTCCGGCGGACCGAGGATCCCCATTTTCTCACCGGGCTGGGAACCTACATCGACAACCTCGATCTCGATGCAGCCCACGCAACGTTCGTCCGCTCCATCATGGCCCACGCCGAGATCGACTCGATCAACATCGACCTCGCCACCGAGCTACCTGGCGTGCTCGGCGTGTTCACCGCAGCGACACTTGGCCTCGGGCCCCTGTCGCCGGAATACGCCGGCCTCGGAGTCGAACCCGAGATGCTTCGTTGGCCCCTGGCGAACGATCGGGTGCGATTCGTCGGCGAACCCATTGCGGTAGTCGTCTCGACGACACGAGAGATTGGGGTAGATGCCGCCGAGCTCGTCGAGGTGGACTATGTCACGCTTCCGGCGGTCATCACGGTCGACGACGCGAAGACCGACAGTGTGCTGTTGTTTCCATCAGCGGGAACGAACCTGGCGTTCGATCTCTTTGAGGAGCCGAGCGACGACCTGTTCACTTCATGTGAAGTGGTCATCAGCCAGTCGATGTTCAACCAGCGCCTTGCCCCGTGCCCGCTCGAAGTTCGCGCCAGCGCTGCGGCCTTCGGTGAGGACGGCCGTCTCACACAGTGGCTCGGAACACAGACCCCACACGCTGCCCGAACACAACTCGCGATGGCATACGGGCTCGAGGAGGAACAGATTCGCGTGATCACCCCGGATGTGGGCGGCGGATTCGGCGCAAAGATTGGGATCGGCGTCGAAGAGCTCATTCTGGGACGCCTGGCAGCCCTGGTCGGTCTACCGGTCCGCTTCGTCGAGACCCGAACCGAGAGCATGCTTGCGATGGGCCACGGCAGGGCGCAGCACCAAGTCATCGAGATCGGCGGGTCCCGCGCCGGCAAGATCGAGGCCTACCGCCTGACGATCGACGCCGATTGTGGCGCGTATCCTCGCATGGGCGCCATCCTCGCGTCCATGACCGGTCTCATGGCATCGGGTGTGTACGACATCGAAGCGGTCGAGGTGATCGGTTCGTCCTACGTG
>JBBQUN010000056.1:0-20843 GCA_038212405.1 Acidimicrobiales bacterium | reverse complement strand
CCCACCGATCTGCCGCATCCGGGCCGATCTCGTCGATGACGCCGATGATCTCATGGCCGGGTATGAACGAGAACGGTGCTGAGATGTGTCCGCTGAACTGCTCGTGGTCGGTGCCGCAGAGACCGCACGCCTCGATTCGCAATCGAGCTGTGTCGTTGGTGATGTCGGGCACCTCGAACGTTCGTCGTACCAACGTGTTGGGCCCGGTGAGAACGAGCCCTTCGGCAGATGGTTTCATGTCAGTTCAAACTCCGTCTCGAATCGTGCATGTCCATCGGCGGGTTTGAGGTCTTCCTTCGCCCGGACAGCTGATCCGCCGGCCCGGCGAGAACCCCGCCGCGTCGGCGATGCGGTGCGCTGGATTGTGTCGATGCATGGGAAGGACTCCCGGGCTCGCAACAGTATCGATGCGGCCAGTGATCGGAGCCAAAGGATCGGCGAGAGCAAGTCGGGTTGTTTTGGCCGCGAGATCGATCGGGTCGATGATCGTGTCGGACCGGTTTGTGATCTCACCCACCGCAACCAACACAGGAGTTCTGGGGTCGATGGTCATCGCCTCGTGGCGCGACCGTTCGAGACCACAACGTTGTCGCGCTGGGTGCGGGCCTCGACGATCGCATGGTCGCCTTCATCCCAAATCCGGGTGATGATCGTATCGCCCGGCCACACCTGATCGGCGAACCGACCCTTGATCGATTCGAACCTGTCGGTGGCGTCTCCGCACCATGCGCCGAGCACGCTGTGTCCGACTGTCCCGAAGGTGCACAGGCCGTGGTTGAAGGTTCCAGAGAATCCGGCGGATGTGGCGAAGTCGGGGTCGATATGCATCGGGTTCATGTCGCCCGAGAGGCGGTAGATCGCAGCCTGTTCCGGGCGTGTTTCTCGTTCGACGACGATGTCGGGCTTTCTGCTGGGCGCAGCGTTGGATGCGGCCGAGCCGCTGGGCCCGCGCTCGCCTCCCCATCCACCGCCACCCAACACGAACAGGCTGGCGCCGACGGTGAACAGCGGCCCATCGGCGTCGGCGCCGCGGCCCTCGAACTCGATGACGGCGGCCTTGCCCTTGTCCCACACGGCAATGATCTCGCCTTCGACGGTGATATCGGCTGTTGGGGGCAGTGCTCGATGCGTGACCACGGACTGTTCGCCATGCAGAAGTGCGGCGAGGTTGATGTCGATGCGCTGCATTGCGTGGCCCATCGCCCGTAGTCCGGGGATGACGGCGAACGTCGGAGCGACCTTGGGGCCGTGGCCTTCGTAGATGAAATCGAGATCATCAGGCGGTCGGCAGCCGATGCCGAGCGCGTACAGCATCGTGTCGCGTTCAGTCCATGAGTGGGCAATCGGGTCAACCGTGAGCCCCACGAGATCGCTGTTGATCGGTAGCTTGGCCATTCAAACGTTCCTTGTCATTGGTTGTCGTTTTGCCCTGTTCGACGAGACTGGGGCTCGTTGCCGAATGTGAGCGACACAGACTGATCCGGCACCTGCCATGTGGCACAAGCCGGTATTGGCCCCGTCGAGATGGCGTACTCCGGTTTCTCGGCGGAGCTGCTGTCGTCGGCCGTTCCCAGCAAGGTGAAACAACCGGGGATCGGTTGGAACCATCGTGGAGGTCAATGCCGGGTCGCAGCCCGGCGCCCGAAGTTGACCATCGTGTCGCTGACAGATGTGACTACTGATGCCAGACGAGATTCGTCCGTCAACAGCGCCGGCGCACGTTGTGCCAGCTCGGCGACCGTAAACCTGCCGTCGGTCACAAGCATCTGTTCGTCGTCGAGGCTCCATCCACCGTAGAGGCCGACTTCATTGCCGCCCACGTGGAAGACACCTCCGGTGAACGGGCAGTCAGCGGCAGCGAGATATGCAACGAGTGGCGAAACGTTGCCAGGGTCGAACAGGTCGAAGGAATCATCGTCGGGTGCGGCGACCGCATCTCCGACCCCTGGGGTCTGCAACGTCAACCGAGTGCGCGCAAGGGGGGCGAGACAGTTGGCGCGGACTCCGTACCGCTTCAGTTCCATTGCCTGCACGATTGTCATCGCGGCGATGCCGGCCTTGGCGGCGCTGTAGTTCGTCTGCCCGGCGTTGCCGAGCATCGCACCCGAAGCGGTGTTGATGACGCTTGCGTTCACATCGTCGCCGGATTTGCTGCGCTCACGCCAGTGGACTGCTGCCCAGTGCGTGGGTGCGGCATGACCCTTCATGTGAACGTCGATGACGGCATCCCATTCAGCCTCCTCGAGGTTGACCAGTGATCGGTCTCGTAGAATGCCGGCGTTGTTCACCATCACATCAAGTCGCCCGTAGGCATCGATGGCATCCTGAACGATCCGCTTGGCGCCGTCCCAGCTCGTCACCGAGTCCGTGCTCGCGATGGCCTCGCCGCCCGCCGACCTGATCTCTTCGGCCACGTTCTGAGCTGGGCCTTCGTCCGAACCTGAGCCGTCGATTGCTCCGCCAAGGTCATTGATGACTACGCGGGCTCCTTCGCTTGCCAGCAAGATTGCGTGCTCGCGTCCCAGACCGCGGCCTGCGCCGGTTACAACGCACACTCTTCCATCAAGGGAACTCATCGGCTGCTTACTCCTTTGACTCGTCCTTCGCCTGAATCGATGAGCGACCTCTCACTGCGATACGAGATGCAACATCATGCGCATGATGTCATATGTCGTGCTCGGCCGTCGAGTCCACACTCAGGACTCTCGGCGGAACGCCTCCCTCGGCCAGATCCCGTCGACTGCATGCGCAGCGAAGCAGTCGGCGAGTCTTCCTTCATGCAACATCCTTGCTCCACTGTCGCATCTCGGATTACAGTCGGCCGCTCGCGATTCTTGGAGGTAAGACAGTGGGTCTTGAGCTTGGTAGCGCAGTGTTCGCACAAGTCGCCGTGACCGAACGCGAGCACCTTCGAGCTGCGATGGGTGGTTGGGCGCCCTCGGGACCTAGCGAACGTCATCGTATTCTTGGTTCGGATGCGCCGCCCGCGTGCATGGCGGGTCAAGTTCTGTCCTTGCTCGGCGACTACAGCATGATCGGCTGACGCGATGCTTTTCGAGACGACTTTGACCACCGCGCGACTCACCACCGAGAAGGGGTCCGGGCGATGGCCCGATCAACGACTTCGAGATGCACTCACGAAAGCGCGACCCGACAAGTTGGCAGTTGTCGATTCGCGTCGCCAACTCACCTACACCGAGCTGCTCGAAGAATCCGAAGCGCTGGCACGTGCCCTACTCGAACTGGGCGTACGGCCAAGAGACGTAGTCCAGGTACAGCTGCCTAATTGGGTGGAGTTCGTCGTGGCGATGATTGCACTCGAACGCATCGGGGCGGTGATCAATCCGGTCGGTCCGATTTTCCGTCGGAACGAGGTCATGGTGATGAGCAGGCTCGCCCAGCCCAAAATCATCATCACCGCTTCCACATTCCGTGGATTCGACTACGCGGAAATGCATGCTGAAATCCGAGACGAACTCGACTCCATCGAGGAAGTCATTGTCGTCGGGGATGAAGCCCCAGACACACAGAACTGGAATGAGGTGATCGCTCTCGGTCGATCATCCACCTTCGAAGAAAACACACTCGATCTGCTGGCTCCAGGGTGCGATGAAGTGATCGAGATCATCTTCACGTCGGGAACGACCGGCCAGCCGAAGGGAGTTCTTCACACCATCAACACCCTGACCGCAGGTGTTCTCGGAATTCTTCCCAACTTCACGCATGGCGCCGACGAAGTGGTCCACATGGGCTCCACGTTCGCCCATCAAACCGGGTTCCTGTTCGGTGCTCGGCTCCCGCTAATCGTCGGCGGCACCGGGGTGTTCCAGGACGTCTGGGATCCTGTCGAGTTTGCAGACCTGATCGAGACCAGAAAGATCACGGCATCATGCGGTGCGGCCCCATTCCTGGCCGATCTCCTCACCGTGACCGACCTGGACACCCGAGACCTGTCGTCGTTCACCACCTTTGGCTGTTTCGGGTCCGCCATTCCGTTGCCGCTCCTGGAAGATGCAGCAAACCGGCTGCCCTGTGCGGTCATGCCGGGTTGGGGCATGAGCGAGATCAGCCTGATGACGACAACACAGCTGAGCGATCCGCTCGAGAAACTATCCGCGACCGACGGCGCTCCCATGCGAGGCAACGAGATTCGAGTGGTCGACGAACACGGCGCAGTCGTTTCCGCTGGTGTCGTAGGAGACCTTCAGGCGCGTGGCTCGTTCGAATTCGTCGGCTACCTGCAAGGTCGTGAGTTCACCCAACAGTTCTACACCGAAGATGGGTGGTTCGACACCGGTGACCGAGCACTCCTGGACGCCGATGGCTACGTCCGCATCGCCGGTCGAACCAAGGATCTCGTCATCCGTGGTGGGGAGAACATCCCGGTGAAGGAAGTTGAAGACATCTTGCTTCGGCACCCCTCGGTGGCCAGTGTTGCCGTGGTTGCCAAAGGTCATGACCGGCTGGGCGAAGTCGGATGCGCATTCGTGATTCCCGTCGCCCAGGAAGAACCGCCGACTCTCCGCGATCTCACCTCACTCTTGGAGGACCAAGGGATGACACGCCAATTCTGGCCCGAAGATCTTCGAGTGGTTGACCAGTTCCCGATGACAGCATCGGGCAAGGTGCAGAAATTTCGGCTTCGAGAGATGCTCGAGTCCTGACTGCACGACCGAACCAGGTCCGAGGGTTGGTGCTGCGGGACGGGTCATACTGTTTGCACAAGTAATGTGACATGGACCGCCAGATGTGCCATGTCGTGAGGATCCGTGTCATACTCGGGCACGTGACGAACACATCGCTGAGGTGGGGCGATCAAGCCCCGAGCAACATCGACGGTGCACGAGACCGTCTGCTCGATGCAGCCGAGTCGTGCTTCGGGCGATTCGGCATTTCGAAGACGACTGTTGAGGACGTCGCCAAAGAGGCAAGCGTCTCTCGCGCCACGATCTATCGATACTTCGCCGGCCGCGATGCTGTGGTGTCGGGCGTGATCCTACGCGAAACCGAGCGTTACCTCGAGCGAGTGCGACCGCGAGTTGAGTCGCAGCCCGATCTGGCAAGTGCGATCCTTGAATTCGTCGAAGTGACGCTGCGAGCCGCGGTCCGCGATGAAACGGTCGGCCTGTTGTTCACCAGCGATGACGGCCTCAACAGCGTTGGCATCATCCAAGGCGCGTCGGTGGCGCTCTTCGAAATGGTGTGCGAGTTTCTTCGTCCGATCTTCGAGAATCGGTCTGATGAACATCTGCCCGGGCTCTCGATCGAAGACGCATCGGAGTGGATCCTTCGAGCCATTTTGAGTCTGCTCACCGTGAGGGGGCCCAAGCGGCGGAGCGCCGAGGGGCTCGACACCTACCTCCGCCGATTCCTCCTGCCGGCGATCTTGCGTCCAACTTCCTGATTGACCGAAAGCGGAGCTGGTGCGAGCTGGACTACCACTGCACCGGCACCGTGCGGGGACCACGGACCTGTCCGCCCGTCCACGTGACGAGATCGGGGTCGACGAGTCCGAATGTGGGAATCCTCGCCAACCACTCCTCAATCGCAACCTTGAGTTCCATACGGGCCAGGTTGGACCCAAGGCAGCGGTGAATCCCTGAACCGAATGCGAAGTGCCGATTGTGCGCCCGGTCGATGATGAACTCATCGGGCCGCTCGAAATGAGCGGGATCGCGATTGCCGGCAGGAAACGCCATGATGACCTTGTCCCCGGCCTTCATCGGGCATCCAGCAGCTTCTACGTCTGCGAGTACCTCGCGGCCCATGTTGACCGGGCTGTACATCCGGAGCATTTCCTCGACGGCGGTGTCGATCAGGCTTGGATCGGCACGAAGTCGCGCCTGGTCCTCGGGGTGTGTTGCGAGGTGCCAGAGCGAAGCCCCGATGCCGCTCCACGTCGTATCGATCCCAGCAATGAGCAACAGGAAGCAGCTCCCGAGCAGGTGGCGTTCCCCAAGCGGATCGCCGTTGTGGTCTGCCTCCATGAGCATCGTGATCAGATCGTCGGGTCGATCGCTGATGGGAATGCGACGGCGCTCCTCGACTCGGTCGCCGAAGTAGCCGAGTACCTCCAGAATCGCGTCCACGCTGTTCTCGAGATCTTGGAAGCCCTCCTGCAGGATTCGAACGGCCCAGTCGGTGAACATCTGCTCATCTGACCCAGGCACGCCGAGCATGTGGGCGATGACCCGGACCGGGATGTGCTGCGCATAATCGGTCGCCGCATCTGCCTGGCTCTGGTGGACGACGGCATCGACCAATTCTCTCGCGAAGGTCCGAGTGATTGGCGTCATCGCGTCGATCCGGCTGGGCGAGAATGCTGGGAGGAGTAGCCGGCGTGCCCAGGTGTGATCTGGGGGGTCGGAGGTGATGGGTGGCGCCTCGAGCAAGTGGCCGTCGCCCCGATCGGGCAGGTCGATGACCCCGACGCGCCGCGACGAGAAGTTCTCAGTGTCATGGGCGATAGCAGCGATGTCGTCATAGTTGATGGGCATCCACGACCGGCCGTGCCGCTCGCTGAACGGAACTGGGCACTGGCTGCGGAGTCCTCGCCAAACCGAGAACGGGTCGTTGATGTAGCGCTGGTCGAGAATGTCGAGGTCCTGCGCCCAGTCGTTTGTCGCTCGTCTTGTGTCGGCTTCGGCGGCCGAAGATGCCGATTGATTCTGGTCAGTCACGTGGTCTCCAAGAAGGGGCGAGGAAGCTAGCGTTCGCAAACGATACACGATACGAGTACTGTCTCATAGATCATGAGGCCGAACCATCTCGTGCCACCGTCAACGGAGGTAGTCCATGGAATTCGAGTTCAACGAACGCACGGCCGAAGCAATGCTCGGCGCTGCGACGGCCGCTGGCGGCATCTCTGCGTTCCTCGACTTTCGACACACCGAGTTGGTCGCCGGTCGGCTCGTCGCCGAGATGGATGCCCGAGAAGACCTGCTGACGCCGTTCGGGAACCTTCACGGTGGCTGCTTGTCTGCCTTCGTCGATCATTGTCTTGGAGTTGTCTTCTATCCGGTGATCCCCCACAAGTCCTGGGTGGCAACCACCGAGTTCAAGCTGAATCTGCTGCGCCCGGTCGCGGCCGGTACATGTGTGGCAGTTGCCGAGATCGTTGCGCTGTCGAAGCGCAGCGGTGTCGCCCGCATCGACATCACCGCTGACGGTGCAACCGTTTGTGTCGCTCAAGGCACCGTCACCATCGTCGCCCCGAGGGACTGAGCTGATGCGAACCCCAGCAACCGAGTTCGATGTCGCAATTGTGGGTGCCGGATTTGCGGGGTTGTACCAGCTGCACCGACTCCGGTCACTCGGGTTCAGCGCGGTTCTACTGGAGGCCGGTTCCGGCTTGGGGGGCATCTGGCACTGGAATTGTTACCCCGGAGCTCGAGTTGACTCGAACGTCCCGATCTATGAGTTCTCTGACGAGGCGCTGTGGCGTGACTGGTCATGGGAAGAGCGATTCCCCGATTGGCGAGCGCTGCGCGCCTACTTCGCGCATGTCGACGCCACATGGGATTTGAGCCGCGACATTCGTTTCGAGACACGGGTCGACGGAGCGGTGTGGGAGGAGGGTCGACGCCAGTGGCGCGTGTCGACGGCGAAGGGTGAGCGTATCCATGCGAGGTTCTTCGTCGTATGCACCGGGTTCGCGTCCAAGCCCCATGTTCCCGAATTTGCCGGCCTGGACAGTTTTGAGGGTCGCTGCCACCACACAGCCAAGTGGCCTCAGGAGGGGCTCGACATGAGCGGTCTTCGTGTCGGCATCATTGGGACGGGTGCCAGCGGCGTGCAAGTCACCCAGGAAGCGGCCAAGGTCGCTTCTCAGGTCTTGGTCTTCCAGCGCACGCCGATCCTTGCTCTCGCGATGCAGCAGGAAACGTTGACTCGAGAGCAACAAGAAGAGGCCAAGGCGGGGTATCCCGAAATCTTCCGTCTTCGCACTCAGACGTCAGGCGGATTCGACTACTCGAACTGCGGCGAATCCGCCCTCGCGGTTTCTGAGGTAGAACGGCTCGAGACGTTCGAACGATTATGGCAGCGAGGTGGGTTCGCCTTCTGGGCCGGAAACTACGCCGACATTCTTCGAGACGAGGCAGCAAATCGAACGGCCTACGACTTCTGGCGCGACAAGGTGAGGGCCCGAATCGATGATCTCTCGACCGCCGAGATGTTGGCACCGATGGAGCCGCCGCACCCATTCGGCGTGAAGCGGCCGTCGCTCGAGCAGACGTACTACGACGACTTCAACCGCCGAAATGTCTCGCTGGTGAATCTTCGTACCTCACCGATCGAGAGAATCACTGCCAGCGGCGTCCAAACCTCTGATCAGGAGTACGAGCTGGATCTGCTCGTCCTTGCCACCGGTTTCGACGCGGTGACGGGTGGTCTGACCAGTATCGACATTCAGGGTGTGGGCGGCCAGACTCTTGCCGGCGCGTGGGAAGACGGCGTTCGAACCCATCTGGGTATGGCAACCGCAGACTTCCCGAACCTCCTCTACCTCTATGGGCCCCAAAGTCCCTCCGGATTCTGCAACGGACCCACCTGTGCCGAAGTGCAGGGCGACATCGTGGTCAACCTTCTCGTCGATCTCCGGAATCGAGGGATCGACCGGATCGAGGCAACGACAGAAGCCGAAGACGCTTGGCGCAGCCTGGTGAAGACCATCGCTGATATGACGCTCTTTCCGCTCGCCGACTCGTGGTACATGGGAGCGAATATCCCTGGCAAGCGACGTGAGCTCTTGAACTTTCCCGGGCTTCAGATCTACCTCGATGGTTGCAGGAAGTCCCTCGAGAACGACTACGCCGGTTTCGTGTTGTCTCCTGACGGTGCCGACGTGACATGACCTCCCGGGTTGAAGCCGGGTCGCCAATTCGGCGACTGCTCGTGTCAGCCGGATCGCGGATCATCGAACCGCCAGAGGCGTACCGCGATTTCATGCCGCCGAGCTGGCGAGATCGGGCTCCCGTCATCCGGAACATCGGCTCGGTCGGCGACGTCTTCATCGTCGACGGTCTCAAGCAAGGCATCCCTCTTGGTCGCCTGAAGCCTCGGGTGCTCGCGGGTCGAGTTGAAGACGGACCGCTTTGCTTCAGAGACTGCGACCCAGCGGCCTGGGATGGCGAGGAACGTGTACGGTCCCAAGACGAAGCGGGGCTCGCAGCGGAAGTGATCTATCCGAGCCTGAGCCTCGTTCTCGCTCGGCATCCCGATCTCGACTATCGCCGAGCCTGCCTCGAGTCGTACAATCGCTGGCTCGCCGTGTTCTGCAGTTCGAGCCCTACCCGCCTGTTCGGTCTAGCCCATATCGACCCGGCGACCCCGGCGGCCGGGATCCGAGATCTCGTGCGTATGAGCGATGTCGGATACTGCGGGGTGCTTCTTCCCGAGCGCCCGGGTACGCACCACGGTTACGAGCACATGGATTGGGATGCGTTCTTTGCCGCCGCAGCATCGTTGGCCATTCCGCTGAGCTTTCACATCGGTGCCGACTCGATCATCCTCGCCAAGCCCGGGTCTACCAGAAATCGGTTGAACGCCTTCGTGGAGATGCTCGCTTGTAAAGGGGACGTCCTCAGCAGATTGGTGTTCTCGGGTGTGTTCGAACGGCATCCCGGGCTGAGAGTTGTGTGCGCCGGCGCTAGCGCAGGTGCGATTGGTCGCTACGGGGCTCGAATGGATCAAGCGAACCGTCGGTATCCCGCCGAAGTCCGCCATGCTGCGGAGCTCTCATGCTCGCCGTCGGTCTACTTGGCGCGACAACTCCACGTAGCGGACCCGCTGCGGGAAAGTTTCCAGCCTGATCCGATGATTGGTGCCGGACATTGGATGTGGGCGAGCAGCGAGGCCGCTTCACCTAGCCAGGATTCGCTCGAACGAGTATTTGGCAATGACTGGGACGGGCCCCCAGCGGATCGAGCAGCCGTTCTGTCTGACAACGTCAGCCGGCTCTACGGACTCGGGCTGGCAGAGCCGCTCGATCCTGGGCGGTGATACCGCAGAGAGGTGCATGGCAACGGCTCTTCTGAGTTCACCGGTCAAAGCATGGATTTCCTCCTTCGACTGCTGACCTACGCCTGTAGATCGCGTTCCAACGCGGACCCGTCGCGACGAGCACTGGGGATGAGCCGCCGAGACGCTTGATTTGTACGAATGCAACATGCAACGTAGTTTGTGCTACGTGTTCGGGCGCACAAAAGCCTACGAGTTCTTCGGCGCGACATCCGCGTCGGCTGAGTAGAGCGGAGAGCTTCATGTTTACGACCCTGGATCCACTCAGTCGGGCGCTGCGCGTTGCCTCGACCAAGCGGGCTGTCGGGCTCGCCAGGTCGGTCAATGACGTTCGACGAAGTCGGCGTCCGATGCAGAAAGGTGGCCGGTGCTCTTGCGGGTCTCGGTGTGGAATTCGGCGAGCGCGTCGCCATCCTCGGTCCCAACTCGATGGAGTACCTGGAGTTGTACGTGGGAGTGCCGTGCGCCGGCCGCGTCGTGATGCCACTGAATACTCGGCTCACAGGCCCTGAACTCGAGTATCAGCTGGGCGACGCTGGGGCCGCGTTATTGGTCAGCGCGGTGCCGCCGCCATGTGGCGAGGTCGATGGTATGCAGGTCCTGTCGATGGAAGAGTGGGATGAGCTGGTAGACGCCGCTCCCGAGACAGATCTGGGGAACGCGGTCACAGCAGAGACACTCGCAGGCCTTGTCTACACCGGCGGCACCACGGGTGCGTCGAAGGGCGTCATGCTCAGCCACCAGAACCTTCTTGCGAACACGCAGAACATGCTCATCGCCGCCGCGCTCTCCGCCGATGACCGATATCTCATCGCCGCGCCGCTCTTTCACGCGGCTGGCTCCATTGCCGTTCTGCCGTGCCTCTGGCTCGGTGCAACACAGATCGTGATGCCAGCGTTCGATCCGAGCGTCATGCTCGACATCATCGAGTCCGAGTCCATCACAGTCACATTGGGAGTCCCGACGATGGTTGCAGCGCTCAACGACGAACAACTCCGGCAACCCCGAGACACGTCCAGCGTGCGAATGCTCTTCTACGGCGGCAGTCCGATCCCAACCGAGGTTGTCCGCAGTGCAACCCGGACGTTCCCGAATGCTGAACTCTGCAACCTGTATGGTGCCACCGAGCTCGCGCTACTGGCCACCATATTGCGTCATCACGAGCGATGCATCGACGACGACAAGGCCAGGTCAGCGGGCCAGCCAGTGCTGGGAGTCGACTGTCGGATCGCCGACGATGAAGGCAACGAGCTTGCGGTCGGTGAAGTGGGCAACGTCGTTGTCCGAGGCCCGAACGTGATGCTCGGCTACTGGCAGAAGCAGCAACAGACCGCAGCAGTGATGAACGGGGATTGGTACATCACCGGTGATCTTGGCAGGGCCGACTCGGAGTCGAACATCTACCTCGTAGATCGTGCAAAGGACATGATGGTCACTGGCGGTGAAAACGTCTATTCGACCGAAGTGGAAGAGGTCCTCTATTCCCACCCGATGGTGCTGGAGGCCACTGTATTCGGCATCCCCGACGACGAATGGGGGGAAGCGATTCACGCCGTCGTCGTGCCACGTGGATTGGTGACCGCCGAGGAACTCATCGCACATTGCCGGACCAGAATCGCTGGCTACAAGGTTCCACGAAGCCTGGAGTTCCGAGACACCGAACTTCCGAAGTCGGGACCCGGCAAGGTGCTCAAGCGCGAACTCCGAAAGCCGTATTGGGAGGGTCGGTCCAGCAACATCGTTTGATCTCGGTCGCACCAGTGAGGAAACCTCGCCCGTCAATGTCGAAATCGGAAAGCAACGCGTTCGAAGACGGCCCGATGCATAGCGTGCACTCGTGCCTGGTGAACGCACCAGGAACATTGATCTGCGTCGCCCGCCCCCTCATCTCACTTGGAGAACATCATGGAACTGAAGGACAAGACAATCATCGTGACCGGTGCGGCCAGCGGGATCGGGGCTGCACTGTGTCGTCGCTTCGCCGGTGAGGGCCCGGCCGGAGTCGTTGCCGCCGACACGAATCTTGAGGGAGCGAGAGCGGTGGTAGCCGACATTGATCGGGCGATCGCCATCAGGTGTGATGTGTCAGACCCAGACAGCATCACCGACTGCATCACTGCCACGACCGAACGCTTCGGGCCCGTTGATCTCTACGTATCGAACGCTGGGATCTTCAAAGGCGGCGGCCCGCTCGACGCGTCTCTCGACGCATGGACCGCTCAGTGGGACGTCAATGTGATGGCTCATGTTCATGCAATCCGCGCGCTGCTGCCGACCATGCTCGAACGGGGCAGCGGCTACTTTCTGATCACAGCTTCGATGGCAGGGATTCTCACGAGCCCGGGCAACGCCGTGTACGCGGCGACGAAACATGCAGCCGTTGGACTGGCTGAATGGATGTCCATCACCTACCACGATCAGGGGGTGCGGACGTCGTGTCTGGCCCCGCTTGGTGTTCGAACACCGATGCTGGAAGATCTGGGAGATCCCGACGACAAGGGCTTCGCAACGCTCGTCGGCGAGGCCAAAGAACCGGCGGACGTTGCCGACATCGTGGTTGCTGCCATCGCTGCTGAGCGCTGCCTCATCACAACCGATCCGCAAGCTCAGGACTGGATGCAACGCAAAGTTGCCGATCACGAGCGATGGCTTTCCGGTATGCGCCGGTCGGCCGTGACGCTCGGGTGACCGCCTGCTCTATTTGTAGGAGTTGAACCCTCGTCCGAAGGCTTCTCGGGCGATGATGGCTTTCATGATCTCGGGTGTGCCGTCGCCGATTTCGAGGCCGATGACGTCGTTGAGTCGTTGGACGAATGGGAGATCGTCTCCGTAGCCGGTCCAGCCGTGCAGGAGCAGGCAGGCGTGAATTGCGTCGACGGACTGCTTTGGTCCCAGCCATTTGCACATCGCTGCTTCGGCTGTGTGGGGGAGTCCTGCGTCGGCACGTGCGAGGACCTCGTAGGAGAGGAGTCGTGTGGCGTGGAGGAGCGCGAGGTGTTCTGCGATCTGGAAGGCTACCCCTTCTCTGGTGGCCAGCGGTTTGCCGAAGGTTTCGCGTTGTTTGGTGTATTCGATGGTTTCGTCGAGGCTCTGGCTGGCGGTGCCGATGGCGGCCAGGGCGATGATTGCGCGGTTGAAATCGAATGCTTCCATGGCGCCGATGAATCCGGTGCCTTCCTCGCCGATCTGGTGATCGGCGGGCACACGAACGTCGTCGAAGAACAGTGATCCCCGTTCGCTGAGGTGGCCGCCGGCACTCGAGTATTTGGTTCGGTTGACTCCGGGCAGGTCGAGGGGCACGAACACCATGGAGATGCCGCGGGCTCCTGGGCCGCCGGTTCGGCAGAAGACGACGCACCCTTGGGCCGATCCGCCGAAGGTGATCGATGACTTCTCCCCGTTGATGACCCAATCGGATCCGTTTTTGCGGGCGGTACAGCGGAGGTTGGCGGCGTCGGAGCCAACACTTGGTTCGGTGAGAGCGAACGCGACGGTCGAATGCCCGGCTGCGATCGCTGGTAGCCATCGCTGTTTGATCTGCTCGTCTGCGTTGGTGAGCAGGTTGGCTGCGATGGCGGAGAGTTGCAGGAAGTAGCTGACGTTGAAGTCGCCACGGGCCAGCTCTTCGGCTGCGATTCCCATGGCGACGTAGGAGGCTTCGGACCCGCCGTACTCGGCGGGTATGCGCATTCCGAGCACGCCGAGGTCCCCGAGTTCTTCGAGCATCTCGGGTGCGAACGATTCGGTTCGCCATCGGGGCATCTCGGGTGCGAGGCGTGTCAGGGCGTACCTGCGAGCCGTCTCTTGTAGGAGTTGTTCCTCCTCGTTGAAGCTGAAGTCCATCGGGTTCCTTCTAGTCGAAGTGGGGGTCGCGCTTTTCGAGGAACGCTGTGATGCCCTCGGTCGCGTCGGGCGTGGCGAAGAGTTGCTCGACCTGTGCGGCTTCGACATCCATACCCGCGGCGAAGGGAAGGTCTGCAGATGCGTCGACGCACCGCATGATTGCCGTCACTGCTTGCTTCGGGCTGTTTGCCAGGGTCTGGGCGAAGCGGGTCGCTTCGGCGGCGAGTTCATCGGGCTGTTCGAGCCGGTCGACGAGTCCGATGTCGAGGGCCTGGGGCCCGTCGAGGCTGCGCCCGGTGACCAAGAGATCGACGGCGAGGGCGCGCCCGACCAGACGTGGCAATCGCTGCGTGCCTCCCGCTCCGGGGAGCAGACCGAGTTTGACCTCGGGTAGGCCGAGCTTGGCTCGGGGGGAGGCTATGCGGAAGGTGCAGGCCATGGCCAGTTCGAGGCCTCCACCGAGGGCCATGCCGTCGATGACGGCGATGCTGGGCTGAGGAAGTTGACTCACACGCTCGATGAAGGACCGCAGGGCGACGAGGTAACGGTGGAAATCGACCGCACTTGCTTGGCCCAACAACTTGAGGTCGGCGCCTGCTGCGAAGAACCTCTCGAGTCCGGAGGTGAACACGAGCACCGAGGCCTTGCCGGTGAGTGCTGAGGTGACAGCGTCGTCGAGTGCGGCAATGAGCTCGAAGGACAGGGCGTTGGCGGGCGGACTGGTCATCGTGAACACCGCAATCCGGTCAACGATGTCGACCGTGACCAGCTCGGCCTCGTCCGCCTCGGGGTCGCTTGTGCTGGTCACCATGACACCGTCACCATGTGACGGTGGTGGCAGACAACGTGGTGGCCACGGCCGTCGCCGGCCCTGCTTGACCGACGCCCGATTCCACGTCGTGGTCGTGTAGTTGCGGCATCACCTTTTCGGCAAAGAGTCGCATGTTTTGTTCGGCTTCGTCGTGGGGCATTCCGCCGTAGCTGAAGACGCCGATGATTCCGCCCGCACCGACCATGCGTTGGTAGTTCTTGAGTTTGTCGGCGACCTCGTCGGGGGTGCCCCAAACCTGGAGTTCTGCCAGGAATCGGGCGAACTTGTCCCGGCCGTGTTTGGCGATGTTGCTGGAGATGCCCGCGTAGTACTCATAGCCGGGTGTTTCGGCGATGCCTTCGTCGTAGAACTGGTAGTGATCGACCGCTGAGTGGGAGTAGCTCATCATGTATTTGTCGAACATCTCTTGCGCTTTCGTCGGGCCTTCGTCGACGGCCACGAACACGGCGATGATCGGCGCTGGTGGCCGTTCGCCGTTGAGTTCGAGGTAGTGCTCGCGGTAGGCGTCGATTTCGGCGGTGGTCACGGCCCAGGGTTTCTGGGCGATGATCAGGAGTCCGATCCCGAGTTGGGCCATGAGGTCGATCGACTGTGGTGAGACTGCCGATGCGTAGGTGCGGCCTTTGAACGAGCGGCTGGGAAAGGGGCGGATGGCCGCCCGTGGCTGCTTCAAGAAATCGCCGTTGTGTTCGATGAAGCCGGTCTCCAGTGCGTTGACGATGGCTTCGGTGTAGTCGGTGAAGCGTCCCCGTGACTCGCTCATCTCGGTTCGGAAGCCGTCGAATTCGACTCGTCCGAGTCCTCTTCCCAGGCCGAGAATTGCTCGACCTTCGGAGAGTTCGTCGAGCATCGACCATTCTTCGCACAAGCGGACCGGGTCGTGCCAGGGCAGGACGTTGATCATCGATCCGAGTTGGACTCGTTCGGTTCGAGCGGCGATCCACGTCAGGAACTGGGTGGTGTCGGGCATCATGATGTAGTTGGTGAAGTGGTGTTCGGGGGCCCAGACCGAATCGAATCCCAGTGGTTCTGCCAGGTCCGCGAGGGCTAGTTCGTGTTGGTACACCTGCGCATCGGTGTGTTCGCCGGAGAGGTTTTGGAAGAAGGCGCTGTAGCCGACGTGCATGTTGTTGCTCCTGAAGGTGTTTGGGGTGGACTCGGTGACAGGTCGGCTATCGGAACTGCTGGAAGTCGGGTGGTCGTTTTTCGTTGAATGCGGCGATGCCCTCGGCCGCTTCGTCGGTTTCGACGAAGAGTTCGAGTGTGTCGAACGCCATCGCTCCGACTCCGGCGATGTGTTCGGTTTCGGCGTTGAACGAATGCTTCAGGACCTTGAGCGCGGTGGGTGAGAGGGCGAGGGCGTCGTTGGCCCATTCCCGGACGGTGGGGCGCAGCTCGGCCATGGGCACGACGGCGTTGACAAGCCCCCATCGTTCAGCAGTTGCGGCGTCGTATTGGCGGCAGAACATCCAGATCTCGCGTGCTCGCTTCTGGCCGATGATGCGAGCGAGGTAGGCCGACCCGAAACCTGCGTCGAACGAGCCGACCTTCGGGCCCGTTTGGCCGAACTTGGCATGGTCGGCCGCAATGGTGATGTCGCACGTGACGTGAAGGACATGGCCGCCGCCGATTGCGTAGCCGTTCACGGCGGCAATCACCGGTTTCGGGATGTCGCGGACAAGTCGGTGCAGTGCCTCGACTTCGAACAGCCCTGTTTCGGTCGGGCCGTAGTCGCCGGTCTCACCTCGCTGTTTCTGATCGCCGCCGGTGCAGAACGCCTTTTCGCCTGCTCCGGTGAGGGCGACAACACCGACGGCTGGATCTGCCCAGGCCGCCTTGAAAGCACGGATCAGTTCGTCGATGGTCCGTCCGCGGAAGGCGTTGTAGCGGTCGGGGCGATTGATCACGATCCAGGCAAGCCCGTCATCCACGTCGTAGGTGATGTCTTGCAGGTCGTTCATGTCGATGGTCACGCTGGTCTCTTCTCTGCGGCCATCTCGGTGGTCGCGTTCGCGGTGTGATCGCAGGGCTCGCTGTTGATGTGGGCTTCGAGTTGGGTATGGAAGTGTTGGAGAGCAGCTTCTTGCCGCCCGAAGACGGCGTTTGCTCGTCTACCAGCGAGGTTGTTCTGATGGATTGTGCGGGCCACGACGAAGTCCTCCAGGAGGACGGTGTCCATGAGGATCTGCCAGTTCTTGTCCCATCGCGCTTCGTACTCCGGGCCGGCAAGTTCCGGTGCAGCCAGGAGACTTGCACGAGCTGTCACCGACGATGGTGACTCGCCGGCGTGGCTCGACCATGCTTCGAAGTGGTCGCCCTGCCACACCAACACAGTGTTGGGGAAGATCTGGTAGATGATCGCCACGTGCGGAAGGAGTTCTTGATCGGCTGGCGGGCGTGTGCGCATCGCCTCGAACGAATCGCGCAAGCCGATCATGCGGCCGTGCGGCCCGAAGGCGTCGAACAGGGCGAAGTTGGAGTTGATGTAGGGGCCGATCGTGCGGCTGTGCAGGAAGCGGAGGTGGTAGGTCTCGAGGAAGCCGTCGACCACCTGTTTCCAGTTGAACGACTCCTTCAAGACATCGGTGCGGTCGTGGTAGTAGTCGGCCATCTTGAACGCTTCGAGTTCGGCGTCCAGGTCGCCGAGAAACGCGCCCACTCCGACCGTTTCGTTCGCTAGGGCGGTCGGTCGGGCCCACACGAGTCCATGGCGTTCCTCGACAGGGAGTTCGATCAGGCCACGGGAGGAACGGTCGATGCCGTCGAACCCGTCATCGTTGGGGATCGAGACCAGCGTGCCCCGGTTGTCGTAGCTCCACGCGTGGTAGGGGCAGGTGAATCGGCGGGTGCAGCCAGCCTCGACGTCTACGACAGCCGCACCGCGGTGACCGCACGAGTTGTGGAAGCCTCGCAGCTCGCCGTCGTCGCCCCGGATGATGATCAATGGGTAGCCGGTGAGATCGTCGGTGAAGAAGTCGCCGGGGTTTCGTACCCGGTCACTTGCACCGACGACGAGCGGCAGCGAGGTGAAGAGCGAAGTCTGTTCCTCGTCGAGTCGTTCGGTGGTGACGTAGTGCTCTGCTGGTTGCACCATGAACGACGGCGCCATCGGGTCCGAACCTGACTCAAGGTATGCGTTGATGCGCTCGAGAAGCTCGGTTTGTGTCGTGAGTTCCATGTCTCCCCCTGTCCGAACGCCATGTTACATGATATGCGATTTGTATCAAAACCAAGTTCAAGAATGCGGGCAACCCGGCTATCCTCAGACTCATGTTCGTTCGATGGCCAGACGACGTGGATGTCGATGATGTGATTCTTGATGCGGCCGAACGTTGCTTCACCGAGTCCGGGGTCTCTGGTGTCACGGTGGAGGAAATCGCTGTGGCCGCCGGCGTTTCGCGAATCACCGTCTACCGTCGGATCGGCAATCGAGACCAGCTTGTACTGCTCGTCCTACTCCGAGTCACCGACCGTTTCCTCGCCAGCCTGCGACCCCGCCTGATCGTCGAATCCGATCTTTCCGACGCACTCACGCTGCTTGTCCGGGCCACGAGCCGCGCCATTCGTAGAGAAGATCTGCGTCTGCTCTTTGCATCGCCGGAACGGGGGGCGATGGGCGTTCCGATACCGGGTGTACTGGCGCCGATGGCTGACCGCTTCGGCGGCATCGTCGCCATGTTGGCGGACCAGTTCCCCGGCCAGCTCGGAGCCGACATCATCCCTGCGGAGGCCGGCGAGTGGTTGGTGCGTGTGATGGTGAGCCTGGCGACCTTCGAACGGGAGGGCAAACCTGACGAGGAAGAGACCGAACGTTGGGTCCGTACGTTTGTCCTGCCTGGTCTTCTCGCTGCCCGTGCGCGATCCGGGGCGAGCCCAAAGCGCGTCTTGAGTCAGAGAATCAACGCCCCGATCAGAGACCATCGCTGAGTGAATCGGGTCGTTTCGCACGATGGAAACCCTCGAACGGCGCCAGCCTGTCGTGCGGTTCGATTGGGAGCAGGCCGTTCATCAGATCGCTGCCGCCACCAACCAATAGTTCCTGGCCGGTGATGTAAGCCGCCGCTGCGGACAACAGGAACACGACCGCCGCTGATACCTCGGCCTCAGTTCCGTGTCGCTGAGCGAGAGTCAACCGGGGGAGTGTTGCCAGATGGTCGGCGAATGGTTCGCCCTCGTAGGTGTCGTAGCCACTCGATGCAACGAAACCCGGGGCGACTGCGTTCACTCGCACGCCCGAGGACGCCCACTCGACCGCAAGGGTCTTGGTGAGGTTCGCCATTCCGGCTCGTGCCGCGCTCGAATGGCTCATGAGCGGGATGCCACGGCCGTGGTCGGCGGTGATGTTGACGATGGCGCCGCCGTTGTCGCGAAATGATGACTGGAAGCAGCTCTGGGCAACGAGGAAACCGCCGAGAAGATTCGTTCGAATGACTGCATCGAACCCGTTCGGCGTGATGTCGGTTGCCAGCGCGCTGAACTGGCCGCCTGCGTTGTTGACCAGCGAATTGATTCGGCCGTGCCGCTCGATGATCGAGCCGACAACGCTGTCGACGACGACGGCGTCTCGGATGTCACCCACGACGAACGAAGCGACACCTCCATCGTCGGTGATCTCGTCTGCTGTCGTCTCGAGAGCGTCGGCTTTTCTGCCCCAAAGCACCACGGTGGCGCCGAGCGAAGACAGCTCGTGGGCGATGCATCGGCCGATGCCCGAACCGCCGCCGGTCACGATCACTACTTGTTCGGCGAAGAGTCCGGGCCGGAAGACTGATCCGTAATGGGAGGAGGAGGTCATGTTGGCTCTTGGCCTTCGGTGGAGGTGTAACAAACTTGCGCAAGTGTTGCACATCTCGTAGCTTGCAAACCAGGGAGACATCAAGAAGGGGAGCCCACCAATGGACCTCGAGCTCAGCGGGAAATCAGTTGTGGTGACCGGCGCTGGTTCCAACATCGGGCGCGCGATCGCACTGTCGTTCGCCTCCGAGGGGGCAGCGCTCACGCTCGGCGACATCGACGCCGAACAAACCAAGCGGGTGGCCGATCAGGCGATGGCGACTGGGGCAGCGAGCGCCCAATTCGTTCGCACCGATGTCACCGACCTCGAACAGGTGACGGGATTGATGAATGCGGCCGTATCCGCGAACGGAGGCGTCGATGTCTTGGTTAACTGCGTTGGCTGGGATCAGCTCATGTACTTCACCGAGACCACACCCGAACTGTGGCGCCGCATCATCGAGGTCAACTACGTCGGCGTGCTCAACTGCACCAGCGCAGCCCTGGGGTACATGATCCCGGCGAAGAAGGGCTCGATCGTGTCGATTTCGTCTGATGCCAGCCGCCAGGGCGAGCCTCGTGAGGCGGTCTATGGCGGGACCAAAGCGGCGATCAACAGCTTCATGAAAACGATTGCGAAGGAGAACGGCAGGGCTGGTATCCGCTGCAACGTCGTTTGCCCTGGTGTCACGATTCCCGTAGATGACGACGAGGTGGGGGAGGAGAGCATGTGGCGAGACACGGACTCGATGTTCACTCCAGAACAACTCGAGAAAGTGGCCCGAGCCCTACCGCTGCGCAAAGTGGGTCGACCACAAGATGTTGCCAACGCCGTCATCTTCTTGGCCTCTGACGCAGTCGCCGGGCACGTCACCGGCCAGGTTCTATCGGTGTCGGGCGGCTACACGATGATCGGCTAACCGCTTGTCGTTGAGGCGCCCACGGTCAAAACCGTGGTGTCTCGAGGAAACGATCACGTGTTGTTGATGGCGCGCCACACTCGCTCGGGCGTGAGCGGAAGCTCGATGTGCCGGACGCCGAGGTCGGAAAGGGCGTCGATGACGGCGTTCTGCACCGCTGGTGTCGAACCAATCGTGCCAAACTCGCCGATGCCTTTCGCGCCAAGAGGATTGAGTGGGGTCGGAGTTTCTTGGCTGTGAATTTCAAAAGACGGCAGCTCGCACGCTGAGATCACCGGATAGTCGGCAAAGTTGGTTGTTTTCGGGTTGCCCATTTCGTCGTAGAAGAACGACTCCATCAGAGCTTGACCGATTCCTTGAGCGAGACCTCCGTGAATCTGGCCTTCTGCGAGCAAGGGATTGATGAGCGTGCCGGCATCGTCGACGGCAACCATCCGCAGCAGCTTGACGAGCCC
>JBBQUN010000055.1:0-21243 GCA_038212405.1 Acidimicrobiales bacterium | reverse complement strand
ACGAGGCGTCGTCCGAGTCATCGGGCAAGGTCGTGTTGCGAGGCGTCGTCGAGGACTGGTCGCAGGTCTTGCCATGAGCCAGTTCACCGAAGCGGCCAACCCGTCGGCGATCCGTCAGTAACTGCCGGGAACGAACTCCAGGTCGCCGTCGACGCAGGGCAAGCGCACGATGACCGCACTCTGAGTGATCTCGTTCGTCGCGCCGTCGATCCCGGTCTGATACCAAACCCGAGGCTCAGCGCGAACGATCCGGAACATCGTTCGACGATCCGGATCGGGTTCGTCGAACGAGATGGTGATCAGAAGACATTCGTCGACCCATTCGGCTCGTGTCAGCGACGCCGATGCATCGACGCCCACCACTTGCGGAACGGTGTCGAACATCGAGGTCAGGGTGGCCAACGCTGCGGAGTCGTGCGGCGTCACCGCGTCAGCGGCCTCGTGCTCGATCAGGGCAGCCGCAGCAGCCAGGTGGCGTTCGACCCAAGCCGGGGTGGCCTCGGCCAGCGAGACGAGTGCGTCGAGTTCGTTCATGATCGTGCTCACTCGCTGCTTACTCGCTGGCTCGTTCGATGGCATGGGTCACTCGTTGGCTCGTTCGATGGCATGGGTCACTCGTTGGCTCGTTCGATGGCATGGGTCACTCGTTGGCTCGTTCGATGGCATTCAAGTAGTTGTACAGCGTCACCTTGCTGACGCCCATCCAGCCGGCCACGTCTTCGACCGCACCACGCAAGAGAAACGCACCCTGCTCGTCCAGGCGCCGGATCGCTGCCTGCTTCTGCGCCCGATCCATGTCGGCAAGGTTGGTGCCGAGTTCTCGCTCGACCGACGCTGCCAGTCGTTCCAGAGCCCCGTGGAGTTCGGTGAGCCGGAGGAAGGCCACCGTGCGACCTTTCCAACGCACGGGCTGATCGCCAGGACGAGACGATCGTGCAGTGATGACCGTGGCCCCCATTTGCTCGACAACGGGACGCAGCGCCGACAAGAACTCTTCTGCGCCATCGCTCACGTCGTCGCCTTCGTACCACTCACGAACGCTCGAGTCTGGTTTGGATACTCGTTGCGCCTGCCTCGAATCCCGCATCGAGGAGTTCTGACGACAACGCGATCAGTGCAGCGATCTCGCCATCGACCGTGGTCGAAAAGGGTCCCATGTCGGGCTCGAAGCCGCGCACGCGCATGAGATCGAGCACGGCGCGGACATGCGGCCCAGGACTGTTCTCCTTGAACGGTTCGACCAGGATCTCGAGACGGCCACGAGGCATGCCAGCCACCCTAGTCAAACCCTTTCGTTCAGTTGATTGGTCGTTGCCCCAGATTGTTAACAAACGGTTATTGGCACGAGAACGCCGTGCATCGACCCAGGTGCCGAGCCGAATCGCCTGTAGGAATGCGGTGTGGAGCCAGCGGACGACAGCATTCCATCGATGGCGGACAGCGCTGGGTTGCTTGACAGAACGTTCACCACGCGGAAGTGTTGCGCCCGAACTCTGGGAGCTTCTGTGCACGATCTGACCACTCGCCGGCTTCGGCACTCGCTCCGCTGCGAGGGCTAGCCGAATGGCTGCACTGGCAACCCCTCAGTCAAACAGCCAAGGTCAGCCCCCCTCGGCTTCGAACCTGCGCCGCCTCATACGACCGGTCGTCGGCCTCGTCGTGCCATGCAGCGCAGTGATCGCAGCGCTCGCCGTCGGTGCGATCATGTTGCTTGCGCTCGGAGCGAACCCCGTCACCGGTTATGCCGCCCTTCTGCACGGCGGATTCGGATCGATCGACAATCTGGCCGATACGGCGATCAAGTCGACCCCGCTGATGCTGGTGGGTGTTGGGATTTCGCTTGCCTTCCGCGCTGGCTTGCTCAGGCGTTCGGCAATCGTCGAGTGGTGCTCGACCATGGTGGCGAACTACCGGGTGAAGACCCCCGACATCGACACCCCGACCCGCAATCTCTCGGGTGGCAACATCCAAAAGGTGGTGATTGCCCTCGACGAAGTCTTGCAGCTGTCAGATCGCATCATCGTCGTTCTCGAAGGCGAGGTCATGGGCGAGGTCGATCGGCGCGATGCAACGCCTGCGTCGATCGGAATACGCATGTCCGGTGTGCGAGCCGATGCATCCGTTCCTGCCTGATGCGGCTCTTCTGTCTCGTGCCTGGTCTCACCGGGTTCCTTCGTTCGCCCGAACATCGAGTGCTTTACAAAATGTAAAGATTGCCGGTACTGTTCGTCGCGTCGAAACAGGCGCCATCCATCCAGTGGGGATCTCCCGATGACCGATCAGCTGCAGATCAATGCCGGCGAGGAAACCCCGCCGCTGACGCCGATGTCGTTGAGCACGTTGCTCGGCCGGATCGAGCATGAGTGGGCCACCCGCAACAAGATCTTCGACCTGCCGAATGCCAGGATCTGGAAGCCCGATGCCACCATCGATCTGGGCTTCGACTTTCTCGGCCGACGGTGCGCCACACCGATCGGCCCGGCTGCTGGGCCTCATAGCCAGCTCGCCGAGAACATCGTGCTTTCGTGGCTCGGCGGGTCTCGTCTGTTCGAGTTGAAAACCGTGCAGATACTCGATCAGCTCGTGATCAATCGGCCGTGTATCGACATGCACACCATCGGCTACAACATCGAATGGAGTCAAGAACTCACGCTCGGTCAGAGCCTGACCGAATACGTGAAGGCCTCGATGCTGATCGAGATGTTGCGGCAATGGGAGCCGCTGGCCGACTTCATCGGACCCGACCCCGGCCCCCATGTGTTCGATATGTCGGTTGGCTATGACCTCGCGGGTATCTCTTCGCCCCAGGTCGCCGCCTTCATCGACGGCATGATCGACGCCACGGCCGAGGTCGAGCGGCTGCGGTCGCAGCTCACCGGTTCGTTTGCCCGTTTCGCCGACTACGACTTCACCACCACGATCTCCGACACCTTGACGTTGTCGACCTTCCACGGCTGCCCGCCGGAAGAGATCGAATCGATCACCAAACACCTCGTCGATGCCCACGGTCTCGATGTCATCGTCAAGCTCAACCCAACCCTGCTCGGTTACGACACCGTTGCCGGTCTCGTCAACGACACGCTCGGCTACACCGACGTTTCGGTGAAGGAGGCGGCGTTTGCCGAAGACCTCCAGTTCGCTCGCGGTGTCGAGCTCATCGTGGAACTCGATCAGTACGCCAAGGATCGTGGCCACCGGTTCGGGATCAAGCTCACCAACACCCTCGTCGTCGACAACGCCAAACAATGGATGCCAGACGACACCATGTATCTGTCGGGCCCACCATTGCATGTGCTGGCCTCGACGTTGCTCGACCGGTTGTCGAAGGCGCTGCCTGGTCGGCTCGCCGTTCCCGGCCACGATGGCGACATCATGGTCAGCTTCTCGGCTGGTATCAACAAGGACAATCTGGCCGACTCGATTGCGATGGGCGTCAACCCGGCGACGGTCTGTTCCGACCTACTGAAGCCAGGTGGCTACGGGCGGCTGGCTCCGATGCTGAAGGCGCTCACCAAGGAACTCGCCGATGCCGAGCACACCGACCTGCCATCGTGGCGACTCGCTCGCCAGGCAGCCGCCGTTGCTGCCGGCTTTGCAACGACCGCCGAGCAACATGTTGCCAACATCACTGGCGACGGCGTTGGCGACTACCACCTCTCCGGGAACGAGAAGCTGCCTCGGGTCGTCGATCACGATCTCGAAATGTTCGGCTGCGTCGCCTGCAACTTCTGCATCACGGTCTGCCCCAACGATGCGTTCTTCAACATCAAGAGCCTCGACGGCATGGAGGGGCGTCAGCAGTACTTGCTGTTCACCGACCTTTGCAACGAGTGCGGCAACTGCATGACCTTCTGCCCCGAAGAGGGCGACCCAGCCAAGATCAAGCCTCGGCTCTACACCGATCCCGATCTGTTCGCCGGGCGAACCGGCCAGGGCTTCCTGCTGGTCGACGGCTCGATCGTCGACAGCCGCAGTGAAGGCGATCAGGTCGACCTCATCCAGCAACTCCTCGACAGCGACGCCGGCAATCCCCTCCAGACTCGCGCCGATTCGATCTCACCCGACTCGATCTCCCCCGACCAAGGAACACGATGACCACCACGAATCCGGCTCGGCGCACGCTGACGGTTGGTGCCGCCCAGTTGGGCCCGATCGCCAAGGAAGCATCGCGCCAACAGGTCGTCGAACGGCTGGTCGCCCTCCTTCGTCAGGGAGCGGCACGCGGATGCGAGCTGGTGGTCTTCCCCGAACTCGCCCTCACCACGTTCTTCCCTCGCTGGTACACCGAGGAGCTCGGCGGTCACGACGAGTACTACGAGACCCAGATGCCGAGCCCGGCCACCCAGCCGTTGTTCGACGAGGCCAAACGTTTGGGTGTTGGTTTTTCGCTCGGCTACGCCGAACTGACCGAGCCCGATGCCGACGGTGTGGTGCACCGTTACAACACCACGGTGCTCGTCGAACGGGACGGCTCGATCGTGGGCCACTACCGCAAGGTCCACATTCCCGGCCATGAAAGTGACGAACCATGGCGGCCGTTCCAGCATCTCGAGCGGCGCTACTTCGAAGAATCGCCAGACGGCTTCGGCGTCTGGCGGTGCTTCGGCGGCATCGTCGGGATGGCCACCTGCAACGACCGTCGCTGGCCCGAGACGTACCGAGAGATGGGCTTACAAGGGGTCGAGATGATCCTCATCGGCTACAACACGCCCATCTTCTATGCGCCCGATCCGGGACAGAACGCGTTGGCCGGGTTCCACAATCAGCTCTGCATGCAATCTGGCGCCTACCAGAACGGCACGTGGGTGGTTGGCGTTGCCAAGGGCGGCACCGAAGAGGGGGTCGAGTCACTGGCCCAGTCATGCATCATCGCCCCATCGGGCCAGATCGTCGCCCAGGCAACGACCACCGGCGATGAGTTGATCGTTGCGTCATGCGACCTCGACAAGTGCAAGGACTTCAAAGAAACGCTGTTCGACTTCGCTCGCTATCGGCGACCCGAGATGTATCAGCGGATCACCAGCCAGAAGGGCGTGATCGAGCCCCCGGTGATCCAAGACTCAGTCGTCGAAACCCCAGTGATCGAAACCCCATGATCGAAACCCCATGATCGAAACCCCAGGAGCACAGCGATGAGTACCTTCATTCTCAACGGTGGCCAGGTCACCGCATCGGACGGCCACGAGCACCTGTTGGCTGCCCTCCGAGACGAACTCGGCGTGATGTCGCCGAAAGACGGCTGCTCGCCAACAGGTCAGTGTGGCTGTTGCACGGTCTTGGTCGACGGCAAGGCACGCGTGTCATGCCAGACATCGATGGCGAAGGTCGACGGCGCCGAGGTCTTGACGCTCGAGGGCGTCGACTCGGCTGAGCGCGATCGGATGGCGACCGCGTTCGCCGCCCATGGTGCTCTCCAGTGCGGGTTCTGCACGCCGGGCATCGTCATGCGGACCAAGGCCATGATCGACAAGTCGGGCGAGAACCTGACCAGGGACCAAGCTTCACGCCTGCTCGGCGCTCACCTCTGCCGTTGCACTGGCTATACCAAGATCCTGGATGCGGTGGAGTCTCTGGCCAAGGGCGAGACCCTGGTGGCGCTGGCGCCGAAGGGTGTGGGAACCAGGGGAGTGAAGTACGAAGCGGCCGAGCTCAGCCTCGGCGATCGTCCGTTCATCGACGACATGTCGGCGCCCGGCATGTTGCACGGCGCCTTCCACCTGACCAACCACGCCCGCGCCGACGTCGTTGCCATCGACACTGCCGCCGCCGAAGCCGTGCCTGGCGTCGTGCGGGTCATCACCGGAGCCGACGTGCCTGGCGAGCTGCGGGGCGGGCTCATCCACAAGGACTGGCCGATCTTCATTCCCGTCGGCGGACGCACCAGCTACATGGGTGACGTGTTGGCCATGGTGGTCGCCGAAGACCGGCCGACGGCGCGCAAGGCCGCCAAGCTCATCGAGGTGACCTACCAAGTCCACACACCGATGACCAACCCGGCCGAGGCCGTCGCGTCCAGCGAGAACGCCGTGTGGGAGCTCGACGGCAACGTGTTGTCGACCAGCACCTACGCGCGCGGCGATGCCGTTGATGCTCTGGCCGGCGCCGCGCACGTCGTGCGCGAAACCTTCCAGACCCAGCGCATCGACCACGCCTTCGTCGAGCCCGAATCCACGCTGGCGGTCCCCGTGCCAGCTGGCGAGCCGCTACCACTCACCAACGGCGCGACCGCCGGCCAGCCCGTCGACTTCGAGCGACTCATGGTCTACTCGGGTGGGCAGGGCATCTGGGATGACCGCAACGACATCGCCAAGATCCTCGACGTGCCGGTCGAAACGGTCGTCACCGAGCTCGTGTCGAACGGCGGCGCCTTCGGCGGCAAAGAAGACATGTCGAACCAGGGTCAGACTGCGCTGGCGGCGTGGCTGCTCAAGCGGCCGGTGAAGACCACGTTCTCGCGCGAAGAGTCGTTTCTGGTCCACACCAAACGGCACCCCATTCGCATGGCGTACGAGGCCGGCTGTGACGCTGATGGCAAGCTCGTTGGCCTGCGGGTACGGATGCTTGGCGACTCCGGCCCCTATGCCTCGGTCGGCATGAAGGTGCTCGAACGCGCTGCCGGCCATGCGTCGGGCCCGTACGTCGTTCCGAACATCGATGTCGAAGCGGTCGCAGCCCGCACCAACAACTCGGTGTGTGGAGCGTTCCGGGGCTTCGGTGCCAACCAGGCACAGTTCGCAATGGAAGGTTGCATGGATCGTCTCGCCGAAATGGCGGGCATCAGCGGTTGGGAAATCCGCAACCGCAACGTGGTCGAGCCGGGCGTGACCTGGGGTCCAGGTCAGGTGCTCGACGACGGCTCTCTCGGCGCTCGGGCTTGTCTCGATGCGGTCAAGCCGGCGTACGACGCGGCAATGGCCAATGGCTCAGCGGTCGGACTCGGACTCGGGCTCAAGAACTCTGGTCTTGGCAACGGCTTCAAGGAGATCGCGAAGGCGGTCGTCCATTTCCGACCCGACGGCAAGATCGAGGTTCGGCACTGCTGGACCGAAATGGGTCAAGGCGTACACACCGTCGCCATGCAGGTGGCCATCGAAGAACTCGGTGTCGAGGCCGATCGCATCGAAGTGATCGTCGATTCCACCCGCGAGCTCGGAGCCGGTCAGACCACCGGAAGCCGTGGCACGTTGATGGGTGCCGGCTCGGTTGCCGATGCCTGTCGGGTCGCCAAGGAAGACGGCTGTCAGACCGGCATCGACTACGAGGGTGAGTACCGCGTCGACTGGACGAACTCGTTGAGCGAGGGTTTGGCGAACCCGATCATTCATTCGACGTTCGGCTACGCCGCACAGCTCGTCATCATGGATCGCGACACCGGACTCGTCGAACGCGTGGTGGCCGCTCACGATGTCGGCCGTGCGGTGAACCCGCTGCTCTGTGAAGGCCAGATCGAAGGCTCGGTTCACATGGGCCTCGGGTATGCGATGAGCGAGGGGTTCCCGTGCGACGTCGACGGCAAGCCGCTCAACGAGACACTCCGCTCGCTCGACATCATCCGTCCGAAAGACATGCCGCCGGTCGACGTGATCCTGGTCGAATCGGCCGAACCGAACTCGCCCTATGGCATCAAAGGCGTTGGCGAGATCGGACTCGTCCCCACCGCCGGTGCCGTTGCCGCCGCCATGCACCACCGCGACGGTGAATGGCGCAATGAGCTTCCGCTCGTGAATCTTGCCAACCGCGAACGTGCCGACGCCTGGGTCTGATCCAGCAACGAAGTCATTCCTTCAGAGCCCGACCTGCTCCGGATCTCACTCGCTCTCTCGCTTCCTCTCTCTCCTCAGGTGACCATCTCATGACCACGTCCTCAGCAACTGCCAGCCGACTCGCCATCTTCGGCGAGTTCGCACCCGACGGCCGCGCTTTCTACGACAACGCTGTCGCCCGGTTCAAGGAGAGCAACATCGTGTTGCCGACCTTCGCTCAGCTGCGTGATCCGTCGACCATTCCCGAGACGATCGTCGATCAACTGAGCGCCGTCGAGAAAGACGCTGCCGACCCCCGCAACCTGTTCCGGGTGCACTGGCTCAACGAGCATGCTGACGCACCGGGCGAGAACTATCCGGGCTTCGTCGATGTGCCGACCCACATCGAGCTTCCATCAGAACTGACCGGCGTCGACGCCCGCATCGTGATGGCATTCGGCAACCGGTTCCCGATGATCCGAGCCCACAAGGTGCTCGCCGCCTATTCCTGTCTTGCTGCTCGACTGGTCACCGGCCGGTTCGATCCGACCCAGCATCGCGCCATCTGGCCCAGCACCGGCAACTATGCCCGTGGTGGTATCGCCATCTCGAAGATCATGGGATGCCGAGGCGTCGCCATCCTTCCCGAGGGCATGAGCCGTGAGCGCTTCGAGTGGCTCGGTCGTTGGACGGTCAATCCCGAAGAAGACGTCATCAAGACCTATGGCACCGAGAGCAACGTCAAAGAGATCTACGACGCCTGCAATGAGCTCTCGCTCGACCCGGGCAATGTGATCCTCAATCAGTTCAGCGAGTTCTCGAACCACATGGGCCACTATGCGGTGACCGGGCCCGCTCTCGAGAAGGTCTATCAGCACGTGACCGCCTCGAAGCCCGGCAAGCTCGCCGCCTTCGTTTCGGCGTCGGGCTCGGCAGGCACCCTTGGCGCAGGCGACTACCTCAAGGATCAGCACCGTTCGAAAATCGTCGCCGTCGAAGCACTCGAATGCCCCACCATGCTCTACAACGGCTTCGGCGATCACAACATCCAGGGCATCGGCGACAAGCACATCCCGCTGATCCACAACGTGACCAACACCGACATGGTGGTGGCCATCAGCGACGATGCCACCAACAAGCTCGACGTGCTGTTCAATACCCCGGCCGGTAAGCGCCACCTCGTCGAGCGGGGTCTGGCGCCCGAACTCATCGACGCCATGGTCGACTTCGGCTACTCGTCGTTCTGCAACATGCTCGCCGCGATCAACGCAGCGAAGGTCATGGGACTTGGCGCTGACGACGTCGTCATCACCGTCGCCACCGATGGCTCGGATCTGTACAACTCCGACCGTGAGCGGATCATGTCGACGAACTTCGCCGGAGGCTTCGACGACGAGGCCGCGGCCGCAGTCTTCGACGAATTCCTCGCCGATGTCGACACCACTCACAGTCGGCTGCTCGACGACGTCGAACGTAATCGCATCTTCAACCTCGGCTACTTCACCTGGGTCGAGCAACAGGGCGTCTCGGTGCCGGACTTCGAGATGCGGCGCAGCCAGGACTTCTGGAACGGTCTGCGTCCGCTCATCGACACCTGGGACCACATGATCGGCGAGTTCAACGACGCCACCGGCGCAAGCTTCGACTGAGAGGTGAGTACCAACGTGAGTAGCGATGCGGCAACTCCGATGGGCGACACCGTCGACCTCCTGATCCACGACGCCCGGCTCGTTGCGACCGTCGACGAGCAGCGACGGGAGATTCCGGGCGGATGGATCGCCGTCACCGGCAACCTGATCTCGGGAATCGGCGGTGCCGGTGATCCGTTGCCCTCAGCCAAAGGTCGACTGTCGGCCGAGAATTGTCTGGTGACACCGGGTTTGGTGAACACCCACCATCACCTGTTCCAAAACCTGACCCGGGCATGGTCGCCAATGACGAACGCGCCGCTGTTCGGATGGCTCAAGTCGCTCTACCCGACCTGGACCGCCAACATCGACGAGGAATCGGTCAACCTGGCGGCGTGGGTGGGCCTTGCGGAGCTGGCATTGTCGGGGTGCACGACCTCGACTGATCACCACTACCTCCACCCGGCTCGGGCCGGCGACCTGCTGTCGGCCGAGATCGAAGCCGCCATCGACCTCGGTATGCGGTTCCATCCGACCTACGGCTCGATGAGCCAGTCCGAAAAAGACGGCGGCCTGCCACCCGACGATGCCGTGATGGAAGAAGACGACATCCTGGCCATGTCGCAGCGTCACGTCGAGCGCTGGCACGATTCGTCGCACGGGGCGATGGTGCGCATCGCGCTCGCGCCGTGCTCGCCGTTCACGGTGACGCCGCAGTTGATGCGCCAGACCGCCGAATTGGCTGAGCGGCTCGATGTGCGGCTCCACACCCACCTCGCCGAGAACGCCGAAGACGACGACTACGCCATCGCTACCTTTGGGATGCGGCCGGTCGAGCTCTACGAAGACGCCGGTTGGTTGTCGGATCGCTCCTGGGCTGCGCATGTGGTTCGCCCGAACCCTGCCGAGGTTGCTCGTCTCGGTCAGGCCGGCGTTGGCATTGCCCACTGCCCGAGCTCGAACATGATCCTGTCGTCGGGGATCGCGCCGACGCTCGACATGCACCTCGCCGGCTGCTGCGTCGGGCTTGGGGTCGACGGTTCCTCGTCGGCCGACTCGGGATCGCTCTGGCAAGAAGCCCGCCTGGCGATGCTCCAGGGCAAGCTCATCTCGGGTGCCGGGGCCATGACCGCTCGCCTCGCCCTCGAATTCGCCACCCGAGGCGGAGCCGGGTGTTTGGGACGAGTCGGCGAGATCGGTGAGCTCTCGGTCGGTGCGGTCGCCGATATCGCCCTCTGGAAACTCGAAGGCCCGACCTTCGCTGGCGTGGTCGGCGATCCCATCGAGGGTTGGTTGCGATGCGGGCCGGTTGCGGCGTGGGCCACGATCGTGAACGGGCAGACCGTCGTCGAGCAAGGCGTGCTGAAGTCGAGCCAGCTCGATGATCGGCTTCGTCGCCACGCCGTGACGGCGCGGCGCTTCCAGGACCTTTCGTGAAGCGAGCGCTACTGTCGAGAGAGGCTCACCGCCGGCGAGCGGCGCCGACGTTCGGCGTCGATGCTTCGAGCCGTTCGAACAACGGAGAGTCGGTCGGTCGAATCGTCACGCCCGTGACGGTGCTCGGACAGCACCGGGGCGAGCGCCTCGAGCAAGGCGCTGACGCTGACTCCCCATTCGACGGCGACGTTGTGCCACTGCTCGTGGGCGTCGTCACTGAGATAGGCGTGAAGGGCTCGGCGGTGTGCTGGCATCGGCTTCCTTTCGTCGCACGACAGCAGATGAGGCAACCTGGAGCTGTCGGGCCCCTTACAACGTAGGAAACCTGTCGCAGAGGCGCCAGACGGGTTATCGTCGGGTCATTATCGGAGGCGACCGGAAGTCGCCTTCGTCGGTTCGGAGGGGCGAAGACTGATGGCGGCGACAACGATGGCGGGAGTCGACGATGTGCTCGATGCCGTTTCCTATCACCCCGAGGTGCTCATGCATCCGGTCGAGCTGCTCACGATCGAGCAGGCGGCCGATGGTGCTGACCTCCCAAAGACGACGATCAATTCCGCAGCTGGTGGCACCGCACACTTCAGGGAACTGGTCTTGGCCAAGAGCATCAGTCGGCTGCGTTGCGAGCCGGGTCCCGACACCTGGGCGGCGTTGCAGCGGGGCCTTCGCTCGGGCTCGATCCATCGAAGCGTTGCCGAGCTGCTCGGGGCGCGAGCCAGCGAACTGGCGGCTGACCCTGCCTTCGCCTTCTTCTTGAGTGGCTTCGATCGACTCGACTGCACGCCGATAGCTGCGACGGTCGATGGCGTCGCCCGCCACCTGGTCAGGTGCTTCGTCCCCTTCATCGAAACGGGCATATCGGCGAGCAGCGATGAGGCACCGACAGCGATGCGAGGCGACAACGCCTTCGTCATCATGCACCTGTTGCTGGCCGAGGCCTTTCGCCGGCTCATGCGGTTTCCCGCCGATGACGCGGCCCTCGACGCTCGCCTCACCGCGAATGCGGCCACCGTGCTGCTCAGCGAGCTCGGCCACGAACCGTCGACCGAGGCCGACTGGGATGCCTATTTCGCTCCCGAGCTTCCCGTCTGGGCCGGGCCAGACGGGAAGCTGGGCCTGGCCGTTTCGGCCGGCGCTGATCTGTTGCTGAGTGGGGCAATGCCACTGTCGACCCGAATGACGGTGAGCGATATCACCACCGCAACCGGTATCAATGTTGCCGCGTTCTATCGACGGTTCGGTTCGATTGCGGGCTTCGAGCGGATCATGCTCGAGCGGGTGGGGCGCGGTCTGATCCAGGCGTTCAACGACGAGATGTTCGAGGAGTTGCTCGAACGACTCCGATCGGGCGAGATCGGCGCCGCCGACGCACTCGAAACGTTCAACTCCTCAGCGACCGAGGCCTTGCGGCGCCACGTCGAGGAAGGTCGCCCCGGGCGTCAGGTGTTGCCGTGGCTTGGTACCGCCGTTGGCCGTGAGGTTTTCACCGACGCCTTCCGCGAGTCGGTTGCCTATCGCGCAATGTTCTACGACGAGCTGTCAACGCTGATTGGGCTGCCTCTCGCGGCCGGCATCAATGGCACCACGGTCGCCTCGGTGCTGGGCACTCACTCCCAAATCAGCGAGATGCTCATTCGTAACGCTCCCGACCGCAGCGCCGGGTTCGAGGTCATGCAGTCCCGATTGCCCTTCGTATACGCAACGCTGTTCGGCAGTTCCTGAGGTCGATCTGCCCGCTCGGTCGACCGTTTCGGGTGCTCAGCGGAACACGCAGATCGAGCCAGCCCACAGGTCGGAAACGACGGCCGAGTCGGTGTCGTCGGTGAGCAGTCCGCCGAAGCCGGCCTCGTCGGTCGTCGTTGCGAACTCGGTGCCGAGCGTCGATTCGTCGACCGTGACCGAGAGACCGCTGCGAAGTGTCGCAAGGGTGGTGCCCAGACCGATGCCGTTGCTGGTGGTCAAGGTGGAACGTTGGCGAAGCGACCAGCCGATGAACGACGACTCAGCGAACTCGAGCATGATGGCGTCGTCCCAGATGGCCACCCCGTCCTGACCGTTGCCGCAATCGACAGACCCAGCATTGGTTTCTGACGGCGGACCGAGAAGATCGGTCACGGCGTTGACCACGATGCTCTGCGCCGAGCCGAATGGCAGCGTGTTGGTCGATCCGCTTGCCTGCTCGACGACGATCAAGCCGTCAGGGGCAAGGGCGAGGGCGTACTCGTTGGTTTCCTCGGTGGTCGTGGTTTGGGCAGTGGTCGTTGTCGTCTCGGTCGATGTGGTCGTGGACTCGGTGCTCGATGTCGAATCGTCGCCGGTGGTCGACGACGTGGTCGTGCTCGTTGTCGTCGTGCTTGACCCCGTCGTGCTGGTCCCGTCGGCTTCGACGTTGACGTCTGAGCCTCCAGAGCATGCCGACAGGACGAAGGCGACGACGGCGAGCGCGAGATGGTGACGGTGCTTCACGGCGGATCCTGTGGTGTGAGTGGTGCGGCATTCTGCCACAGCACGATCGAGAAGCCGGTTGCCTCAGATGGAGTCGCGAAGCTCGCGCTTGAGGATCTTGCCTGCGGCGTTGCGGGGCAGGGGATCACTGACGAGGGTGATGTGCGTCGGAACCTTGAATTTGGCCAGACGCTCACCGACGAATGCTTGGATTTCCTCGACCGAAACGGGCTCCTTGGTCATGATGTGGGCTGCGACCTCCTCGCCGAGGCGCTCGTGGGGGAGCCCGTAGACCGCAGCCTCGTACACCGCTGGATGCTCGTAGATGGCAGCCTCGACCTCGGCGCTGTACACGTTCTCGCCGGCGCGCAGCACCATGTCTTTGGCCCGGTCGCTCACGTAGACGAAGCCTTCGTCGTCGACCCGACCGATGTCGCCACTGCGAAGCCAGCCATCGATGATGGTTTCGGCGGTGGCATCGGGTCGGTTCCAATAGCCGCGGATCAGGTTGGGACCGCGGAACCAGATCTCGCCCGTTTCGCCGACCTCGAGGGTGTTGCCCTCGGGGTCGGTGACCCGGATCTCCATGATCGGCACGGGGCGCCCGGTGGAGGTGGGATGTGCGACGAAGTCATCGCCGGAGTTCTGCGGTCCGTAGGCATTGGTCTCGGTCATCCCGTAGCCGAGGCCAGGGCGACCATTGGGAAAGTTGTCTTCGATTCGTTTGACCAGTTCTGGGGGCATCGGGGCGCCGCCGCCGCCTACGGACCGCAGCGATGAGGTATCGGTTGCGTCGAAGGAGGGGTGTTCAAGCAGGTCCCAGCTCATGGTGGGCACGCCGACGAAGTTCGTCACTCCCTCGGATTCGATGAGTTCGAGCGCTCGGCCGGCGTCCCAGCGATGCATGATGACCAGCTTCGAGCCGCCAACAAAGGATCCGAGCATCACCGGCACCAGGCCGGTCACGTGGAACAGCGGCACTGCAAGGATGAAACACGACTGGGATGGAGCCGGAGAATCGGCGGGCTCCGGTGAGCGCAGAGTGGCGACTGCGCCTCGGGCGGCGAAGGCGAGCAGTGCACTGAGCACCGCACGGTGGGTGCTGACGGCGCCCTTTGGGTTACCAGTGGTGCCCGAGGTGTAGAGGATGCTGATGTCGTCGTCTGGGTCGATCTCGATGTCGGGCATGGTGGTTCCCGCAACGAGGGCATCCTCGAGCCGAGGGTGCGACGATGCAGGACAGCGCACCGTGATGATCTGGGCACCGGTGTCGTCGGCAGCCTCGAGCCGTTCGAGGCGTTCCGCGTCGACGAGCACGACCTTGCTTCCGCTGTCGACCAGCGCGAAGTGCAATTCTTCCTTCTGCCACCACGCGTTGAGTGGCACGACGACGCCGCCGATCGACGTGATGGCGACATAGCAGGTGATCCACTCGGGATAGTTCCGCATGGCGAGGGCGACCCGATCACCCTTGGCGACGCCGAACTCGTTGAGGAGCGCATGCCCGATCTGGCCCGCCTGGTCGAGCACCCGTGCCATTGGCCAGCGCTCGAGTTCCGGACCGTCATAGACGATGAAGTCATCGGTCCGGGCGGCGGCGGCAGCGAAGAGGGCTCGAATGTTCGGCGGCGTGCCGGCGAACACCTTGGTTGGCGCTCCGGCCACCTCGGTCTCGAGGATCTCGAACATGGTGCCGGGCGCGCAAACAGCAGCGCAGGCCTCGGGGTAGGTCATCGTCATGCCCGAGATTGTGGCCTGTCGGCCGGCCGATTCCGAATCGGACAGGTCGAGGAACCGATCAGGTCGAGGAACCGATCAGGTCGGTCAGGTCGGTCGGCTCGAGGAACGCTCGTGGGGGCTTGGGTCCGAAGGCGTAGAGATACTCGTGCCCCGACCACTCCTTGGCTTCATACAGTGCTTGTGACGAGATGCGATCGACGTCGGCTGCATACTCGACGAACGTGCCGCCCGGCTCTTTGAGGTACCAGAACCAATTCGAGCCGATTGCGTGTCGACCCAGGCCCCACACGTGGCGGTCGGGGTCGGCGTCGATCATGTGGGTACCGCCCTTGGCGACGTCGTCGACGTTGTCGACCTCAAAGGCCACGTGGTGCGCGTAGGCCACCGGACCGGCCTGGATGGCCAGGTTGTGGTGCACCTCCCCACAGCGAGTGAAGGCAATGATTCCGGGGATCTGATCGCTGATCTCGAAGCCGACCACGTCGATGAAGAACGCAAGGGTGGTCGGCTGATCGGGCGAGCAATACACGACGTGGGACAGATTCGACGGCTTCACGGCGTCGTCATTCATGACTGCGGGAGCGGGCCGGTCTCGGCGAGGTGCGCTTGCCGGGGAGTTGATGGCGCCGACGTCGCCCTGCGAGGGGTTCGGTGGGGTCGACGTCACCGTGAGGGGATCGGCAACGGTGATGTCGACGGCGAGGCCGGTGGCCGGCTCGATCAGCACCAGCCGATCGGCGGTCTGCGACTCGACCCGGCCCAAGCCGACGCTGGCGACCCGCTTGGCGATGCGTTCGAGATCATCGGCATCGGTTGCGCCGACGCCGAGTCGAAGCAGGTTTCTGCGAGGCGATTCGACGAGTTGGAGCTGTCGTCCACCGTCGCGTGTATCGAGCCAGCCGTCGCTGCGTTTGTCCAGCCCGAACGCCTCGAAGAAATCGTTCGAAGCTGCGATATCGGGGACGGCAAGGGTGATCGAGGTGAGCCGGTGAAGCGCCATGGGTTTACAAATTAGATCAAGTGATAGAGAATTGCCAGCACATGTCTTCCGCCGGCACCCAGCGACAACCACGCTCGACCATCGTCCGCCATGCGTTGGTCGACGCCGCCCTGCACGAGTTCGCAGCCCACGGCTTCGACGCAGCATCAACCCGAGCCATTGCCAGCCGAGCGGGTACCCACCAACCGCAGATCAACTACCACTTCGAATCGAAGCTGGAGCTGTGGCGAGCCGGCATCGACTGGTTGTTCGAGCAACTCGATGTGCTGCTGGCCGCGGCCGGTGCCTTGTCGAGCCCCACCACGAGAGACGAGTTCGAGCAGTCGATTCGTGGCCTCGTCCACGCCGTCTCGCGGCTGCCCGAGCTCAACCGCATCATGGTGCAGGAGGCAACGGTCGACTCCGAGCGTCTTGCCTGGATCGTCGAGCGGCACACCCGCCGCCGCTTCGAAGCGCTCACGACGAACTGGCGTCGGCTCCGTTTGGCTGGCACTGTCCCCGACATCGACGAGGTCATCGTGTACTACTCGCTCATTGGGGCCGCATCGCTCGTGTACGTGAACGCACCAGAGGTTCGTCGGCTCGTCGACATCGATCCGATGGCCGACGACTTCGTGCAACGTCATGCCGACGCCGTCGTCGCCATGATCCTCGGCCCGGCGCCGCACTCGATCTGACCACCCGACCGACCAATTTTCACCCAAGGAACCGCCATGCCATTTCGCTTTGCCAACATCGCCGGACGTGCCGCTCTCATCGACGGCGACGACAACTGGTTCGACCTGGAACAGCTGACCGACGCAGCGATCAGTGCCGACCCGATGCAAGCGATCGGTGACGCCGAAGCGCTCGAGTTCGCGGCGGCGTTGCTGGGTGATGCAACCCCGTCAGGTGCGCTCGCCGACGCCGAGGTGATGGCCCCGGTGCCGGTGCCTCGCAGTGTGTTCGCGATCGGTCTCAACTATCGAGATCACGCCGCCGAGTCGGCAATGGAACTGCCGGAAAACCCGCTGGTGTTCACCAAGTTCCCCAGTTGCATCGTCGGTCCGACGAGCAATGTCGAGCTGCGGTCGGGCACCGCTGACTGGGAAGCCGAACTGGTCGTCGTGATCGGAACGTCGGGGCGAGACATTGCCGAAGGTGACGCGTGGAGCCACATCCTCGGTCTCACCGTCGGTCAGGACGTGTCGGATCGCAAGCTCCAGTTCGCAGCCAAGCCACCGCATTTCGACCTTGGCAAGTCTCGAGATACCTACGGCCCCATCGGCCCGGTGCTGGTCTCGACCGATTCGTTCACCGATCCGGCCGATCTGGCGATCCGCTGCGAGATCAACGGCGAAGCCAAGCAAGCCGATCGTACGTCGAGCCTGATCTTCTCGATCCCCGAACTCATTGCCTACCTGTCGAGTGTGCTCACGCTGCGCACCGGGGATCTCGTCTTCACCGGGACACCATCGGGTGTCGGCATGGCAAGCCGGACCTTCTTGCAGCCGGGCGATGTGATCACCACGACCATCGAAGGCATCGGCACGATGACGAACCGATGTGAGGCGTGAGCTCCAGAACCGAGTCCGGTGGTGCAGAGCCCAGTGGTCTTGAGTCCGGTGTCGTCGACCTGATCGTGGTTGGTGGCGGCCCGGTCGGCATCACGACGGCGATCCTGGCCGCTCGAGTTGGACTCTCGGTACGGGTCATCGAACGGTCGCTTGTCGTGTACGACTTGCCGCGGGCCATCGTGATGGACGACGAGATCCAGCGGGTCTTCCAGATGATGGGCCTCGATGTCGGGCTGGCCGACATCACCACGCCACTCGCCGGCGCCGAGTTCGTCAACGTCGATGGCGAGCGACTCATCGGCATCGAGATGCCTCCAAACGGTCCATTTCCCTACGGTCATCATCCCTCAGTCACCTACTATCAGCCTCAGCTCGAAGCCTTCCTCCGCCAAGCTGCGGTCGCCAACGGAGTCGAACTGCTGCTCGGGGTCGAGGTCACGGGCTTCGTTCAAGACGATGAGGGCGTGACCGTTGAAACCTCCTCGGCCGACGGTCCTGTGGCGTTTCGTTCGAGCTGGGTCATTGCCGCCGACGGGGCGTCGAGTGGCATCCGCAAGGCGCTTGGTATCGCGTTCGTCGATCAGGGTTTCGATCAGGACTGGCTCGTCCTCGACGTGGAGCTCCGGCGACCGGTCGAGACGTTGCCTCGATTCGTCCAGCAGATCTGCGACCCGCAGCGTCCGACCACGTACGTGGTCGGACACGAGAACTATCGGCGCTGGGAGTTCCAGCTACAACCGGGCGAGACCGCTGATGCAATGGTCGAGCCCGGCCGGGTGTGGGAATTGTTGTCCCCTTGGCTCATGCCCGACGATGCTCGTCTCATTCGGGCCGTGGTGTACCGGTTCCACGCAACCGTCGCCGATTCGATGCGTGTCGGACGGGCCTTCTTGGCCGGCGACGCGGCGCATCAAATGCCTCCGTTCCTCGGCCAGGGGCTGTGCTCGGGTATCCGTGACGCGGCGAATCTGATGTGGAAGCTCGACCTCGTGCAGCGCGGCGTTGCCGGTGATGCCTTGCTCGACACCTACGGCGAAGAACGACTGCCCCACGCTGCTGGGGTGGTCGCCAACGCCGTCGACACCGGCGTACTGATCGACCAACTCGCTGGTCGAGTCGACGCCGACAAGAGCATCGAGGCCGGCTACGGCGGAGCCCGACCCTTCCCCCACCTCGAGCACGGCTTGCTGCACGGCGATCACGCATCGGTCGGTCGTCAACTTCCGCAGCCGACGGTCGATGGGGTGCGACTCGACGATCTCCTTGGCCGGGGCTTTGCGGTCGTCGTGGTCGATGAGAGTGTGGCAGACGAGGTCCGGCGGCAGTGGGCGGCGGTCGGGGGGTCGATCGTGATCGTGCCGCCCGGCGCGCTCCAACGACTACTACCCGATGGTGGCGCCGTGGTCGTGCGACCCGATCGTCAGATCGCAGCTGTTGCAGCCGACGCCTCAGCGTTGGCGATCGCGACGAACGACCTGGTCGGTCGACTCAGCGGCTGACACCGTTTGACCTCGAGCCCTGCGACTTCGAGCCCTGCGAGCTGGAACCCTGCGACCTCGAGCCCTGCGACCTCAAACGGTTGCGTTCTTGCGCTTTTGGAGGATGCGGCGACCGAGCGAGGTCTTGTGGACCTCATCTGCGCCGTCGTAGATGCGGGCGGCGCGCTCGTGTCGATACCAGTACGACAGGACCGTGTCGTCGGTGACGCCGAGCGCGCCGTGCACCTGGATGGCGGTGTCGACCGCGTGGAGCATCGTGTTGGCGACCGAGAACTTGATGGCCGCGATCTCGTCTCGTGCAGCCTTGGCGCCGTACTGGTCGATGGCCCAGGCGGCGTGCAGCGTCTGCAGACGGGCACCGCGGATCTCGGCATCGAGTTCAGCGACCCAGTGCTGGATGATCTGACGCTCAGCCAAGGTCGAGCCGTCGGGAGCGATGACTCGTTCGTTTGCCCGATCGCACATCAGGTCGAAGGCTCGGCTGGCGATGCCGAGCCAGCGCATGCAGTGATGAATTCGGCCTGGGCCCAATCGCTCCTGGGCGATCGCAAAGCCGTCGCCTTCGTTGCCGAGCAGATTGGTCTGCGGCACTCGGCACGATTGATAACTGACCTCGGCGTGGCTGGCATGGCCCGAACCGCTATGACCCATCACACTGACGTTGCGCACGAGTTCGAAGCCCGGTGTGTCGGTCGGGACGATGATCATGCTGGTGCGCTGATACGGCGGGGCGTCGGGGTTGGTCACGGCCATGACGATGGCGAAGGTCGCCCCGTCGGCTGACGAGGTGAACCACTTCTGGCCGTTGATGACGTAGTCGTCACCGTCTTTCACTGCCGTCGTGGCGAGCAGCAGCGGATTGGACCCGGCGGTCTCGGGTTCGGTCATCGAGAAGCAACTACGAATCTCACCGGCGACGAGCGGGCGCAGGAATCGCTCTCGCTGCTCGTCGGTGGCTCGAGCGTGGAGGATTTCCACGTTGCCGGCGTCCGGCGCTTGGACCCCGAAGATCGTGTGCCCGAGCGGGCTGCGGCCCATCGCCTCACTCAGCAGCCCGTGTGTGATCATGTCGAGACCGAGTCCACCGAACTCGACCGGGTGATTGACCGCCCACAACTCCATTTGTTTGACCTTGGCCTGTGCGGCCTCGATCTTGGCCTGGAGCTCGACCGGGTCGCCGTGGAGCATCTCGCCTTCCAGTGGGATCACCTCGGCGTCCATGAAGGCGTTCACCATGTCGAGCATGGTCTGGGTCGCTTCCGACAGTGCGAAGTCCACGGCAGTCTCCTCGACTGGTCGACGAGTGATGCCGACCCTTGGGCGCACCGTAGGGACCCTGCTGCCGCTCGACCATGGTCCAAAGTCCCTACCCAGTGGGGTCGGCGCCGGCAACCGATGGCTCAGGGTCGGGCGATGTGTGCCTTGATCATCGTTTGGTCTTCGTTCGTCCACTCCATTGAGGCGGCATATGCCAACATGTTCTCGAAGTTCGATTCCCACTCCGAGGTGACCGCAGAGCCGGCGAGCCGCTGGACCTCGTCGACGCTGATCCACACATGGTCGTCGCCGGCTGGGGATCCAACAGGACCGAGCGCGGCGGCGACATCGGCTTCGGAGGCATCGGCCGGGTCGGCGATCAGATCGAAACTGTTGAAGACGTTCGGTTCGATGAGAGTGATCTCGTTGGCCGAGATCTGGACGGAGATACGCATCAGCAGACGCTACTGGATCGCCGGCCGCCACCAGCGGGTCGCGTCGATCGCCACCTGGAGGTCACCGTGTTTTCAGCGAGTGCCGATCGATACGAAACATTGCCCTGGCAACGCAGCGGCCGCAGCGGTCTCCTGCTGCCGCTCAGCGATCGTCTCGACTTCGCGCCAGATGAATTGGCGGCGATCGATTCAGCCCTCGAGGCTGCGCCGGCGTAGGCGCTGCATGCCGCCGATCCAGCGATCGACGTCGTCGCCCTTGCGGCGCACGTACTCTTCGACCTCGGGGTGCGGAAGCACGTAGAACCGCTCGGCGCGCAGCGTTTCGACCACCGTTTGTGCCAGTTCGTCAGCCTCGATGATGCCGTCGGTCTGGCCGTCGCCGAGACCACGCGGGGCCATCGCCGTGTTGACGCCCTGGGGGCAGAGCACCGACACCTTGATGCCGTCGTCGCCGTGGGTGATGGCGAGGAACTCGGCGAGTTTG
>JBBQUN010000054.1:0-21379 GCA_038212405.1 Acidimicrobiales bacterium | reverse complement strand
GAACAGCTGACGCAACTCTCGCTCGGTCTGCAAGAGAGGGCAGTGGCCGACTCTGGTGTCGGCCTGCTCATCGCCGCCGACCAAGAGGGCGGTCGCGTCGTGCGAGTACGAGATCACGTCACCGTGTTGCCCTCAGCGCGTTCCTATGGCGGCGATGCCGCTGCCGCTTCGGCCGATGCCACCAAGAGCGGCGGCGAACTCCTGCTCCAAGGCATCAACATGGTGCTCGCTCCTGTTGCGGATCTCACCGATTCCACCACCAACGTCATCGGCAACCGTGCCTACAGCGCCGACCCGGTGGTGGCGAGCGAGATGGTGGCTGCGGTCGTTGACGGCTATCAGCTTGCGGGGGTCGCTTCGGTGGTCAAGCATTGGCCGGGGCACGGGTCGACTGACGTCGACAGTCATCAGTCGCTGCCAACGCTCGGGATCACGATCGAGCAATGGGAGACGAGGGATCGTTTGCCCTTCATCGCTGCGCTCGAGGCCGAGGTCGACGCCGTGATGATCGGGCACCTTGGGTTCCCTGCGCTCGACCCCTCTGGCGAGCCGGCGACCATCTCGGCATCGATCGTGCAGGAGCAACTGCGCGACGTGCTCGGATTCGAAGGCGTGATCATGACCGATGCACTCGACATGGGAGCGGTGAGCGGCCTCGGTTCGGGTGAGCTGTCGGTCCGAGCTGTTTTGGGCGGCGTCGATCTTCTGCTCGCCCCGTTGGACGTCGCGGCATCGGCGTCTGCTTTGCTTGGCGCGGTGGAAGACGGCACGCTCAGCGAAGAACGCATCAATCAGTCCGTGCTGCGACTCCTGCGGCTCAAACTTGCTCTCGGCCTCCCCATCGGTCGTTCATGATCGGCGGTCGTTCATGATCGGCGGGCGTTCATGATCGGCGGTCTCTCGTGACGTTGGCGGCGTGGTTGGCGATCGTGCACCTCGCGGCTACTGCGGCAATGGTGGGCTTGATCTGGACGATTCACGTGGTGCACTATCCGCTGTTCATGCTGGTTGGCAGCGAACGCTATGGCGAGTATCAACGCGAACACATGCGCCGAATCACCCTCTTGCTGCTGGTCCCATGGGGTGCCGAGGCTGCGACTGCGCTCGCCCTCGTTGCCACGACGAGCGGTCTGACCCGATGGTTGGCGCTCGTTGGGTTGTTGTTGCTGGGGCTGGTCGTCGTTGTCACCGGCCTCGGTGCCGCCCCGATCCCCCCAAATTGATCGAGGGCTATGACCAACCGCTCCATGATCGGCTGATGCGATTCGACCTGTTTCGAGCGCTTGGGTGGACGATGCGCCTGGTCGTTGCGATCGTGCTGGTCGTGCGGCTCGCTGGTTGAGCGGCTCGCTGGTCGAGCGGCTCAGTTCCGTGAGCTTTCGGTGATCCTTACCCTCCATCGCCTAGCCTGAAGTTCATGTTCGGACGATCTGACTTTTCGGTGACCATCGGTCGGATCGCTGGCGCTCCGGTCAAGATCGGCCCTGGTTCGCTGGTCCTTGCTTCCTTCTTCGCCATCCAACTGGGTGTGTCCTGGTCGGACCGCTCGAGCGCCGCAATTGCGTGGACGATCGCCGCGGTCACCGGGCTCGGGTTCATGGCCTCGATCCTGGTGCATGAAGCAGCGCACGCGCTGGTGGCTCGTCGTCGAGGCATCGGGGTCGACGAGATTCGGCTGTGGTTGCTGGGTGGTTCGGCAGCCATGAGCCGCCGAACACCCGATGCAAATTCCGAGGTCCTGATCTCTGGCGCCGGTCCGCTCGCCACGCTCGGGCTGAGCGCCGGCTTCTTCGGCGCCGGTCGGGCAATCTCGGGGAGCTTCGTCGTGCCCTATTTCGACACCGTGAACGGGTCGAGCGGCGCCGACATCGGGGCCGAAGCGCTCTTCTGGCTCGGCAGCATCAACCTGGCGCTCGGGTTCTTCAATTTGCTCCCTGCCCTTCCGCTCGACGGTGGACGGGTGTTGACGGGGTTGTTGTGGAAGTGGCGCGGCGATCGGGTGCGCGCCACTCGGTCGGTGATCGGTGTCAGCAAGGTCATGGCGTATCTCGCCTTCGGCGTTGCCGGCATGCAGCTGTTCGTGTGGAACTCCGGTGTGCCGATCTGGACGCTGTTCATCGGGTGGATGTTCTTGCGTGGGGGCCAAGGCGAATTGGCATCGTTGTCGCTCACCTCGATGGTGCAAGACGTCGCGGTCGATGCGGTTGCTCGGCCTCGGCCTCCAACCGTTCATTTCGAGACGAACACCGCCTCGGCTCGGGCGCTGCTGCCGCACCCGAGCGTTGCCCGCTATGCCGTCGTCGTCGACGACGACAACATCGCTCGGGGCTTGGTCGACCTGGGCATGTTGTGGCACGCAGCCGAAGCCGACGGCACCAATCACGTGGTGACGATCATGACACCGGTCGATGAGCGCAAGGCCGCCTTCGGTGCCGAGCCCGTTGTCAGCATCCTCGACCGTGGTGTTGTTCCGCCGTTCGTGGTCATCGACCACGAATGGCACCCGGTCGGCCTGGTCGAATCGATGCAACAGCTGCTGGTTGGCTCGGCGGCACCCGCGCCGGTTGCTGGTCCGTAGCGAACCCTGGAGTTACGAACCGGGTCTGCCATGCCCTAGGGTTCGACCGTGACCTCGGACCTCGTTCCCGACCCCGATCCGGGCTCACCGCCGGTCGTTTGCGTCTTGGGTCCCATTGCCGTACTGCAACCAGACGGCACTCGGTCGGCGATCGCCGGCCAGCAGGGCGATGTTCTGGCCTTGCTTGCGGCCATGCACCCCTCTGGGGTCCGTACCGATGTCCTCTATGAGGTGTTGTGGGGTGAGCGAGCGCCGCGTACGGCGGCCACCGGACTTCGAGTCGTCGTGAACCGCCTTCGTGACCGACTCCAACATGTGCACACTGATGCGATCGTCAACGAGGCAGGCCACTACCGCCTCGTGCTCGATCCGCTCCTGATCGACATGCACCGGTTCGATGAGCGGGTGCAGGCTGCTCGTCAACTGGTCGACGAACGAGCATTCGGCGCCGCCATCGAACAGTTCGAGATTGCGTTGTCACTCTGGCGGGGTACGTCGTTCCAATCGACCGGCGATCTCGGGCCGCTGATCGGGATACAGACTCGGCTCGAAGAGTCACGAGCCGACGTCGAGGAACACCTCACCGAAGCGCTGATGCTGGCTGGGCGAAACGACGACGCCGTCGTGATTGCGTCATCGATGATGCGGGATTTCGAACCGCGTGAACGGCGCTGGGAGCTGCTCGTGCTTGCGCTGTATCGAGCAGGGCGCCAGGCCGAGGCGTTGCGCGCCTATCGGCGCGGCGAGCGGTTCTTGGCCGAGGAGTATGGTCTGCAACCCGGTCCACGATTGGCCGAGCTCGAACTGCGCATCCTCGAACACGATGCCTCGCTACTGCTGGACCACGATCGAGGAGCAGCAAGCCAGTCCGACGTCTCGCTCGACCTCAGCAGTGTCTTGGCTGTCATCAAGGCCCAGTCGAGCGTCCCGGCCATCGCGTCGCCGCTCGTTGGGCGAGACGCCGATCTCGATTTGGTCGCAGAGCTGATCGGGCGACATCGGCTGGTGACGATCGTTGGACCGGCCGGCGTCGGCAAGACTCGCCTCGCAATGCAACTCGCTCAAAGCGCTGCGCATGGGCACGTGATCTGGCTCGACCTCCTTGTGCGCGATCCAGATTCGATCGTTGCCGAGCTCGCCTCCCAACTCGGCGTCGGTGGTCACGGTGGTGAGGTGATCGAAGCCGTTCTGCGTGCGCTGGCGTCTCGTCCTGCGCTACTCATCTTCGACAACTGCGAGCACGTGATCGACACGATTGCGCCGATCGTCGAAGCCATGGTGCTGCATTGTCCGGCGCTGCGAGTGCTGGCAACCAGCCGAGTGGCCTTCGACAGCGAGTCAGAGATCAGCGTCGATCTGGCCCCGCTCGACCACGACGCCGCCTGCCACCTCGTGCTCGATCGTCTCGCCGGCACCGAGGGCCGCCTGGACATTTCCGACGATTCGCTGAACACCCTGGTCGACGTACTCGACCGAATGCCGCTGGCGTTAGAACTGGTGGCGAGTCGATTGCGAACACGACCGATCGAGACCGTACTGACAGAACTCGGAACCAGCCTCGATTCGCTGAGCGGCGCCCGACACAGCGACAAGCGCCACGTCGGGTTGAACGAAGCCCTCGACTGGTCGATTGCGCTTCTCGATGCGTCAGCCCTCCCGGTCTATGAGGCGCTTGGGGTCATGGTCGGCCCCTTTCGGGCCGGCGACTTGGCCGCCGTCCTCGACCAACCAGCCAGTGTCGTCACGGCGCAACTCGAATCGCTTGCCGCAGTGTCGCTCGTCAGTGCGGTGGCCATGCGCGACCGTTCCGCCTTTCGAGCGCTCCAGACCGTCACGGTGCATGCGCGCAGCCGACTGGTCGAGCGTGGGCGTTTCGTCGAGGTCGCAGAGCGACACGCCCGAGTATTCGCGGCTGCGGTCAAGCAGAGCGCAGACGAGCTGAGGGGCGCCAATGAAGAGGTCGTGGTGGCAACGATCAGATCCTCCATTGGTCAGGTCGGCGCTGCGTTCCAATGGGCCCTCACCAACGATCTCGACATGGCTCAAGAACTGGCGATCGACCTATGGGAGTTCGCGTTCCTCCGACTCGACTACGGCCTGGTGTCCTGGGCCCCGGTGGCGGTTGCCACGATGGAACAACACGGCCGAGAAGCGTCGCCAGATCTGCTGGCAACTGCGTCGTTTGCCTCGTGGGCGCTCGGCTTGACCGACGAGGGGCTGACCCTCTCGATCAGGGCCGAGCGCGCCGCCGAGGCTGTCGGAGCCGTCCCCCCGATTCGAGCGCTCCAAGCTCGGGCAAACATTGCCAGCATGGTCTCGAATCCCGAGTCGGCGCAGGAGGCCGTTCTTCTGGCACTGAAGTCAGCCAAGAAACTCGGCGATCCGAAGCGCGAAGCCGACATCTTGGTCGGAGTGGTGCTCGGACTGGTGATGGCAGGCATGGTCGATGACGCGATCGAGGTCTCCGAACAGTGCATGACCATCGCCATCGAATCCCAGAACGCCTCGCTCATTGCGTGGGCCCGCTATGGCCGCGGGGTTGCCCGTTTCGCCGGCGATCCCCAGATAGCGCGGCGCGAATTCGCAGAGAGCGCTCGCGTGGCACGAGCTGTGGCGAATCGGTGGGTGGAAGGCATGGCGACATCGGGTCTCGTCCGAGCCAATGCCGCGATCGGCAATCACCGAGAGGCTGCTCGCTTGCTCGACCCGCTGCTCGAACTGTGGCGCAGTTCTGGGCTCGACGGCATGATCGTCGAGGCCGGCCGTCGAGCGGCATTGGTCCTCGACGGCGCTGGGCTGCACGATGCGGCGCAGGCGGTCGTGGTCGCACTCGAGGAGTTCGGCGCCGTGCCGGCGATGCTCGAGTTCGACGAAGCGTCCTATCGAGCGTTGGTCGAACGCTTTGGGCTGACGCCAGCGCCTGCGCCCCAACCCCGCTCGGTCGCCAGCCTGCGGTCTGCGGCGGCCACCGACACCGTCGTCGCCGAGATCCGGTCGCTGCTCGCTCAGTTGCTGGGGCCGAGCGGCCAGTAGTCGGTGTTCAGCACCATCGGGTCTGGTCGCAACCGACCCGCCTCGGCTTCGGCGAGCGGCCGTCGGTACGGTCGTTCGGCGCCCTCGGCCAGGAATGGCTCGAGCCAGAATCGCCCGGCGACCCGCACCAACGACCGGGCCGCGAACTTCGTGCGTCGATGGCGAAGACTGGCCGACACCACCATGGCGACCAGCTCGGATCGGGCCCGTCCCCGACGCTCGGTGGCGAGCAGTATTCGGTTGACCTCGGGGTTGCCGACCGCTTGGAACAGTCCCGGTCCCACCCAGTCGAACAAGCGAGGGAACCCATCGGCAACGCCGGCAACGAGGGCCTCATTCAAGCGGACGCCATCGAGCGAACGTTGGTGATGGCGCCAGCGAATCAGGCGGGCAACGTCGCGCGCCTCGGCACTGGTGAAGGGGCGTCGGCCGTTGGGGCCAGGCACGGTGACTGCAGCGAGCGGCAGCCCGAGGAGGTGGCCAACGGCGCACCACATGTGGGTGTACGACTCGCGTTGCGCATCGCTGATCTCGATCCCGAGGTCGTCGAACATTTCCAGAACCGGCACGACGAAGCTGAGTGTCGTTCCCAACAGGTCCTCACCGTTGATCGGAAACCCGTTGTCGGCCACGTCCCAATCGTGATCGAGCAGCTGTCGGCTGACCAGCGCATGAAGGAGCCGAACGCCGAAGATCGATTGCGCAGCCGGACCATCAGGGGTGAGCGTGCGATCGTCCCCGATTCGAGTCCAACTGGCATCGGTCTCGAAGAGGTCGCGCAGGAACTGCGCGGTTTCACCGATGCGACGCACGGGATCGGTCGCCAAGTCGGAGATGGTGCCGAGCACCTTGACACCCTTGGCCGCGGCATAGCCGTCAGGAAGACTCCGAAACAGCAACCCCATGTAGATCATGGTGCTCGAATCGTCGAAGAACTCGAGGGCGTGGTGGACATCGGCGGGGGTGAGGAGTCCGTCGGGCCCGCTCAGGTTGGCAACGCGCTGCGCGAACTCGGCCTCGAGAGCCGCCATGGGCCCAGCCTGGCCCGGTGTTCGTTGCGACACCTCGTGAAAGCTGAGGCCGGTGAGTGAATCGGCGAAATGATGCGTTGCCAGCGAGCGCAACTCGTCGAGATCCTCGCTCGACAAGACCGACGTCGGTCGGCCGGCCGGCGCCGGGTCGTTCGCGACCAGTCGAGCTTCGAACCGATCGAGTTCGTCGATGAGGTCGGGTCTCGGAATCGGTCGACGCAGGAGGCCGCTGTCGGCGATGAGTGCGGTCGATCGTTGCTCATTGGCGAACATCCGCAAGATGAAGGCCATGCGATCGGTGAAGTCGGCCCAGCAGGTGGAGGGTCGGCCATCGACATCGAAGGTGTGGTACACCAAGCCAAGCAACTCGTTGGTCGAGAGCGACTCGATGGAAGAGGTTGCGGCCGAGACGGTTGCGTCGAGGGCAGGGATGGTGACCGCGTTGGGGGACAACGGCAGCGGCCGGCCGACGTCGATGCGTTTGTCGGGCAGGTCGATGCCAACGAGTCGTTCGGTCGCGAACCCGATCCAGCGGTCTTCGAGCGAGAGCCGCCACTGCCGGGGGTCGGCGTTGCGCCACCGATAGCGGGTGCGCAGCGGGAGGTGGGCGGTGGTGAGATTCCGAAGCCAGCTGCGAAAGCCGATGGTGATCGCTTCGCCGAGACGTTGTTGTTCGTGCACGGCGAGCAACGCGTTGCCGAGCAGGATGGTTCGTGATCGTTCCTCGACATCGGTGCAGTCGATGGCGTCTCGATACGCCTGGAAACCTCGGACCAACAACGCTCGTTGGGTCTGGTCGAGGAGGCCGGCCTCACCGAGCAGCAGCGACCGAGCCGAGGCGGGCGTGGCGCTCATGGGGCTCTTCGGCGGAGTGGGGGATCGCTGGGTCAGCTGGGTTGCACACCGCTGCCAGGCCGCATCGAGGTCACCGCCGATGCCCGCTGCTACGCCGACGGTCTCGAGGAAGATGGCGTTGGCTCGGCCGATGTCGGCAAACACCGATCGGTTGCCATCACCGAACGCGGTCGCGATGAGCCGCCCGGTGCTGGCTCCCGGTAGGCGCAGGACGTTGCCGACCGCATGCGAAGCCCACTGTCCAAAGGTGCACCAGGTGGCATCGTCCGACCCGACAACCAGACGCATTGCGTCGGCAAGATCGCCGTAGGCCTCGGTGATCAGCTCGTTTCGCAGCGCTGGGGGCATCGGCACGAAGGCCACGTGCTCGATCCGGTCGCGGCCGTAGTGGCGCGCTGACAGGTTTGGCTGCCACACCGATGAGGCGGCGTTGTTCGTCGTGGTCATGATCGTCCCTCCCCGGAAGAAGGGTACGAGATCGTGCGACCATGCCCGTGTGTCGTTGCCGCACCGATACTCGTGCGTGCCCTTGATATGGCAAAACAGCGTTAACCGGCTGTTTACCGGCACCTCCTATGGTGCTCCGCAGTCGGTCCCTGCGGCGGGAGACCGGACATGGCGCTGGCTGCGTGTTTGCCCTTGGAGGGAAGGGGCGAAGACGCAGCCGCCCCGCCGCACGCTGTGAGGTTTCGGTTCCGTTGCGCTGGCACCGTTTCCAACTGGCAATTTCCAACTGGCAGTTTCCAACTGGCAGTTTCCAACTGGCAGGGTGTCGAGCCAGGTGGCAGGCTCACGGACATGACTCCAGAACATGTGATCTCGGCAACAGCGGTTCCCACCGGAAACGTCGGCTCTGCCTTCTACTTCCATCCCGACACCCTGGCCAAGGGCAAAGAACTTGGCCTCGACGGCATGCGCTTCTACCTCCTCGGGCGGGGCGGCGTGCTCGGTGACGCCGAGTCCGACGTCGTTGCGAGTGCGTTTGGCTACTTCAGCCCGGCCCTCGTTGCGAAGTTGTGGAACACCGCCAAGGAGACCCTCGATCCTCGCGAGGCCGGCCGGATCTATCACGAGTGCTGTGCTGCGGTCGGCCGTTCGAAGCTGGCCGACGTCGAGGGCCTCGGGGCCTACTGTGACGCGGCCGAGGCCGTTGTCGGCGCCGCTCACCCCGCCGGTCTGGCCCTGTTCGCCGGCATCGCCGCCGAACCGCTGGCCGAGGACCTCCCAGGGCGAGCCGCTCAGCTGGCAGCGGTCCTGCGTGAACTTCGCGGTAGTGCCCACCTGCTTGCCGTTCTCGCATCGGGACTTGCTCCCGGCGTCGCCCACGCGATCAAGCGTCCCGACATGGTGGCCGCCTTCGGGTACGAGACCCCACCCGAGTCGGTCGATGCCGATGCCGCCAAGCTCGAGGCGGCCGAGGCCCTGACCGATCAGTTGCTGGTGCCGGCCTACAGCGCACTCAGCGATGCGCAGGGTGAAGCCCTGGTGGCCGGTATCGAGGCAATGGCTGCGGCCTACGGGGTCTGAACGGTGCAGGGGTCCGGCAGCGCCACAGCTGCTGCCGGACCCTCAGGTAGGCACGGGCTGCGCACTCAGTCGGTGGTCAAGAGCGAAGCCAATGCGGCGAGCTCGTCATCGCTGAGGCCTGCGGCTGATCGCAGATAGTTGACCGGTCCGCCGTGGTGCTCGTCGAGCCAGGCCATGGTTTTGACCATGGCCGGGCGGGGAGCGCCGAGCGCCGGGCGGAAGTCCTCGACGTCGAGTCCGCGCTCGGCGAACAACGGTGCCAACGCTGCCATCCGTGGTTCTGCTCGGTAGCGGTTCGACAGCTCGAAGTCGTCGAGGATCAGTGCGCGATCGACGCCGGCCACGCTCAACAGCAACATCGCCATCAGCCCGGTCCGGTCCTTGCCCGCAGTGCAGTGGAAAAGCGATGGTCCGTCAGCGGCGACGGCACGAAGAGCGGTGGCGAAGCCGTCTGCGTGATCGCTCAGCATGTCGACGTAGGTGTCGAATACCCAGTCGTCGTTGATGCCGTCCATCTCGCCATCGAAGGCCCGCTCGAGAAACGACTTCTCCTGCGCGAGCTTGCCGGACATGGGGATCTCGACGTGGTTGGCGACGATCGTCCACAGCCGCGACGGGTCCTCGGCGACCTCGATGGCGTAGCGGAAGTCGATCACCGTCACGATGCCGAGCTCGGTCAGCGTCTGGTGGTCGGCATCGCTGAGTTGGCTGAGGCGATCGCAGCGGTAGGCGACGCCCCGACGGATCGAACGCCCGTCGATGGTCGGCCAACCGCCGAGATCTCGCAGGTTGAGCGCCCCCTCGAGGTCGATGCGTTGGCCGGGTGCTGGCGTGGTGGTCATGGTGCTGCTTTCGGAGAGCGTCGGTGGGGAAAAATCTATTGGTGGAGGTCGTTCTCGGCGTACCAGCGCTCAGCGTCGTCGCGTAGCTCGACCTTGCGGATCTTGACGCCGTTCGGGCCGTCGGTGACGGGGAACGCATCGACGATCACGATGCGATCGGGTGTCTTGTAGTTGGCGAGACCTTGCTTGGCGTGTTCCAGCAGGGTGTCAGGGGCGGTGAGGGGGTCACCGTCTGGCCGCAGGCGGACGAAGGCAACCGCCACCTGGCCACCGGGTCGGTCGACCCCGACCACCTGGGCGTGCTCCACCAGTTCGTGCCGCTCGAGATGATGCTCGATCTCGGTGGGGTCGCAGAGAAAGCCTCGCAGGCGTAGCGAATCGCCGAGTCGTGCGTTGAAGACGAAGGCTCGGTCGGCCACGGTGAACCCGAGGTCGCCGGTGCGGAACCACCCGTCACTCGTGAAGGCGCGGGCGTTGGCTGATGCGGTCTCTGGCGCGTCGAGATGTTCGAGGTACTCGCTGATCATCCCCGGGCCCCGGAACTGGATTTCGCCCGGTGCGTCGTTGGGAAGGAGTGTTTGGGTTTCGGGATCGACGCAGCGGACGTCGAGTTGATCAGAGACCAATTCACCGCCGTTGACCGATCGCTGTGCGACCGGAGCGCCGCTCGGCCAACGCGACATGAGGGCGAACCCCTCTGAAGATCCGTAGACGCCAGACAGCCGTAGCCGACCGTTGGTGAGGCGTTCGGCTCGTTCGGCGACAGCAGCGCCGGTATTGGTGAAGTCGGCGTAGACGCCGGTGGTCCATGTGGTGGTCGAACCGTCGAACGCCGGCTCGTCAAGAATGGCACTGATCATGTTGTCGGCAGCATTGGCAAAGGTGACGCCGTGCTCGGCGATGGCCGCGGCTGCCGTCGCCGGACTGAAGGTCTCGTGGAGAACAACCGTGCCGCCGGCCAGCAGCGTTGCCAGGGTCGTGGTGAAGCCGAAGACGCCACACAGTGGCAACGGCACGTACGCCACGGTGTCGGGGCCGAGCTCGAATGAGCGAATCACCGCTTCGTGGTGATGGAGGGTGCCCGCTTGGGTGTGGATGGCGAGCTTGGGATGGCCCGTGGTGCCCGACGTGGTGAACCCACACCATGACGCCTCGCCACGTTGAGCGTCGACCGCATGATCGACTGCGGTCTGTTCGAGTTCTGTCTGTTCGAGTTCTGTCTGTTCGAGTTCGGTCCAGGCAACGGCTCGAAATCGTTCGTCGAAGATGCCGGGGTCGCCGTCGACGATCAGTCGCGGTGTGTCTCGAATGCCGCTGAGCAGCTCATGGGGGCGTACACCAAGAAATTCCTCGGGCACGAACATGGCGTCGCAGCGGCCAACATGGAGGAGGTAGTCGAGCTCGGCGGTGCGGAAACGCGTGTTGAGGCCCAGCGCTCGGGCCCCGATCGCCGATGTGGCGAGCGAAGCAATGACCCACTCGACTCGATTCGGCGCGAACAGGGCAACGCTCGAGTTGGCTCCCAGTCCGAGCCTCTGCAGCCCCAGCGACACTCGTTCGGTTGCCGAGCGCAGTTCGGCGAACGTGAGCGATCGCCCTCGTTGGTCGATCAACGCGGTGCGATCGGGCGTCGCTGCAGCGACGGCAGCGAAGGTCGGGAAGATCATTCGAGGCTCACGAGGTCGGTGACGATGAGACACTCTTGCTCGTTGCCGCCAGGTTGTCACGCCGAGCAGACAGCGCGGCGTTGCCTCGCCTTATGATCGAACCCATCGCAACCGATGCATGAGTGAGCAAGCGAGACACGATGAGGTGATGGTGCCGGCACATCCACACGACCCTGACGAGGTGACCGAGCCCCGTTCTCGCGCCCGAGCGCCGAAGGTGGTCGCCGTCGTCATGGCTCTTGCTGCCATCGCCTTCCTTGCGTCGTTCACCGTCGGTGGAGACGAGCCGCTCGAAGAATCACTCGACAACGCAACCTTTTTTGCCGACCAACCTGCGTCGGCCACCACGACCACTGCGGTGGCGACACCGCCGGTCTCGTCGACCCTGGTTCGCGAGGCCACCCTGTTCTCCGAGACGACACCCGAGCCGATGGCTTGGTCCCGGCTCATGCCGGCCGAAGGCGATGGGGTGCTCATCGCCACTTCGCTCGAGCCGTCGACCATGATCGAGGTGTGGCCATCACCCGACGACGCTGCGGTTTCGGCATGGCAGCTGGCGGTGCCGACCGAGTTCGGCGGTCTGCGAAACTTCCTGGTGATCGGTGAGTCCGAGGACTGGGTGCACGTCAAGGTTCCGGTCCGCCCCAATGGCTCGACCGGTTGGATCAGGAAAGCCGACGTCACGTTCACCACCACCACGATGCGTATCGAAGTCGACGTGTCAGATCGGCTGATCACGGTGTACGACGGCGACACGGCCGTGTTCGAGACCGTCGGTGCCGTTGGTCGTGATGCCTACCCGACGCCGACAGGTGAGTGGTTCCTGCGAGATGCCATTCCCTGGGACGAGAACTCCGTCTACGGCCCTTGGGTGTTGGCGCTCTCGGCCTTCAGCGAGCAGATCGACGAAATCAACGGTGGGCAAGCGGTGGTTGCCCTGCACGGAACGTCGCAACCAGACAAGCTCGGATCGGCAGTATCACTTGGCTGTGTCCGGCTGTCGAACAACGACATCACCACCGTGGCCTCCTTGGTTCCCGTTGGAACGCCGGTGATCATTTCCGACTGACCGTGACGCTGGTCACAACTGGCGCTAGTTTCTCCCCGTCAAAGAACACCGAAGGTGCAAGAACACCGAAGGTGCAAGAACAGCGAAGGGGAGTCACGTGGTTGATAGTTGGCTGGTCGAAACAGATCTCAGCGAAGAGTTCGATTTCTACACACGAGCAAATGTTGGTGAGGTCTTCCCCGATCCAGTCGCGCCGCTGTCGTTCTTCTATTTCGAGAACGTCGAAGGTCTCGGCGGCGCGGAGATGGGATTCCGTCGGGCGTACTACAAGATCGGGGTGATGACGCCCGACGAACTGCCCGACGACGAGTGCGTCTTCCTCGGCGTCGTCAACGGCTACTGCTACCTCAATGCTTCGGCGCTACGCATGCTCGGCCACCGCGCCCCTGGCATGACGGCGGCCGACATCGATGCCGCGTTCTTCGGTGACGCCCCCGGGGTTCCTGATTTCGTGGTGAAGCCCGGCTTCGATCGCGACGAACTCACCGAGAAGATCGGTGAGACGTTCGGTTGGGTCCTCACCACGCCGAACCTTCCCGAGGTACTGGCCGAGGAGGCGGTGGTCAATTCGCTGCGGGCCAATCGTGCGGACTTCACCTCGATGAGCAATCGCGAGCTCTTCGACTACGCAATGGATCTGGCCGACACGCACTTCGAGAATCTCTTCGCCCAGCACATCTACATCACGTTCCTGGCCACGCTCCCGATCGGAATCCTGACGGCCGTGTGCGCCGCTGTCGGGCGGCCTGAAGACACCTTGAAGCTCATCGCCGGCGTTGGCGACGTCGAGTCGGCGGCCCCGTCGATGGCGATGTGGGATCTCGGCCGCACCGCCGCCGCTTCCGACTCACTCACCGCAGCCTTCGCCCAGGGTCACGCCGGGCTCTTTGACCGCTTGGTGGCGGCGGCTGGCGATGCCGACGTCGACGCCTTCCTCACCCAGTTCGACGCGTTCAGTCTCGCCTACGGTTGTCGCGGCCCCAACGAGTGGGAGACCCGCTCGCCAACGTGGGAGACCGACCCCGATCTCGCACTCGCCGCGATCGACCGGATGCGTCTGTCGCCGGCCTCGGCATCGCCGCAGGGTCACAACGCCGAGCTCGCCGCCGATCGCGAACGGCTGAGTGCCGAGATCGCGGCCATGGTCGAAGGCGACCCCGAAACCCACGGTCAGTTCATGGCGGCGCTGAGCGCGGCCAAGGTGTTCATGCCCGGCCGTGAGCGCACCAAGACCAATGCCATCAAGCTCGTACACGAGCTGCGCGTGGCGCTGGTGGAGATCGGCCGTCGCAGTGTCGAAGCCGGTCACTTCCCCTCGACGAACGCCTACGGGCTGCTGACTCGACCCGAGCTTTCCGAGTTCATCGACGCTCCCGATGGCTGGTTCGCCACGCTCAACGAACGAGATGCGCTGTTCAAAGAGGTGTCGGGCCTCCAAGAGCCCTTCTTGTTCGTCGGGCATCCCGGCGCCATGAGCGACTACCCACGGCGCGACGACGTGGTGTACGAGCAGACCATCGTTGGCGAGGTCGTCCAAGGAATGCCGGGCTGTCCTGGTAAGTCTCGGGGCATCGCCCGAGTGATCACCAACTCACACGATCCCTCCAACCTCGATCCTGGCGACATCCTGGTTGCCCCCATCACCGATCCGTCGTGGACGCCGCTGTTCGTTCCGGCAGCCGGCGTGGTGGTCGACGTTGGTGCAGCACTTTCGCACGCCATCATCGTCAGCCGCGAACTCGGGATTCCCTGTGTGGTGTCGGCGACCGATGCCACCAAGCGCATTCCCGATGGTGCGCTGATCGAGGTCGATGGCGACACCGGAACGGTCACCATCATCGAACTGCCCTGACCGGGCTGGTCGTTCCTCTGGTCACTACCGCCTGTTCAGCACAGGCGGTAGTGGTAGCCGGCTTTCGACCTTCGGGTCTGTTCGAAGATCCCCAGCGGCACGAAGCAATAGGCCATCCTCTGTGCTGTTGAGCGGTCGAAGGGGCCGCGTGCGGCGAGGTCGGCGGTGGTGAAGGTGTCGGGCAGTCCGTCGGGAACGAGTCGACGCAGATCCTCCACGTTGGTGAAACGTTCGGTGGCGACGATTTCGGTCAGGACCTTGTCGACGGTGCGGTAGCCGCCCCGACCTCGTCGGGCCGTTGGATCACTGCGTTGGACCTTGTCGAGCTTGACCAACACCACATCGAGGGTCAGGTTCGGGTGGTCGATCAGGGTGGGGATCGACACCAATTCGTCGAACAGTTGATAGACCGATCCTCGTTTTGGGGACCGCCGAGGGCGCCGATCGGGCCGCACCAGCCTGGTCTCGACCGCAATGGGATACACCAGCAGCAGCTCGTGATCCCCGAGCAGGCGATCCAGCTTGCGCCCCATGGCACCGAACGAACCGGTTTGGATTTCGATGAGCGTGTCGCCCCGTTTGATGTCGATCACGAAGCCGCCCAGTGGCACCTCGAACCGATCGGTGGGCAGGGCGTAGAGCTCCTTCAGTGCGGCGTGGAGCGAACCCTCGTTGAGCGTCCCGATATGGGGCGTTGGTTGATCGTGTGCCTCAGTCGGCGGTTGGGGTGTCATGGGTGCGATACCCGCATCGTAGGGTGAGAGGCCATGACCGATGACGATCCATCGAACTCGCCGCTTGCCTTGCAATTGGCGGCACGAGTCGAGAAGCAATCGCCACCGACAGTGCGCGACATCTGCGAAGCGGCGGTGCTGGCGACGATCGCCCTGCTCGATGATGAGCGGAGTCGGCCGGGCGGCGAATGGTTCGATGCGGTCGAGGCATGGAATGGTGCTCGTATACGCAAGATCGTTCGAAGAGGGCGTGCCTCGGCGTGGGAGCGGGCGCAGCAGCCTGCGGGAGTCACGGTTCGGAGTGGCTCAGCTGAGGTCCGAGCGTTTGTTCCCGGCCCACTCGATGCCGCTCCTGCGGAGCTGTCCAAGCTCCAGATCCAGTCGACCCCACTGGAAGAGCCCGCACGGGAGGGGGACCTCCCTGTGGTCGACGGCGTGGGCGAGGGTTGGCCGCAACTGTGGATCGCACTGACGCCCGAGGTCGAGATGAGCTGGGGCAAGCGGGCCGCGCAGTGCGCGCATGCCGGCCAGTTGGTGTGGCAACACTCGACCCTCGAACGGATCGAAGCGTGGGAGCGCGGGGCGCGGTTCGTGCGAGTCGTGCACGCAACGCCCGCGCTGTGGCACGTTCTGGTTCCCCGTGCCGAGGTCACGGTGCACGACGGAGGGTTCACCGAGATCCCTGCCGGAACCCTTACGGCCGTCGGGTGGTGGTCAGACGCAATCACATCGTGAAGACACAAGATTGGTCGACGGGCCCAACCCGCGACGGTTCCTCAGTATGAACGCCCTTTGGCTCTAGCATCGTCGGAGTGCCGATCGTTCCGACCAGAATCCTCCTCGGACTGTTGAGGCGAAAGACGACGCTCGACGAAGGGCCACCAGCGTGGAGGCGTTCGACTGCTCGAGATCCTTGGCAGCGGGTCGTGTACGGCGTACTCGCCGTCAACGTGGTGCTGATCATCGGCTGGGTGGGGTACCGGATGCTCGGGCTGTCGTGGCTCGATGCGGTCTATCAAACCGTCATCACGATCACGACGGTCGGCTTCACCGAGTTGGGTATAACCGACACCAACATCGCCCGCTACCGAAGCTTCACCATCTTCATTGCGATCTTCGGTACCGCAAGTGTGTTGTACACCTTGGGTGTTCTGGTCGACACCCTGATCGAGGGAAGCCTCAACGACGAGCTCAGGAGAAGGCGCATGCTCAAGTCGATTCACACACTCGAGAATCACGTGATCATTTGCGGATGGGGTCGAGTGGGGCACTCGGTGGCTACCTTCGTTCGGCGTTCCGGCGGTGAAGTCGTCGTCATCGACCGCGAACCCCAGGACGATCACTTGGACGTTGGCATCGTGGTGGGTGAGGCGACCGACGACGACGTGTTGCGGGCGGCCGGCATTGGTCGGGCCAAGACCATCATCGCCGCCCTCGATCACGACGCCGACAACCTGTTCGTGTGCTTGAGCGCTCGCGCTCTGCGGTCTGACATCTTCATCGTTGCCCGCACCAACGACCAGAAGAACGAGCCGAAGATGCTGCAAGCTGGTGCTGACCGTGTGATCAATCCGCATGAGATCGGGGGCTCTCGCATGGCCGCGCTCGCGTTGCAGCCCCACGTTGCTGAGTTCCTCGACGAGGTATTGCATGACGAGGGTCATGACGTTGCGGTGCACGAAGTGGTCGTTCCACACGGGTCCGCAATGCAGGGGCGAGCCTTGATGGACTTGCGAGCCGAGGATGGGCGTCGGTCGCTGATCATCGCGATCCGCCAGGGCGATGGTCGCTACCACACCAATCCGGCCCCCTCGACGACCCTGAATGGCGGCGACGTGATCATCGCCCTCGGATCCGCCGCCGAACTCGCCCGCCTCCGCTCAGTCGTTTGAGCCCCAGCATTCGACCTGCTCCGCAGGTCCGCCGTCGGCGACCCGAGTCTCGCGCCCGATGGCGTGGCTCGCTCCGCTACGCAGGCGCAACGTGTGAAAATAGACCGAGGATGCGCCAGCCGCGGTCGGGGAAACCGCAGGCGTCGGCGGTTGCGGCCGACGCCAGATTGTCCTCGGCGTGGAGGTAGATGGGGACGGCGCCATCGTCGATGACTCGTTGGGCAGCCTGACTGACCAGTGACCGAGCCCAGCCCTGACCACGGTGGTGTTCTTCGGTGACGACGGCGAGCTCGTGGCCGTAGGTGTCGTGGATCTTTCGACCGACACCGGCCGCGACTCGCCGCTCACCGTGGTCGCCGCTCGGCGGGCCGAACCCGACCAGCACGTCACCGTTGAAGGGCGTGAGCCAGGGCAGCACCCGGGGATCAGATCTCGGGAGCCACTCGCCCAGCCGGTCGGCCGCAGGTGGCGTTGGTCCGGTCGACCAGCGATAGACCCCACGTCCGAAGCGGTGGCCGACGAGCCCGAGCGCGGCACCCAACGCTGCACCAACGGCGTCGAGATCATCACCGAGCGAGCGCACGGCGTCGACCCGATCGGGGGCAACGGACAACACCGCGCCACTCAGCGTGTCGACCCCGACGAACGGGTGCACCACACCATCCCAACCGGGCCGGGTTCGTTGTTCGGACCCAACGACGACGAACTCGCCAGCCCCCGGTGGCCGCCACTGACCGAGCCATTGCTCGAGGTGGCGGGCGAGACGTTCGGGTAGCACGCCGTCGTTACCGGTCGGAACCTGGTGGCTCACGTTGGATTCGGTTCGCGCGGGAGCCCCAGGATGCGTTCGCCGATGATGTTGCGTTGGACCTCGCTGGTGCCGCCGCCGATGGTGAGCGCTCGGCTGAAGAGATACGCCCAATGCCAGAGGTCGTCGTGTTCAGCGTGTTCACTCTGGATGCCGAGCATGGCATCGGCCCCAAGGAGGTCCTTCATCACCGAGGTCAGATGCTGTCCGTGGACGTCGGCTCGGGTCTTGCGGATCGAGGCGAACGCTTCGGCCATGGGATCGTTCGCGATCAGCATGGTCATGAGTCGGGAGCCGAGGAGTTCGATGATCTTGGCGTCGGTGTACACGCTCGCCAACTGCTGCCGCCGGATCGGATCGGCGACGGGGGCGTAGTGGGCGGCAACGAGCTCGAAGAAGTCATCGCTCGTTGGGCCCATGCCCCAGATCACCCCACCCTCAGAGAGCGACAGTCGTTCGTTGCCGAGCGTCACCTTCGCCAGGCGCCATCCATCGTGTTCGGGGCCGATCCGGCAGTCGAGTGGGATTCGCACGTCGGTGAAGAACACTTCGTTGAAGTGGTTGCCGCCGGTCATCTCGATGATGGGGCGGACCTCGATGCCGGGGAGGCTCATGTCGAGCGCGAAGTACGAGATGCCCGCCTGTTTGCGACCGGTTGCAGCCGGCGCTGTCGGTCGGTCCGGGCGATCAAGATGCCCCATTGCGCTGAGTTCGCCCAGGTCGACCAGATCTTCTGTCCGTTGAGCACGTACCCGTCACCAACTCGGATTGCCTGGGTGCGCAGTGAGGCGAGATCGGAGCCTGCGTCGGGCTCGGAGAACAGCTGGCTCCACTCTTCGGTGCCGTCGAGGATGCCGGGCAGCCAGCGCTGGTGTTGCTCGGGTGTTCCGCCGGCGAGGATCGTCGGACCGGCCCAGCCGACACCGATCGACGCGCCGATCAGTTCGACACCGGCCGCCGCGAATTCGCTGTCGATGATGAGCTGATGCTCGGGATCGGCGTCGAGTCCCCACGGGGCAGGCCAATGGGGAGCGAGGTAGCCGGCGGTCGCGAGATCGGCTCGGCTCGGCAGTTGGTGCTTGGCCAGAAACGCTCGAACGCCAAGTCGCCGTGGGTCATCCTCGGGCGGGAGGTCGAAGTCCACGATGGTCGGTGGTCAGAACTGGCGGGTATCGGTGTCGAGGCCGAACCGCATGCGCCCGAGTGGTTCGAGGAGGCGAGGGGCGATCATGCCGTGCTGGGTCGCCACGTTCACGTCTCGGAAGACGCGCTGGAGCGGCGAAGTCTCATAGAGTGCCGATCCGCCCCCGGCCCGGTAACAGAGTCCGACTGCATGCGCGCTGCGTTCCGCTGCGTTGTTGGCGGCCAATCGCAGCAGACGCTTCTGCTCACCCGACATCTCGCCGGTCTGCTCGGCCGCGTCCCAACACTCCTGCACGACTTCGCGCACGAACGATGATGCCGACCGGACGGCAGCCTCGGCCAAGGCGAGGTCGGCCTGAACGGTTGCCCGCTCGGCGAGGGATCGAGACGAGCCCTGCGGCTTCTTCTCGCCAAGGAGCACCAGTTCGTCGATCGCCCGTTTCGCCAAGCCGACCGTCACGCTGGCAACACCGATCCCGAGCGCTCCGAGGAACGAGAACCGGTACAACGGACTGTCGACGACCGGCTCGGGCGAGGCGGTGAACGACACCCAGCGCCCGGTGGGGACGAAGGCATCACTGACCTGGTAGTCGGTGGACCCCGTGCCCTTCAGCCCCATCACGTGCCAGGTGTCGAGGAGTTCCACGTCGGAGCGGTCGAAGAAGACGAACGGCACACCGGTGCCATCGTCGAGCCTGGCTGGAGCGCCCGATGCATCGACGATGCGCACTCCACCACCGATCCAGGTGCAGTCATGGGATCCCGAACCCCAGGCCCACCGACCCGAGACCCTGATGCCGCCGTCGACCGGAACACCGGTACCAGCAGGCATTCCGAAGCCGCCCGTGATGGCCCGAGGATCGCCAAAGATCTGCTCCGCGAACTCGGGGGCCAGGTAGCCGGCGTTGAGGGCGGTGGTGTTGGCGATCATGATGCACCAACCGGTGGCACCGTCGTAATAGCTCACGTGCTCGAGGGCATCGACCATGTCGATGATCGACGCCTCGACACCGCCGTACCGAGCCGGGACCCAGACCCGCATCGCCTGTGCATCGATGAGCCCGTCGACGATGTCTCGCGGGAGATGTCGAGCGGTTTCGATCTCGGTGCTGCGGGCATCGGCGCTGACTGCCACCGCGGTGAGGGCGTCCCAATCGAGTTGGGTGGCTGTCTGGGTGCCGGTGCTGATCGCTGCGTCGTTCGTGATGGTCATTGGTTCCCCCAAAGCTGGACGGACATGCGAACGCTACTCCGCCCCGCTGAGTGGGAGCGAGGCGGTCTTACGAACAGACGATTTCGATCTGACCGAACCGAACGTCGGCATCGAGTGTCAGCACCGCAGCGCCCTCACGGGCTTCGAACAACCGATTCACCCTCGTGTCGCCGCCCGAACTGGCCGTCGTCGTCCCATCGGGTTCGCACCAGTGACCGTTCGAGCCGGCGTCGATGGCGCTCGGCACGATGATCTCGCCGGCTCTGGTGCGAGCTCGGAGATCGAGTGTCGTGTCGGCGGGAACATGGACCACGATCGAACCGGCCTTGACGTCGAGCGACGTGGCAGCATCGTTTTCGAACTCGGCATCTCGGAGGTCGAGGATCAGTTCCCCGACACCAAGGTCATAGGTCGCAAGCAACTCGGATCCACCAAGGACCGTATGGGTTTGGGAGCCGACACCGTTCACGCTGATCGCCACTGCGAACGGTGAGATCGCCAAACCGATGAGAGCGACGAAGCCGGCGAACCACAAGCCGAGCGCCCTACCGACGAAGAGGCTCACGAGGATGCCAACGAGGATGATGGTGAGCGCAGCGCCGAACATTTGCGGAACGCTGACGTCGACACTCGTGAACTGGTCGAGGGCGATCAGCACGGCAACAGTTGCTGCCAACAGCGCCATCGTCACGGCGGTGACGGGAGGTCTGCGTGCGGCAGGTGGTTGCGCAACGGCCGCATCGGTCCAGATCGAACCCCACTGCGGGGGAGTGTTCGCTTGATCGTCGTAGGAATCCGCCGGTGGGGAGGAGTCGAACGTCGAGGTGGGAGCGGTGGAGCGAGAGGACATCGGTGTGGTGGTGAGCGGGGTGGTGGTGAGTGGCGGGATCCAGGAGGGCCGGGTTCGGGGTTGGTGATGCTCGTTGGTGATCACCTGCGGCGATGAGCGTTGGTCGAGGAGATAGAAGCCAATGCCGATCAGGAGTGCGGGTGCCAGCAAACTCCCAGCCGCACCACCGGCGCCGAAGGCGACAGACGCGGCACCGGTGAGCGCAAGGGTGCCGATCACGATCGCGGCAACGCCACCGTTGATCACGACGGGGCGGGGGTCGGGGTGGTGTTCGGGCGGGATGAA
>JBBQUN010000053.1:0-21444 GCA_038212405.1 Acidimicrobiales bacterium | reverse complement strand
GTCGAGTGTGCGGCTACGGCAATTCGCCGCTGGTGTTGCGACGAGGGCGTCGGCGATCGAATCGGCGAAGCGCAGGACCACGGTGAGCGAATCGAGCACTCGCAACGGCTTCTCGGCGACCGGCTCACAGCGAAGCGCCGGGGGCAGGTGATCGGCGATGCGGCGAAGATCAGTCGACTCCTCCGCACTCCACGGTCCCACCACCCAGCGATGGCCTCGGTCGTTGCTGTTATTCGCAGCGTTGCTGTTCTTCGCAGCGAGCTGTGGCAGGACTCGGCCATCGGCGATGGCGGCCAGGGTCAGTCGGGTGATCGCGGCCAGCGCAAACGCCTCGGTCGGGGCCGACGATACCGGCCCGAGGTTGGCGAACAGATCGACCAAATCGGCAACGGTCGCGATGTCGGCGGCAACGTTTCGGCGCTGCACCCGGCCTCGGGCATCGGGTAGGGCGAGTCGCAGATCGCTGCGCTCGGTCGTCACGAGCCCTTCGGTCGTTTGGCCGGTTGTTGGCTGGCCGTGGTCGTTTGCGGTCGGAAGCGTCCGCGACGGCCAGAGCGCAACGCGCCCATTGTTGAGCAACGTGAGGTGGTCGTAGATGGAGAGCTCGACGAACGTCACCAGCCGAGGCTAGCCAGGTTGCGCGGACCGGTCCTCCAGTACGACCACTACGCAAGAGGTCACCGCGTTGAGGTGTCGACGCAGCACCGAGCGGTGGCTGCCCATTGGAGGGAACCAATGAAGAAGACCATTCGAGTGTCGATTGTCGCGTGTTGTTTTGCTCCGCTTGCCTTGTCCGTTGGCGCGGCGATGGGAACGCCTAGCATCGGGCCCGTGATGGTCGAAACGAATCCAGTGGTTGTTCGGATGTGGCGCGGCGATGCCGTGGAGTCGATTCATCGTGGTGCATGGGTCGTGACCGACACCAACGGATCGGTACTGGGATCGGTTGGGGATCCGTACCAGCCGACCTATCCCCGGAGCGCAACCAAGCCGTTCCAGGCGCTGCCGCTCCTTCTGTCGGGCGCTGCCGACGCCTTCGGATTCGACGACGCTGATCTTGCCCTGGCGATGGCCTCGCACAGCGGTGAATCGATGCACGTCGAGCGGGTTCTGGCAACACTCGAGCGACTCGACCTGAGCGAAGAAGCGCTGCAGTGCGGACCTCAGCGACCGATCGCTTCCTGGTCGAGCGAAGCCAAGCGTCGAGCGTCGATGAACTGCTCGGGCAAACACGTGGGGTTCTTGGCCGTTGCCCGCCATCTCGACGTCGATCCCAGGACCTACCTCGACCCTGAGGGAGCGGTGCAACAGGCGGTGTACGCCGCCACCAAGCGCATCACCGGCGCTGATGACAACGAGCTGTCGCTGGCCACTGACGGATGCAGCGCCCCAACGTTCCGCATGCCGCTCGCTCGGCTGGCCCAGGGGATCGCACGGGTGGCAACGCCTGACGAACTCGACGATGATCTTGCCGCTGGCTGTCGTCGGATGACCACGGCGGCGGCGGCTCATCCCGAATTGGTCGGGGGATCCAAACACCGCAGCGACACCGACCTGATCAGGGTCACCAGGGGTCGGCTGTTCGCGAAAGTCGGCGCCGAGGGGGTCCTCGTCGTTGGTGAGGTCGGTGGGAACGCCGCAGTTGCCATGAAGATCGACGACGGTGGCGAACGGGCGATCGCACCGTTGATGCTCGATGTCTTGGTTGCCGCCGGGCGACTGTCGGTCGACGAACGAGCAGAACTGGTCGAGTGGAACAATCGGGATGTGACGAATTGGGATGGGCTCGTCGTCGGACGGGTCGAGGTGGTCGAGGACCGACGCACGAGTTGATTCGCGGTCGAGTTCGTCGCGTCGGCTCGCCACGACGGTGATCTCGAAGGCGTCCCCGCGTGTCGATCATGGGCGCCGCTAGCGTTGCCCGGTGCCTTCGATGATCGCGCCGTTGCGGCGTCGTGTGTTCCGCAAGATGGTGGCGTCGCAGTTCGCGGCCGAGGCGGGCGACGGCGTCACGCTGGTTGCACTCCCGCTCTACGTCTTCGAGCGCACCAACTCGGCCCTGGCGACCTCGCTCACCTTCACCGCCGAACTCGTTGGTGGCGTCATCCTCGGCGTCGTTGGCGGTGTCCTCGCTGATGCCACCGACCGTCGCCTGGTGTTGATGGTCTCGGCGGTCATCCGCGGACTCCTCCTGGTCGGAGCCTTTCTCGTCGACCCCATCTGGGTTGCGGTCGGCCTCGGGGTGTTCGCCCGAGCGATGGGATCGATCGACAATCCCTCGTTCGACGCACTCGTTCCGGGGCAGGCGCAGGGTGATCTCCAGCAGGTGCTGGCCATCAGGCGCCTGGTGCAGGCCGTTTCGATCACTGTCGGCCCGGCAATCGGTGCTGTTGCTGTCGAACTGGTCGGAGCCCGCTCGGCCATCTTGTTGAACGCCGGCGCTTTCGTGATCTCGTTCGCTGTCATGGCAACGCTGCCCGGGCTCGACAAGGGCTTGGCGGCGCGGCGAGCGAGTCGAGAAGGACGTACGTTCAGTGAGCAGATCGGTGAGTTGCTTGGTGGCATGAGCGTGGTGGCCACCACCCGAGGCGTTCGACGTATCTTCGCCTACAACGTGTTCGTGATGATGACCGTCGCCGGCGTGATGGGTGCCGCCGTGATCTGGTACGAGGTCGATCTGGATGTTTCTGGATCATGGTTCGGCCTTGCCGTCGCCGCCTATGGCGTCGGCGCGGCTGTTGGCATGGGAATCTTCGGCAGCGTCCACTTTCGGATGCCGCTTCCCGTGATCATCTTGTTGGCAGCACCGATCTATGCGCTGTCATCGGGGATCGGTGTGGTGTTCGAGGTGCCGTGGCTCCTCCCACTCGGCTGGCTGATCTGGGGCATTGCGCTCGGGCCTGAATTGGTGCTGACCGAGGTGACCGTGGTGAGCAACATCGCCGAAGACAAGCTCGGGCGAGCCTTCGCCGGGATCGGTGTTGGCACGACGCTCGGGATGGCGATCGGGTACGCACTCGTTGGGCCGGCGCTCGAACGCTACGGATCGAAGTCGACGATACTGTTCGTTTCTGGAGCCGTCTTCATGCTTGGCATGAGCTGGATCGGACCGGCGCTCGAGGCCCGTCGGGTCGGACCGGCGTCGTTCTGGACTCGGTCCCATGATCCTGAGCCGGTGATCGACGACGCCCCGGTTTCGAGCTAGGGCGCGAGCGGCGGCAGGTCGTCGTCGCCACCGTTGGCGTCATCGTCGTCTGCAGAAGCGGACCGGAGGCGGCCGATGGCAAATCCGGCGATGCTCAACAGACCGAAGCCAAGGGGCACGATCCACAGCAGCGGCGAGTCGCTCCAGCTGTTGGCGTCATCGTTCGGTACCGATGAGGGTGCCGGCCCTTCGATGAGGGCGGTGTCTTCGGTCTCATCGGTGACAGCGGGGACGGTCGTTTGCGGGGTGGTCGCAGGCGGCGCGGGCTCGTCGGCCACCTCATCGGTGGCCTCGATCGCCGTCGTTGCCGCCAGCTCGGGCTTGGATCGGACGGCTGGCGTCGGAACATCGGTCTGGCCGAGCTCGAACAGCACGGCAGTACCAAACACGCTCGGCTGGTCGAACGAGACGTCATCGACGTCGGCTGCACTCCAGATCAGTTTCAGGTCGCGGTCCAGGGTCGATGCGCCGTTGGCATGGATCTGGAAGCCGAGGCTCAGACCGTGCGTCGGTTCGATCCACTCCGAGAAGTCGATGACGCCTTCGAGACCCCAGCCGTCGGCCGTGGCAAAAACGAGCCCCTCGACGACGAAGGTGTCGACGTTGGTGCCGCTGAGGGTGAGGGCGCTGGGATCGGTGTTGCCGATGTCGACGGCGCTGAAGCGCACCTGCCCGATCCCCGGTGTGTAGGTTGCGGTATCGAGATCGTCGGTGGCATTGAGGTAGACCTCGATCGAATCCTCGTTCCAGTAGCCATCCTCGTGCCGGCCGGCAATGATCGAATCATCGGTGATGGTTGCCGAAACGTAGAGCTTCGAGGCCTGGGCGACGACGGACCACCGCAGTTCGCCATTGGTGGCCGGGTCTGGTGACGGCGTCGGCCCTGTCGTGGTGAGGAATGAGGGGATGGCCTCCCAGTCAGCGAGATCGCCATCGATCGTGATGTTCACGCTGCTCGGGTCGCCGGCGGCAGACCACGGGAGGTAGATCACCTCGGCATCGATCGGCGGTGGGACCATGTTCAGGTCACCGGCTTCGATGGCGCCAGCTCCGCTCGCAGCGAACGTGGTCAGCCCCAGTGTCGCCGTTGCCATCATCGCCCGACGACGCGCCACTGAGCGGCCTCGCCGGTGGTCGCTTCGCAAGCCTTTGGTTTTCGTGGTGTGGCTACCCATGTTGGGGTGACTCATGGTTGGTACCTCTCGTCCCTCGGTCTGGTCCATGGTCGCATCATTCGTTGTCGTTGCCGTGAGCAAGGCTGCTGTCAGGCTCCGCCGCGCAGCTCGGCCAGCCGGGCATCGAGGAAGTCGATCGCCCTACGTTCGTCGGCAAGGATGACGTCGTCGGCCGGGTGCAGGAACAGCGGTGCCGCCATTCGGGGTCGCAGTGCGCCAGGGCCTGTCGGGTTGGTGACGCGATGCACCGTGGCGGGGTAGTAGCCGCCGCTCGCCAGTTCGAGCATTTCACCGGCGTTGACAGCCAGCGACGACGGGTCGCATGGAACACCGAACCACTCGCCGTTGGCGCCGAGCAGTTCGAGACCAGGCTCGTTCGACGACGGGAGCACGGTGAGGAGATTGATGTCTTTGTGGGCAGCGGCGCGGACAGCGCCCTCGGGCTCGTTGCCGGTGAGCGGCGGGTAGCGCAGCATGCGCAGCAGCGAGCGAGTCGAACCGTCCATCATCGACGCGAGCGGTTGCGAGAACGACGCAGCAACCTCGGGCGGTGTGTTGGCCTCGACCCAATCGAGGAGCGTTCGAGCAACCTCGGCTGCTCGCAACGCGAAATCGAGTGCTGCGTCCGAGACTTCGGCCGGGTACTTGCCCCAGGGGTAGATGTGAAAGAACTCCTTGAGATCTCGGATCGTGTTGCCAGAGGCGGTCTCGGCGATGGTCGGCGGGAAGTAGCCATCCTGGCTGCCGGCGTCGGGGATGTAGCCGAACCGCGCCGGGTGATCGAAGAACTCGTTCCACTCGGCGAAGAGTGCCTCGACCTCGCTCCAGTCGAGCGGGTGATTGATCACCACGGCGAAGCCGGTGTGCAACAGGCTTTCGGTGAAGGCCTCGGGGGCATCCGACGCGGTGAAATCGACAACAGCAACGTCCATCGGTGCAGTGTAGGGGCCGACTTGGTGGGCAGGTCAGCAGCAGTGGGAACCGCAGGGGCCGATCAGTGCCGAACGGTTTTCGGGTTCAGGGCGCGACGTTGCTCATCACGATGGTGCCGCTGGCGGCGAACATGCCGCCGACACCATGAGCGATCGAGATTTCGGCCCCTTCGACCTGGGCGGGCGCGGTGCCGCGCATCTGGCGAACGCTCTCTTGCAGCGCGTACATGCCATACATCCCGGAGTGCATGTAGGAAAGCCCGCCCCCGTTGGTGTTGAGTGGCAGTTCACCGCCGATGGCCGTCTTGCGATCCCAGATGTAGTCGGCACCCTCGCCTCGGCCGACGAAACCGAGGTCTTCGAGACCGTAGATCGGTAGATGGGCGAAGGCGTCGTAGACCATGAGGTGGTCGACATCGGCATGGGTGATGCCTGCCTCGTCAAACGCCTTGGCGCCGGCAACTCGGAACGCCTTGGAAGAGGTGAAGTCCTCCATCTGGGAGATCATCGGGGTCTCGACGCTCTCGCCAGTGCCAAGGAGGTAGACCGGCTTCTGTGGGAAGTCCTTGGCCCGCTCGGCCGAGGTGAGCACCAGGGCGCCGCCGCCGTCGGTGACCAGGCAACACATGAGCTTGGTGAACGGGGTGGCGATCATGGTCGAGTCGAGGACATCGTCGATCGTGATCGGATCCCGGAAGCTGGCTCGCGGGTTGAGCGCTGCCCATTCCCGCTGCACGACCGACACATTGGCCAACTTCTCGATTGACACGCCGTAGTTCTTGGCGTAGCGCAGCCAGGGAATGGTGAACCGGGTGGGGGGACCGCCCGGTCCGAAAGGGCTCTCGAACTGGCCGGTGAGGCTGGCAGGGTCGGCGCCCCAGCGGCCGGCTCCGATGCGGCTGCGGCCGCTCTCGGCGTGTGTGACCAGGATCGTCTCGGCCAGTCCTTCGTTGATCGCTGCTGCTGCGTGACGAACGTGGAGCATGAACGAACAGCCGCCTACCGAGGTGCCATCGACCCAGGTCGGGGTGATGCCGAGGTAGTGGGCAACGTCGGTTGGGCTCGTGCCGGCGGTGGCGACACCGTCGACGTCTTGGGGTTTGAGGCCGCAGTCGGCGAGAGCGTTGAGGGCGGCGTCGGCGTGGAGGCCGATGACCGACTGGTCGGGGATCTTGCCGAGCTTGGTGGTTTCTGCTGCGCCGACGATGGCGACCGACTTCTGCTTCATGCTGCACCTCCGGTGCTGGCGGGGCGGAACAAGGCGAGGGTGGCGGCGTAGGACTCGTCGGGGCTGACGAACGATTGATACGTGGCAACGAGTGGCATGTCGAGCTGCAGCGCCTCCTCGGTTTGTTCGCAGTCGACGATGTTGGTCATCATGCGCGGACCTTCTTCGAGCTCGACGACGGCCAGCGCAACCGGGTCGTCGAATCCCGGACCGGGGCGTTGATTGATCACATAGCTGTAGAGGGTCGCCTTGCCGCTGGCCTCGAACACCGACACCTCTCGACACCCGCACGCCGGACAGAACGGCCGTGGCGGGAAGTAGGCGGCGGAGCAGTCGTCGCACCGTTGCAGCAGGAGCTGCCCGTTTGCGGTGCCATCCCAGAAATGCGCCGTCTCGGGAGTCGGCGTCGGCAGCGGACGCTTCGTTGTTTGTGGGGGCGTTACTTCGCTTGTCGTTCCAGTCACCAGTGCATCCTGCATGCCCGCACCCAACAAGCGCAAAGCGAACCCGTCCAGCTTTCTGGAGAAGCTCAACCTCATTTCCGGGGCTCTGGCTCCCCAGAATCCACCGACCGGAGGCTGCGCCTCTCCACGGCGGCATTCGGGGAAGGGCCAGGCGGTGCGCCAGTGAGCAAGTGCAGGCGGTGTTCGTGCGCAACATTGGTTGGAGGGGGACAGCATCGTTTCGCTGAATTCTGGTGAGGGTCGGCCCTGGAAGCGGGGCTGAAGCTCTCCAGAATCCACGGATCCACACGAGCGGGAGTCGATCCCAAAAGCGCGTGTCATGCATCGAGCGCACTACTGCCGTCGTCTCGGATCGTTTGGAGGGTTCGGTTCTCGGTCGACTCGGTGGCCAATGCCGCAGTGGCCGGGATGTGTGCACCGGCCACGCTCATGATCTCGGTGTTGCCGACCGACTGGGCTCGAAGAGGGCGTACCCGAGCGAAGCCAGCAAGTCGCCCGGGAAGCGGACCGATCGACTCGTCCAGACCGCATCGGGTGCCATTGCAGACCGCATCGGGTGCACCGATGTTGAGGAGAGTGTCGGCGCTCTGCGCCATCTGGCTGTTGTTCTGGAACGACGATGACATCGCCAGGCGGTTCGGGGGTAGGAGGGGCTGGGCTGGGCTGGGGAGCGGGGTGCGAGTAGGGTGCGCTGCCATGCGCTTCTCTCACTGGATCAGCAATGGCATCGAGTGGAACGAGATGCTTCGTTCGGGTATCCGGGCCGAGGACACCGGCTGGGACGGATTGTGGGTCGCCGACCATTTCATGCCGTTCCAAGGTGACATCGACGGTCCGCTCCACGAAGCGTGGACCGTGCTGGCAGCTCTCGGACAGGCCACCAGCAAGGTACGGCTCGGGCCGCTCGTCTGCGGCAACACCTACCGCAATCCCGCGGTGCTGCTCAAGACCGCCGTGACCGCCGACCACATCGCCAATGGGCGCATCGTGCTCGGCCTCGGATCGGGCTGGCAGGAGAACGAGCACATCGCCTACGGCATTCCTTTCGGCACCTTCACCGATCGATTCGAAAAACTCGAGGAAGCACTCCAGATCATTCGCGGACTGCGTGACGGTCAGCGTTTCGATCTGTCCGGGAAGCACTACACGATGGTCGATGCTCCGCTGTCGCCGAAGGCCGTTGGCTCCCTGCCAATCCTGCTCGGTGGAGGCGGCGAGAAGAAGACCCTGCGCCTCGTCGCCCAGTACGCCGAGGAGTGGAACGTGTGGTCGACGCCCGAGATCATGGCCCAAAAGGCTGGGGTGTTGGACGAGCACTGCGAGCGCCTCGACCGTGATCCCAAGAGCGTGCAGCGCTCCTCGGTGGCATTGGTGTTCCTCACCGACACCGAGGAGGAGTCGGCCAAGATGCTGGCGAATCCGATGCCTCGACCATCGGTGATCGGCACGGTGTCGCAGTTGCAGGAGCAAATGGCGGCGTACGTCGAAGCCGGCGTCGACGAGTTCATCGTCCCCGACTTCACCCTCGGCACCGGAGCCAAGAAAGACGAAACCCTCGACCGATTCATCACCGAGGTGGCTGCTCCGTTCCGGGATTGACCAAAGGCGGCGACGGTTTCCGGATCGGTTCGATGGCGAGATCGCCTATTCCCTCGCTCAGGGCGAGTAGGCGTTCGGGTTGTCCTATTCGCTGGTGACAGCGAATCGACCGGTGGCCTCGGCGTAGAGCTGACTGCGATTCTCGCATGCCCGGCTGAACACGAAGTCTTGGAACTCCAGCTGTTGGGCGGAGAGCTGATTCCAGATCTCGGTGAGGACTCGGTCATCGAGGCGGCAGAGCGTCTGTGCGATCTGCTCTCGTTGGGCGAGTTCGGCGGCGCTGAGCTCGCGACCTTCGAGCTCACTGAGGAGTTCGGCGTCGGTGCGTTCGGGTTCGTCGTCGGTGCAGGCCGAGAAAAGCAACGATCCGGCCATGACGGCGGCGGCGAGCCGGGGGGCGATTCGAAGCCGATCGGTACGGTTTCGAAGTCGATCGGCACTGTCGAGGTGAGTGCTGTCGGGGTGAGAGCTGTCGGGGTGAGAGCTGTCGAGGTGAGAATCGTGACCGCTGGAGCCGAACATCGAAAGAAATCCTAGCCGCGATGGTTGCCCGAACAGATGTTCGGAATTACGCTGCTGTCATCCCGTTGTGAGAAGTGCGGGTCTTCCCCGAATTCGGGTCCTGTGTGTCGGCCACGCCGATGAGTGTCACACCCCATCAGTACGGTTCACACACACCCAAACGGGCACTCCCCAACCCGGTCCGCATCATTCAGCAGACGGCACCTCGGGTGCCGACAAGGAGACACACATCATGGTCGACAAAGACAAAGCACTCGATATGGCAATGGGTCAGATCGAAAAGCAGTTCGGCAAGGGTGCCGTCATGAAGATGGGCGAGAAGGGCAGCCTGGCGATCGGCTCGATCCCCACTGGCGCTCTCGCACTCGACATCGCGCTTGGCATCGGTGGCCTCCCCCGTGGTCGTGTCGTCGAGATCTTCGGTCCAGAGTCTTCGGGCAAGTCAACGCTCGCCATGCACGTCGTTGCCGAGGCGCAGCGCAACGGTGGCAAGTGCGCGTACATCGACGCCGAGCACGCCATGGATCCGATTTATGCCCGCGCCATCGGTGTCGATGTCGACGAACTCCTCATCTCGCAGCCCGACACTGGTGAGCAAGCACTCGAAATCGCCGACATCTTGGTCCGCTCGGGATCGATCGACGTCATCGTCATCGACTCCGTTGCCGCCCTCACGCCTCGGGCCGAAATCGAGGGCGATATGGGCGACACCCACGTTGGCCTCCAGGCCCGGCTCATGTCGCAGGCCCTGCGCAAGATCACCGGCAACTTGAACAAAACCGACACCATCTGCATCTTCATCAATCAGTTGCGAGAGAAGATCGGGGTCATGTTCGGCTCGCCCGAAACCACACCTGGCGGTCGAGCGCTCAAGTTCTACAGTTCGGTCCGTCTCGACATCCGTCGCATCGAATCGCTCAAAGACGGGGCCGAAGTGGTGGGTAACCGCACCCGAGTCAAGGTTGTCAAGAACAAGGTGGCACCACCGTTCCGTCAGGCCGAGTTCGACATCATGTACGGCCAAGGCATCAGCCGAGAGGGCTCGTTGCTCGACATCGCCGTCGACCAAGAGATCGTGAAGAAGTCCGGTGCTTGGTACAGCTACGACGGTGAACAGATCGGTCAAGGCCGTGAGGCAGTCAAGCGCTTCCTGGCCGAGAACCCCGATCTGATGATGGAGATCCAAGATCGTGTGCTGCGCGCTGTCGGGCTCATGCCCGGCGGCGACCATGATCTCGACCTCGACGCCGATCTCGAAGAATTCGATGAGGCGAAACTGGATGAACCGATTAGTCTCGACTAATCGTGAGCCTCGACACGATCCGAACCGGCCTGACCTTCGACGACGTACTCCTCGTACCACGGAGGTCTGGCATTCGCAGCCGGTCGGACGTGTCGCTCGAAACAGCCCTCACCAAACGGATACGGATCACCCTTCCCGTCATTGCGGCCAACATGGACACGGTGTGTGAAACCGAGATGGCGATCGCCATGGCCCGGTTGGGCGGCATCGGCATCATCCATCGGTTCCTCCGAATCGAGGCCCAGTCGGCAATGGTGGCGGCGGTCAAGTCGGCTGGGGCTCGGTCGGTCGGGCGCTCAGCATTGGAAATCGAACAAGCGGGTAGGAGTGCCCGGGGCAATGTGTTGCTGGTCGGTGCCGCTGTCGGCACCGACCACGACGCGCTCGATCGATCACTGGCCCTCGTCGAGGCTGGTGTCGATGTGTTGGTTCTCGATATTGCCCATGGCCACGCCGACCACGCCATCGAGGTGCTGGCCACACTCAAAGCCTCCCACCCCGAGGTCGACGTCATTGCCGGCAACGTGGCAACACGGTCCGGTGCCGAAGACCTCGTTGCTGCCGGAGCCGATGCGGTCAAGGTGGGCGTCGGTCCTGGTGGTGTCTGCACCACCAGGCTCGTCGCCGGGGTCGGTGTCCCGCAACTCACCGCTATCAACGATTGCGCCGGACTCACCGACGCTGAAGGACGTTTGGTTCCTGTGATCGCCGATGGTGGTATCCGCGCATCGGGCGACATCGCCAAAGCCCTCGCCGCTGGCGCATCGTCGGTCATGATGGGCTCGATGCTCGCCGGCACCAAAGAAAGTCCCGGCGATCTGGAACAGTCCGACCGCGGCCTGGTGAAGCGAGTGCGGGGCATGGCCTCGTTCGAAGCACTCGAGGCCCGGGCTGCTCGCGAGGGCGAATCGATCGACGCCGAATACTTCGAGCAGCGGGCCCCTGAGGGAGTCGAGGGGTCGGTTCCGTACCGGGGCGAAGTCGGCAAGCTCCTCGGCTCGCTCATGGCCGGCGTTCGCTCAGGCATGAGTTACTCCGACTCCCGTTCCATCGAGGAATTCTGGGAGAAGGCCGAGTTCATCAGAGTCACCCCCAGCGTGGTCGCCATGAACCGACCGCACGCCACGGGTCTCTGACCGAGGTTCAGTCGCGGCGGAGACCGAAGGTCAGTCGCCGTCGAAAACCCCGGTGAGGAGCCATTAGCCTGCCGAAATGGCTTCACGCACCCTTGCCGCAGCGCTCTTCGATATGGACGGGCTTCTCACCGAGTCGGAGTCGCGTTGGCGTATTGCTGAACGTGAAGTAGCCGACGCACTGGGTCTGCCCCTGACCGATGACGATTTCGAACTGACCATGGGTGTCCGTATGGCGGATGTCGCGAAGCGTTGGTTCGATTGGCATCCGTGGGAGGGCGGACCGAGCACCCACGAGGTCGCGGTGATGGTGGTAGACCGGGTCGTCGAGCTGACGGCAGGAGCGGTCGCCTTGCCCGGGGTGATCGAGGCACTCGATCTGGTGGCTGCTCGTGGCCTCCGGGTTGCGCTCTGTTCTTCGTCTGACCAGCGCCTCATCGACGCCACGCTCGAGGCGCTTTCGCTCACCGATCGGTTCGAGGTCATCCACTCCGCCGAGTTCGATTCCCATGGCAAACCGCACCCCGAGCCGTACCTGGCAACAGCAAGCGAACTGGGCGTGGCGCCACAGCGCTGTGTGGTGTTCGAAGACGCCGTGAGCGGTTGTATTGCAGGCAAGGCCGCAGGCATGGCGGTCATCGCGGTTCCCGCCCCGCATTTGCGCGGCACTGCCGCATACGGTTTCGCCGATGTCGTACTCGAATCGTTGGAACACCTCGATGTTGGGGTTTTCGATGCCATCGAGCAAGGCCGTCCGCTGCCAACGGTGTCTCGACCCCGCTTCCACCTGGCCTTTCCGGTCGACGACTTGGCCAAGGCGCGTTGGTTCTATGGCGAGGTGCTCGGATGCCCCGAGGGTCGTTCCGCTACTGATTGGGTCGACTTCGATTTATGGGGTCACCAAATCGTCGCTCACCTCGTGCATGATCATGACCCGACCGTTGCGGCCAGCGCTGTCGATGGCGAAGCCGTGCCCACTCGACACTTCGGTCTTCTGGTACCAGAGACGACGTGGAATCCATTGATCGCTCGCTTGCAGGCAGCCGAGGTCACCTTCATCATCGAGCCCTACGCCCGGTTCGCCGGTCTCCCTGGTGAGCAGTCGACGGCGTTCGTCCTCGATCCGGCTGGGAACGCCCTCGAATTCAAGTCGTTCGCGGACGACCGCAGCACCTTCGCCCGTTGAAGTAGCGAATCGAGATGCGCAGGGCTGTGGGTTAGCGTCGTTGTCATGCAACGAACTGACCGGTGGGGACTCGAAACCACAGCACCAACGCCTGACGCACTGCTTCGTCTCGAACAACTCATCGATGACTTCGTCACCTTCGACGCCGAGTTGCCGGCCCATCTGGGTGCTGCCGTTGCGGAACCGGCGGCGCCGATGGCTCGCCTCGTCATGGGACTGTTCCTTGCCCAAGCGAACACTGCGACCGATCATCGGCGAGCGGTCGAGATCGCCAAGGGTCTCGCCGACGTCGATCTCAACCAACGTGAAAGATTGCACCGCCAGGCGCTGAACGACTGGCTCGATGGTGAGAGCGAAGGAGCCATCGCCCGTTGGGAGCAGATCCTCGACCAGTGGCCGACCGACATGTTTGCGCTGCGAATGCAGTACTTCGCGCTCTTCGCTCAGGGCCGCTGCGCCGACATGTTGGCGTCGAGCCGGCGTTCGATCGCGGCGTGGGGCGATGTTGGCAGGCGGAGCTACCTCGACGGTATGGAGGCGTTCGCGCTCGAAGAACTCGGCGATTACGCCGAGGCGGAACGGCTGGGGCGTTCCGCCTCCGAGGCCGATCCTCTCGATCTGTGGTCGATCCACTCGGTTGCCCATGTGCTCGAGATGCAGGCCCGCACCGATGACGGCCTGGTCTGGTTCGACGGGCGTGATGAGGCGTTCCACACCAGAGGATCGTTCGCTCGGCATCTGTGGTGGCACCACGCCATCATCCACCTCCGCACCGGCAACTACGACCGCCTGCTCGAGCTGTACGACGCCGAGATCCAGCCTGGCGATGCCATTGATGCCCTGTCGTTGACCAACGCCATCGACGGGTTGGCGAGGTTGGAGTTCGCCGGCGTCGACGTCGGCGATCGCTGGCTGCCACTGCTCGAATCCTCGACAGCGCGGATTGGTCACCACACCCATCCATTCGCCGACGCCCACTTCGTGTATGCCATCGCTCGAGCTGGTGACGCCGACGGGGTCACCGACTTGCTCGACGGCATGGCTGCGTGGCGTGACCATGCCGGAACGGCAAGTCGTGTCATCAGTGAGGTCGGTCTCGATACGGCGACGGCCATGGCGGCGCTCGGCGGCGGCAGGCCAGCCGATGCTGTTGCACTGTTCGACAAAACCCGCGAACTTCGCTGGAAGCTCGGCGGCAGCCACGCCCAACGCGAGGTCTTCAACCTCGCCCAGGCCTTCGCGCACGCAAACGCAAACGATTGATCATGAGCGTTTGTTCGTCGGTGAAAACGAACTCCCAAATCTCGGCGCCGGCAGCATCTCCTCTATGAGGATGCCGTAAACGGCACCGTGACACCGCAGTTCCGGGTCGAAGAAGGCCAGGATCGAAAGGGCAGTTGGTCCGTGATCCCGGGCCGCTCGCTGAAGGGCGGCGTCGACGTCTGGGCTCGGGTTCAAGCTGACTGCGAGTGCATCGCCGCTACTCGGCCTTGTCAGGGCGCAAGGCCTCCGGACGACAATCGACAGCTCGCACCAAAACTATTCCGGCCGCCTTCTCGACTGCGTCGCTGACCGCGGCCAGATTCCCGATGGCGGTCGGCCCCAAGAGCTGCTGCGACAGGCACACTGTTGACTCACCATTTGTGGAGGTCGCCGTGCAGCTTGGAATGATCGGACTCGGACGGATGGGAGCGAACCTTGTTCGCCGATTGGCGCTCGCCGACATCGAGTGTGTCGTCTACGACCGAGACGAGGCGAGCATTGCAACCCTGGTCGATGAGGGTGTCGCCATCGGTGCCACCTCGGTTGAAGACCTCGTCGCCAAACTCGAGGGTCCCCGAGCGGTGTGGGTGATGGTGCCGGCCGCCGTCACGCCGATGGTCGTCGACGATGTCGTTCAGTACCTCGCTGCTGGCGATGCCGTCATCGACGGTGGCAACAGCCACTACGTCGACGCTGTCGATCGGGCCAAGGCGTTCGCCGAGCGTGGCATCGACCACCTCGACGTCGGCACCAGCGGCGGGGTCTTTGGCCTCGAACGTGGCTTTTGCCTCATGATCGGCGGGCCCGATGAGCCCGTCGATCGCCTTGAACCGGTCTGGAGGGCCCTGTCACCCGGCGTTGATTCTGCCGACCGAACTCGGGGCCGTCATGGCGAATTCGACCAGGCCGAGTTCGGCTATCTGCACTGCGGTCAGGCGGGAGCCGGGCACTTCGTGAAGATGGTTCACAATGGCATCGAGTACGCCATCATGCAGGCCTACGCCGAAGGGCTGGGCCTCCTCGACCGAGCCGACGCCGGAACCGCCGAGCGCCAGGCCGACGCCGAGACTGCGCCACTCGCCCACCCGGAGTACTTCCAGTACGACATCGATCTGCCGAGCGTCACCGAAGTGTGGCGGCGCGGCAGTGTGATTGGTTCCTGGCTCCTCGACCTCACCGCAGCGGCCATGCACAACGATCCGAACCTCGAGAACTACCAGGGCCAGGTGTCTGACTCCGGCGAAGGTCGTTGGACGGTGATGGCTGCGGTCGAGGCTGGGGCCCCGGTGCCGACCATCGCCGACGCACTGTTCAGCCGCTTCACCTCACGCGGCAACGCAACGATGGGCAACAAGGTGCTGTCGGCCATGCGTTCGGAGTTCGGCGGTCACGTCGAGCGTGACCATGACGACGAAGGCGCTTGATGGCCGACGCCCCGTTTGCCGGTCTCGCCGATGCCCTGGTGCTTTTCGGGATCACCGGTGATTTGGCAAAGAAGAAGCTGTTCCAGGCCTTGTATCGGCTGGAGGCCGACGGTGCCCTCGGGGTGCCGGTCATTGGCGTTGCCTCCTCGAACTGGTCGCTGAACGAGCTACGAGACAATGCCCATGAAGCACTCCTCGACAGCGGCCAGGAGGTCGACGAAGCGGTCTGGAAGCGGTTCGCTGATCGACTCGACTACGTCTCAGGCGACTACCGCGAACCAGCGACCTTCGAGGCAGTGGCCGCGAAGATTCCGAATGCCGAGTGTCCGGTCTGCTACCTGGCGATCCCGCCATTCCTGTTCTCGACGGTGACCGATGGTCTCGGCACCAGCGGGCTGAATCGGGGCCGGGTCGTTCTCGAAAAGCCGTTCGGTCGTGACCTGAACAGCTCACGAGCACTCGATGCTGCGGTCAAGGCGCACTATCCCGAGGAACGGATCTATCGGATCGACCACTTCCTCGGCAAGGAGCCGGTGCTCAACATCTTGGTGTTCCGGTTCGCCAACTCGATCCTCGAGCCACTGTGGAACCGGCACTACATCCAGTCCGTCACGATCGACATGTTCGAAGACTTCGGGGTCGAGGGCCGAGGCAAGTTCTACGACGAGGTCGGAGCGCTACGCGATGTCGTGCAGAACCATCTGCTCCAGATCGTTTCGATCTTCGCCATGGAACCTCCGGTGTCCAACGATGCCGACGCGATGTCCGATGAGGTCGTGAAGGTGCTTCGGTCCATGCCGTCGTTCGATCCGGCCAAGGTGGTTCGTCAACAGTACGAGGGCTATCTCGATGAGCCGGGCGTCGACGAAGGCTCCGATACCGAGACCTACTTCGAGGTCGAGTTCACGATCGACTCCTGGCGTTGGGCCGGAGTTCCGTGGCGAATTCGAGCCGGCAAGGCACTCGCCCAGACGCTCACCGAAGTGGTCGTCGAGTTCACCACGCCGCCCCGCCCGCTCTTCACCGACGTCACCTGCGCCCCGGAGCCGAACCGGCTGCGGTTCCAGATGAAGCCAAACGATGTCATCGATCTCGAGATGCAGGCCAAGCTGCCGGGCGATCTCCTCGTCAGCGAGCCAGTAGCCCTCCAGGTCGACCACACCGGCCTCGAATTCGGGCCCTCGCCGTACCACCGGTTGCTTGGCGATGCCCTCGAGGGCGACAAACGCCTCTTTGCCCGTGGCGACCAAGTCGAGGAGGCCTGGAGAATCGTGCAACCCGTGATCGACACGCCGCCACCCCTCACCACGTACTCCTATGGCGCCGACATGTCCGATGGTCGCCTCCCCGCCCGCAACCGATGACCATGATCGCACCGACCGGGCCAACGATTGCCATCGATCTGGGGGGAACGCACGTGCGCGCCGCCGTTGTCGGTGCCGAGGGAAACGTCGCCAGTCGGGTGCGTCGAACGACCCCGCACGAGCAGCCAACACCGGCGTTCATTGCCGACCTCGTCGCCGAAGTGGCATCCGGCCAATCGATCAAGCGGGCTGTTGTTGGTGTGCCCGGCGTCATCGACTACGACGCCGAGCAGCTGGTCGCTGCACCCAACCTGCCCTCGGCGTGGATTCCAATGCTGAGCGACCATTGGCTGAGCGAGCGAACCGGTCTCGAGATTGCCCTGGCCAACGACGCCGACCTTGCCGCGGTTGGCGAGTCGAATTTCGGGGCTGGCATCGACGCTCGAGACGTCGTCTACGTGACGATCTCGACTGGTGTTGGTGCGGGCATCGTGCTCGGTCATCGCCTGATGCGGGGCCGCTATTCCAGTGGCGAGATCGGGCATTCGGTGATCGACCGCAGTCGCATGGTCAGTGGCGAGGACGGCACTGTCGAATACCTCGGCTCGGGCACGGCCATGGCCCGGTTCGCGAAGGACGCCGGGATCGATGCCAGTGGTGCTGCCTTCGCCGAACTGGTCGCCGGTGGCGATGCCAAGGCCACGGCGGTCTGGAACGACGCCATCGAGGCGGTGGCGGTTGGCGTGGTGAATCTCTGTTGGCTGGTGGCGCCGCAAATGGTCGTCATCGGTGGAGGCGTCGGCATGAACAGCGACCTCGTCTTGCCGATCATCCAACGACGAGTTGTCGAGTTTGGGCCAACAATCGAGCCAATCCAGATCGTTGCTGCCAAGCTGGGCGATGACGCCGCCCTGTGTGGGGCTGCTGCCTGGTGGAAGGCCATAGGACGTGACCTCTGAGCTCGAGATGATCATCACCGACCCCGACGAGTGGGCGGACCGGGCTGCCGACGTTCTCGAACGCGCCATTCGGTCGTCGGTCGAAGAGCGAGGAAGTTGTGTCCTCGGGATCTCGGGTGGGTCGACGCCTGATGAGGTCTTTGCCATCCTCGGTCGACGAGATCTGCCGTGGGAACAGCTCACGCTCGTGCAAGTCGATGAGCGGATCGCCGCCATCGGGTCCGATGCTCGGAACCTGACCGGTCAGCTCGAGGCGTTCACCGGTTTGCCGGTGCGTTGGCTGCCGTTGCCGGTTGCTGCCCCCATCTCCGAAGGCATCGCCGACTTCGTCGACGGCTTGCGTCTCGCCGCTGGTGACCCGGCGGCCATCGACGTCTTGCACCTCGGCCTTGGTTCCGATGGGCACACCGCATCGTTGGTCCCCGGCGATCCGGTGCTCGAGGTGCTCGACGCCGAGGTGGCGATCACCGGCGTCTACCGGGGCAACAAGCGCATCACGCTCACCCGACCGGTGCTCGACAATGCCCGGCTGGTCATCTGGTTGGTCAAGGGATCCGGAAAAGCCAACGCTCTCGTCCAGATGATCAATCACGATCCGGGCATCCCGGCCGGACTGCTGCACCCGCTTCGCTCGATCGTGGTTGCCGACACCCACGCCGCTTCCGCCGTCGATCGCTGAACGCTCCCTCTCCGGAACGCTCCCTCTCCGGAACGCTCCCTCTCTGGAACGCTCCCTCTCTGGAACGACAACCGATAGCGGTTCCCTCTAGCCTGATCGGGTGATGGCTGACTCCCCGAAGCGCTACCTGGTCAAGACCTATGGCTGCCAGATGAACGAGCATGATTCCGAGCGGATCGCCGGATCACTCGAAGCCAAGGGGTACACCGCCACCGATTCGGTTGCCGACGCCGATGTGGTCGTCCTCAACACCTGCTGCATACGCGAGAATGCCGACAACAAGCTCTACGGAGCGCTCGGCAACCTCAAGGTTGCCAAGCAAGACAACCCGAACCTGCAGATCGTCGTCAGCGGCTGTCTGGCCCAGAAAGACAAAGACGAGATCCAGCGACGGGCCGGTCACGTCGACGTCGTGTTCGGTACCCACAACGTGCATCGAGCCACCGAGCTCATGGCCAAAGCCCGGCTCCAGGGTCCCATCACCGAAATCTGGGACCAAGCCGACGCCGACGACGACCAGGCGTTCGCTTCGGCGCTGCCGGCGAAACGCAACGTCGACTACGCCGGTTGGTTGACGATCCAGGTCGGCTGCGACAACAACTGCGCGTTCTGCATCGTGCCTGCGGTACGAGGCGAAGAGATCAGTCGGCCGATCGAACACATCGTCGCCGAGGCCGAGCGGGCCGCGGCCGATGGTGTCACCGAGATCACATTGCTCGGTCAGAACGTCAACTCCTATGGGCGAGACCTCGCCTTGGCCGCCCGCAAGGCTGGCGAAGACGTCCGCATCCGCCCGATGTTTCCTGAACTGCTGCGCCGAATGGGTCAGATCGAGGGCGTCCGCCGGGTCCGCTACACGAGCCCGCACCCCAAAGACATGACGCCAGACGTCTATGCCGCCATGGCCGAGACACCCAACGTGGTCCCGCACCTGCACTTCCCGCTGCAGTCGGGTTCGGACCGCATCCTTGCCGCCATGCATCGTGGGTACACCGCGGAGCGCTACCTCGAGAAGCTGGCTGAGGCCCGCTCGATGATCCCCGACCTCGCCGTCAGCACCGACATCATCGTCGGCTTCCCCGGCGAGACCGATGACGACTTCGAGCGCACACTCGAAGTCGCCGCTGCCGCCGAGTACGACTCGGCCTACACCTTTGTGTACTCGCCGCGGCCGGGCACCGAAGCAGCCGAAATGGTTGCCGACTTTTGCGATCCCGACGTCGTCAAACAGCGCTACGCCGCACTGCGCACCGTGATCGAACGCTCGGCCCTCGCCAAATATCGGGCCAGGATCGGCATGGTCGAAGAGGTCATCGTCGAGGGTCCGTCCAAGAAAGACCCGAGCGTGCTCACCGGTCGCACCGCTCAGAACAAATTGGTGCACTTTGCCGCAGCACCCCTGCCGGCTGGGGCCTCCAAGGTGGGAACCTACGTCAACGTCAAGGTGGCCGACGCCAAGCACCAGTACATGCTGGGCGATTTCGTCGAGGTCACGCACCGGGCGACGCATCGCACCAAGATTCCACTGCTGGTCGACTGAGATCGAGTGAACATGGCCGTCAATGACGCTTCGCCTGACCCAACGAGCACCGTGTCGAGCAATCGGCCACGTGGTGCGATCGAGTTGACCGCCGATCGATTCGTGTGGTCGCCTCCCGTCACCGATCTCGCAAGAGCCGCCCGCATTCGGATCCGCGCCATTTCGCTCGTGCTGGTGATTCTCGTTGCGCTGTGGGCCGCAAGCGCGGTGTGGGCGGACGGCCTCGATGCCATCGTGTTCGCGTTGGTCGTTCCGCTCATGCTCATCGCCATCGCCGCTGCGGTCGATCGGCTGTCGAATGTCGGCGGGCAGTTGCGAATCGAGACGAGCCAGGAAGGGCTCACACTCAAGCGGGGCCGAGTTCGCCAGTTCGTCGCCTACCCAGACATCACCAACGTGTCGGTCAGGTCGAAGAACCCTTCCGACCGCCAGAGGCCCGCTCTGTCCGGGTGGTACGTGTCGATCGAGCGGTCCGTTGGTGAGACGATCTCGGCGCAGGTCCCTCTCGGGCTTGGCAGTGCCTTCGACCGCAGCGAGGCCGAGCGACTCGAGGCCGAACTCCGACGCCGCTGCCGCTAGCGGTCACGCTCGTTCGTCCGACCGGGCCGACAGCATCTCCTCTGGGAGGGTGCCGTACCTGGCACTTTGGTAGAGGAATTCCCGTTCGCTGGTCTCGTCATTCGGCATGTCGAAGTTTTGGGTTCACATTTCGGCCAGCCGATCACGGTTGCTGTTGTGCCTCACTCTGCTTCACCGAGGCCGGGCATCTGGACGAAGGCGTGGAGTTCGATCGGTGCCACATCGGCCAGGTCGGAGTAGCCGAGTGTGCGGAAGAACTCGTGCTGTCCCGCTTCGTCGTCGGTGAGGAGGACCTTGCGGCGAACGTGATCGAACCGATGCAGACAGGCGCCGACCAGCACCGTTCCGATGTGCGAGCGCCGACGATCCGGATGGACGACGACTTCTTGCAGGTACATGATCGATACGTCGTCAGACAGGCAGCGGGCCAATCCGATCAGCTCGCCCTCGGCGTTGCGGGCGGTCGTCACATAGGTCGAGCGGTCGACGGCGCGGGCCAGTGTGTCAGGGTCGGATGCGTAGATCAGCCAGCCCACTGCTTCATAGAGGGTAACGAGATCGGCGATCGGGACGACTTCATCGTCGGCGAACTCGATCGGTCCGATGGGATCGTGCGTCATGGCCGCAGAGTAGAGCCGACCAATCGCCGAGCGGTGATCAGCCGACGGCGTGCGTTGCAGTGTGGGCGTTGGTGGGCACGGTGGGGTCGAGGTTTGCGAGCGCGGCGACCAATGCCTCGGCAGTCGGCTGGCTGAGTGACCCTCGGCGCCGAGCGGCAACAAGGTGACGGTTGGCGATTGGCTTGGCTGTTGCCCGGCGCAGCGGTGCGGGACCGGACTCGGCTTGACCAACGGGAAGCACCGTCCAGCCGAGTCCGAGGTCGACCATGGTCCGCAGCACCTCCGGCTGGTGCGATACCGCGACGACATCGACGGTGGCACCGAGCTCG
>JBBQUN010000052.1:0-21589 GCA_038212405.1 Acidimicrobiales bacterium | reverse complement strand
CAGTGCCGTCGAACGGCGAGCGCTCTTCAATGAATTGGCAAGCCAGCTCGGTCAGGTCGAGGCCGAACGCGATCATCTTGCGTCTCAGATCGATCTCATGCGGGCCCGAATCACTGGTACGCGTTCCGCTCTCGACATGGCAACGCACTCCCTGAATGGCGAGCTCGAATCGGCCGAGGCCGTTGCAGGCCAGTCGATCGACGCAGTCGACGGGCTCGATGGTGCACTCGGGGGTGTTCATGAGCGACTTGCCTCGCTCGGCGCCAAGATCGAGGACACCGTCGATACCGAATCTGTCGACACCGAATCTGTCGACACCGGGACCATCACTCCGCCGACGCCGCCAATGCCGCCGTCGACGCCGATTCCTGGAGCCGTGACCGGTGATGTCGGTATCGCTGGTTTCCTGCCGGAAGGAGTCGAAGTCAGCGGTTCTGGCCGTCCCGACTCGACGCTCTTTGGCAACCCGCGAGATGCAGGCGAGACGCAACTGTTTGGCAGCCAGCCTGTCGCCAGCGAAGCTCTCAGCATCGAGCCCGTCGCCGAGCCGGCCACTCCTGATGCACCGCCATCGTGGGATGCCCCGGTGGTCGAGACCGCCGACGATCTCGCTGAAGACCATCTCGCTGAAGACCATCTCGCTGAAGACACTCCCGTCATCCCGACGGGAACCGACGATGACGATGACGATGACGATGACGATGACGGCGACGTCGACTTGGGCTTTCTCGGGCTGCTGTCGCACGACGCGTACCCGGCCGATGATCAAGACCGCGCCATGTTCGATACCGAAGCCGATTCGGCTTCGCGCTTCGAGGATCGTTCGAGCGCCGATGATGACCAGGCCTTGGCCAATGTGATGGCGTCATACGGGTTCGGCGCCGACGCCGAGGACGAGGACGAGGACGAGGACGAGGACACCAGCGTCGAAGACGACGAGCTGGCGCCGCTGGACTTCATCGAAGAAGCGTCGTTCGACCCGTCAGACACCTCGTCATTCATCGATGCAGACCATGGGAGTGCAACAGTTCTCGCGCAGGCCGAGCCGGCATCGATGGTCCCTGATGACAGTGAAGCTCGGCGGATCGCATCGATTCCTGACATCGTCATGCTGGTCGACGGCGATGCCGCAGCAGCGATGGGATGGCGAGATTCCGCTGTCATCGACCGCCGCCGCTACCTGCTCGAGAAGCTCGACCAGGTGACTGGTGAATACGGTCCTGCCGTCGACGTGGTGTTCGACCCCGCTGTCGGTGGCGAAGACGATCTGCCGGCTCCGACAAAGGTTCGTCGTCGACTCATCCACGATGGTGCGAGCCCAGCAGCCAAACTCAGCGAGCTGGTCGACAGCTATCCATCGCACTTCCCGATCGCCGTCGTGTGCGATGAAGAAGACCTCAAGTCAGACATGCGCCTGCGGAGCGTCGACACCCTCGAGGTGGTCCAGTTGCTCGACTTGATCGTGAACCTCCCCGAGGTCGATTGATCATTGGTGGCCGGAAGCAGCGCAGTGAGTGATCGCGAGCGCAGCGCCCCGACCCAGACACCGCTGCCGTAGCTGAGATCGTCGAGCAGACCCAAGGCCAAGAGGCGTGGGTCTGTCTCGCGATCGAGGCAGACGCGTTCGGTCACCGAGAACCACAACCAGCGTCGGGCGATCGATCGAGTCGGGGAGAGCGCCAGACCAACGGCCAGCACCGGCCACCACGCTCGCAGGCCCGAGCGCGCAACGGTGCGTGCCGCCCATGCGTTGCCTGTCGTTGTCAGGCGTGCTGCTTCAAGCGCGCGGTCGTCCACCGCACCGAGTTTGGGAACGAGCAGGCGAGTGGTTGCGGAATGGAGCAGTGCTGCGAGCGAGTAGTGGCCGCCGAGAACAAGGGCCAGAACCGACAGTGTCCATTTGGAGCTGCGAAGGGGTGCGACGGCGCCACCGTGGCGAACGCCAAGAGGCCCGGCTGCTGATCCATAGCCGATGCGTTGTTTGGCAAACTCGATGATCGTTGATCGAGCCGGATGAGAGGCAACCACGCTCGGGACGTAGCGCACTGATCCAACGGCGCGCAGTCGCCAGATCAGATCGACGTCCTCTCCGTAACGCAGAGCAGGATCGAACGGGCCGACCTCACGCAGCGCATGATGGCGAACGAGGAGGCAGGCCGTTGGCAGGTAGCTGACTCTTGCGCCAGGACGAACGAGCGACGGGAGTGGGCCAAGGTCGAGAGGGGAATGGTCGAGTTCGTAGCGGTCGATTGCGTTGTTGTTCGCGCCAGGGCGGCACACGATACGCGGGCCGGCTGCAACGATGGTGTTGTCGGCGAAGTAGCTGAGCAGTGTTTCGATCGCTCGTGCATCGACCACGACCCCAGCATCGAGAAACAGGACGAACGCTGTGTCGACCTCGGCCAAGCCGCGGTTTCGCGAGCCGGCGGGCCCGAGGTTGTGGTCGTTGCGGATCACCGTGACGACGCCGTTGGTGGCGTCAGCTGGGGCGAAGACTGGGGTGGCGGAGCAGTCGTCGATGATCACGATGCGACCGACCGCTGGCAACGCAGCGAGTGATCGTCGGAGTCCAGCATGGTCGTCGTGCACCGGCATGATCACCGTGAGATCGGTGAGTATCGGGCCAGTGTCGGTGAGCGTTGGACCAGTGTCGTTCGGGAATGTGTCGTTCGGGAATGTGTCGTTCGGGACAGGATGCGCCATGCCTCGGTCGATCAATCGCCGTGCGAGCGCTATCTGCGACGGTTGCTCACCGATGTCGCTACCGCTGAACAACGAGCGAGCGAGGATGGCGCCAGCGTCGGTGAGCCTGATGATCCCCATTGGCGACCCACCGATGATCGTGCGACCACGGTCTTTGGTTCGCAATGCACGATCGGCAACAATCGTCCACGTGGGTGGGATCGGCGCCGTCACTGGAGAACGTTCATCATTGAAGGATGGTGCGGAGCGCTCCGAGCACCGACATGGGATTGCCGACTTCGCCGAGGCGACCGCCGGCGGCTTCGATCAGCAAGCGAGCATGCTCGAGTTCATCAGATGGTGCCAGGACGAGGAGTTCATCCAGGCTCCTGGCAATCGGTACGGGATCGCCGCCCGTGGTGACCTCGGCATCGGAAAGCAGGAGGGTGATCCGACGAGTCGCGCTGCTTATGGCCAGCTGTTGTTGTGCCGCCCGCAGCGCCAGGGCGACGTCAGTCGTGCCGTGTCCGCGCAGCGCGAGTACCTCGCTCACGACGACCTCCGGTGCTTTGGTCCCCTGCATCCCCTTGATCTCGATGGCACGGTCGCCGAAGGCGATCACCGCGAACTGTTTGGGAGCACGCCAAGCGCAGACCGCCGCTGCGAGCGCGGCGCTCGCAAGCCGAGCCCCATTCATGGAGCCTGACCGATCGACGAGGAGGCAGATCGCGGTTGCTGGCTGCTGCCAACGGGTGGTGTAGAGATCGTCGAGCGCTACGGGTCGTCGCTCGGTTCGGGCGGCGATGATGCCGTCGAGGCTGGCGTCGATATCGATGTCGCTACTGGATTCATCAGCCCGGGTGATGGTCATTTTGCCAATACCGCGGCTCTTGGCTTCGCCAGTCCGGGCGAGGTCGAGCATCAATCGCCCGGCCAGCCGCCGAGCCAGGGCAGTAAGGTCACGGTCGGTTGCTTGCGACATGCGCGCCAGTAGTTCGAGCGCCTCGTCAGGTTCCTCTTCGAGAAGCTCGTCGAACGCGTCGGGATCGAGCTGACCGAGCTGCGGCGAAATGTCTTCGAAGTTGGGGTTGCGTTCGAGGTCTCGCCTGCTGATCGAGCGACGCCGATCGTCCTTCAACGCCTCCTCGGCTTCGTCGCCGGTGAGGATCTTCTCATCTAGCGACTGGTCTTGGCCGCCGCCTCCTGGCGGCGGTGGGCTTTTCCCTCGGCATCGCCGTCGTCATCGGGCGTCTCGACTGGGTCGGGCCGCTCCATGATGCGGTCCCAGAGCTCGGTGATCACCGACTCCGGTGACTGGGTCGAGGAGTCGTGGAGGCGGATTCGGCCCGAAAGAGCCGCGAGGGCCGCGTCGAGTCCCACATCGCGTGAGGTGGGTCGGGCATTGCGAAGCGCACCGAGATCGTTGGCCAGCACCAACCAATCGATGGCACCACGAACCGAGGAACCAACGCGAATCTCGGGATGAGTGCGGGTGGCCCGCACCAATTCGACGATGCGATCTGGCACCAGCTCGACCCGCTCGGGCGTATTCGCACGAGCGATCGCCACTTCGTCGTCGGCGCTTTGGTAGTCCATGGCCACCCGACAGACCCGGTCATAGATGGCGCCCGAGATTCGTGCGGTGCCGACCGCGTCGAACGGATTCATGGCGGCAACGAACCGGAAGTCGGGATGCGCCTCGATCCGGCCCAATCTCGGCACGTTCAGCTCTCGCTCTGACATCACGGTGACGAGGAGGTTGAGGGTCTCCTCCGGCACACGGTTGATCTCTTCGATATAGAGCAGACCTCCCGAGCGCAGTGCCTCGGCCAGCGGACCGTCGATCCAGATGTCGGGCCGGTAGCCGGCTTCGAGTACCTGGGCCGGGTCGAAGTGACCAACGAGGCGAGCCGGGGTCAGCTCGGCATTGCCCTCGATGAAGACGAAGCCCATTCCCGACGCAGTCGCAACCGTGCGCAGAAGGGTAGATTTTCCAGTACCGGGTGGCCCTTCGAGCAGGAGGTGTCGCCCAGCCATGAGGGCAGCAACGACGAGTTCGGTTTCTCGGCTGCGACCCACCACCCCCGCCTGCAAGGCAGTGAGGGTGGCAGGGCTGTAGCCGAGCGGTGCGGCGGTGACGTCGCTCAATCGAATGCGATCACGCCGCGGATGTTCTTGCCGTCGCGCATGTCTTGGTAGCCCTCGTTGATCTGATCGAGGGTGTAGGTCTTGGTGATGAGTTCGTCGATCTTCAGCTGGCCGCCGGCGTACTGGCGCAGCAGGCGAGGAATCTCTGAACGCGGACTTCCAGAACCGAAGATCGAGCCCTTGATTTCCTTGTTGTACATGGCCAGGCCGAAAAGGTCGAGCGTGACCTGGCGCTGTTCCATCGGCGCAAGGCCGGTCACGACGACCGTGCCGTCTTTCGAGATGATGTTGATGGCGGGCTCGAGCATGTCCCCGGTGGTGATGCCGGGGGTGAGGATGCACGAATCGGCCATGATGCCTCGCGTCATCTCCATGACGTTGAGGAGGGCATCGTCGAAGCTCGAGTAGAAGTGGGTGGCACCGAACTCTTCGGCCTTTTCCTTCTTGTCGGGGTTGGTGTCGATGGCGATGATGTTCATCGCTCCGGCGAGCTTCGCGCCCTGGATGGCATTGGCTCCGATGCCGCCAACACCAACGACGACGACGGTATCGCCGGATTTCACACCCGCTCGGTTTTGCGCCGAGCCGACCCCGGTAGCGACACCGCATGACACCAGCGCAACGGCATGAAGCGGGTATTCGGGCTCGACCTTGATGACGGAGGACTCGCTGACGAGCATGTACTCAGAGAAGGTACCGAGCTGCGCCATCCGGTTGACCGGCTCGCCATCGATGTGATGGCGATACTGGCCGTCGGCGATCATCCCGCCGGCCAGCGTGGTGGCGCCCAGATCGCAGAGATTCTGACGACCGGTCGAGCACCAGTGGCACTTGCCGCACGATGGAACGAAACTGACCGAAACATGGTCGCCAACAGCCACCGAAGTCACGTTGCTGCCGACCTGATGGACGACACCGGACCCCTCGTGCCCGCCGATCATTGGCAGGAACGACTTGACACCGATCATGTCAAGGAGTTCCTGGGGGGCGGCCAGGTCGCCGGTGACGAGGTGCTCATCGGAGTGGCACAAGCCGGCAAAGGCCGTTTTGATGATGACCTCGTCGGGGTGCGGCTCACCTAGCTCGATCTCTTCGATCTTCCATTCCTGGTTGATTCCCCACAGAACGGCTGCCCTGGTCTTCACGATGCTTGCTCCTTGCGAGACGGATGAGGCTCGATGCCACGAGCGCAAGGCCTGAAGCTAGCAGTCACTTCTCATGCAAGCGAAGCAGCGAGACCGGCCACGAGCTGCTCGAAGACCTCGGCGCCAATGCGGGCATCAGCGGTAGTCGGATCGCCGAGGACACCGTTTGGCGACACGGCGACGACACCGCCCGCTCGGAGTTGGTCGATGATGGCACTGAGCGGGGCGATCGAGCCGACAACCGCCGCCCGCATGTCGACAGATTCGGGATCGAGGTGGGCCATCAAGGACGTTTCGGTGTGGCCTGCGTGGGCATCGGCGCCGGGAACGTGCGGAACGACGAAGTCGGCATCGTGTCCCTCACGGCGTAGCTGGGTCACCGCCTTCTGCAGGGTCGACTGATTGCCGGCATGACCGGAGACGAAGACCACTCGCTCGTAATCGTCCGCTGCCGAGCGAACGAGCTCGATCAGGACCAACAGCAGTGCCTCGTTGCCGATCGACAGCGTGCCAGCGAACGCCTGATGCTCACCCGAGGAGCCGTAGGGCAGCGTCGGTGCCACCAAGACGCCGATCACGCGAGCAGCCGCCGCCTCGGCCCATGCCGTAGCAATGGTGGTGTCGGTGCCGATCGGTAGGTGGGGACCGTGTTGCTCTGTCGCACCAAGGGGAATCAGGAGGGTACTGAACGACGAGGCGCCGATCGAAGGTGAGGTGTGCTCGTCCAGCCGAAGCTCATTCATCGGCGACCGACCTTTCTCAGAAGATGCTGCCATCGAGTTCGGCCACGGTCTCGACCTGGATGCCACCACGAGGTCGCTGCGTGAGGGTCACGGTGACCCGCTTGGGTGTCGCCGACTGCATGACCTCGGTGGCTATCTCCGCGGCCAGCGCTTCGGCAAAGACGGCGCGATCGCGAAACGACCACAGGTACAACTTGAGCGACTTCGATTCGATGCACAGAGCATCGGGTTCGTACTCGATGAGTAGCGACGACAGATCTGGCTGCTCGGTCACAGGGCACACCGACGTCAGTTCGTCCGTACTGAATCGAACGATGCGGCAATGAAGAGGAGCCGGGAAACACTCGACGTGCTCGACAGGACCCCGCACGGTGTTGCCAAGAATCGACAGCGAGGCTGTCGGGGTGGTGCTGGATGTCGGCGTGGTGCTGGATGTCGGGGTGGTGCTGGATGTCGGGGTGGTGCTGCCGGAGGTTGGCGCGTGCGGTGCCGATGACCATTCGTTCATCGAGACAGGCTAGCGATGAGGCCGGGGTCCCTACCATGGGCGACATGATCGTCCTCGTCGACTCATCTTCGGTTGAGGGCGTGATCCACTAGGGTCGCGGCATGCGCCTCGGGATCAGCATTGCGAGCAACCACCACGGCCATGACGACGCCAGCGCCGTCCGGTTCGTCATCGAGCGGGCCAAGGTCGCCGCCGACGCCCAACTCGATCACCTCTCGCTCGGCGATCACCATGCCGTTGGGTCGAGCGGCCCCTACGTGCAGAACGTGCCGATGATCGGGCGCATCATGGCGGATTGGCCCAGCGATCGCCCGATCGGGTTGCTTCTCTTGCTGCCGCTCTGGAATCCAGTGCTCGCCGCCGAACAAATCGGAACGCTCGCCGCCATGTCCGACACTGCGTTCATCGTGCAGACCGGCATTGGGTATGGCAACGCGCAGTTCGCAGCCATGGGCGTGCCGAAAGGTCGGCGCGGAGCGGCGACCGATGCCGCGATCGCAGCGATGAAGGGACTCTTCGCCGGAGAAACCGTCGATGTTCCGTCGCTCGGGATCAATCGAGCGTCGATCTCGCCCCGCCCGCCACTGCCAGTCGAATGGTGGATCGGCTCGGGCACCGGTCCTGTTCCTCTCGAACGAGCAGCTCGCGACGGCGATGCCTGGTACGTCACGCCCGGGCTGGTCGGTCCCGAACTCGAAGAGGCGATTCAGCGCTATCGCGAGCGTTGTTCGGTTCTCGGTACCACGGCCCGTGTTGCGCTTCGTCGCGACGTGTTGGTTGGTACCAGCGACCGCCAAACCCGAGCTGTCGCTGCGGCGGAGGTGGCAAATGGCTATCGCGGGCTGGGGCTCGATCAGTTGGTGGTCGGTGGGGTCGCCGAGGTCGCCGATCGGTTCGAACAGTTTCGGGCCATCGGGGTCGACGACATCGTGACTCGCACGATGAGCGTCGACCAATCCATGGCGCTCCGCAGTATCGAGCTACTCGGTGAGGTCCGGCGCCTTCTCATCAGTTGACGAGATCGCCGATGGCACGGTGCCGACTGGCGCTCCCGATGGCACGGTGCCGACTGGCTTCATCGGAGCAACTGCATGTTCGCCGAGTGCGCCGCCGGCGAGGCGACCGAACAATGCTCCGAGATCGACACCGACCAGGTCAGAGGCAAGTTGCATGCCCTGTGTGACGTTGCCAGCCACCTGACGAGTGACACCGGAGGCGCCCTCGGTGGAGATGACGGTCATCTTGTCGATGTTGGCCATCGGGGCCGAGGCCTCGCGAATGACGTCAGGAAGCATGCGAGCCAAGAGGTCGATGATGGCCGCTTCGCCGTACTGCTCGTAGGCCGTAGCCTTCTCAGCCATTGCTTTGGCTTCGGCGTGGCCCTTGGCGAGGATGGCCGATGCCTCGGCGTCACCTTCGGCTCGGACCGCAGCAGCAATTGCTTCGCGTCGAGCCTGCTCGGCTGCGCCCTCGGCCCGACCTTCGATCTCGGCAGCCTTCGCCAACTCTTCACGACGTTGACGTTCACCAGCGCCGACGAGCCGAGACTCCTCGGCCTTGGCCTGCGCTGCCTCGATGGCGGAGATGCGATTCGCCTCGGCGGCACGGATCGACCGTGACTTGTTCGCTTCGGCCTCCTGCTCGACCGCATAGCGGGCAGCATCGGCAGGCTTACGGATCTCGGTATCGAGCTCGCGCTCTTTGAGCTGAGCCTGCGCCTCGGCGACCTTCTCCTGCGCTGCAATCACGTCTTGGTCACGTGCGGCCTTGGCGATGGGGCCAGCGGCCAACGCGTCAGCGTTTGCTGCGTCGGTCTCGGCCTTGATCGAGGCCTTGCGCAGTTCGAGTTCGCGGTTGGCGATCGCCACTTCTTCCTCGGCCTTGATCCTGGCCTGCTCGGCCTCGCGGCGAGCAATGGCTTCGGCAATCGAGGCCTCCTTTTCGGCTCGTGCTGCTTCGGGGCGACCAAGGTCTTTGAGGTAGTTGCCTTCGGTCTGGATGTCTTGGAGCTGGAACGTATCGAGCACGAGACCCTGGTTGGTCAGTGACGATTCGGCTTCCTCTGCGACTTCTCGTGCGAAGGCCGCCCGGTCCTTGATGATCTCTTCGACCGAGAGCCGGCCGACGATGGCGCGAAGCGAACCAGCGAGCACCTCTTGGGTGAAGTGATCGATCTCGGCTTGTTGACCGAGGAATCGCTGCGAAGCAGCACGAATGGCGTCTTCGGTGCCGCCGACCTTCACGACGGCAACGCCTTCGAGTGCGCACTTGATGCCCTGAGCAGAGACTGCCGAACCAACCGACATGGCGATCTGGCGAGACGACAGATCGAGGACGCCGAGCTTCTGGACGAAGGGGACGACGAAGACACTGGCGCCCATCACGACCTTCTGACCGGAGAGGTCGGTGCTGATGACGCCGGTCTCGGGATTGGTGACGGCCTTGCCCTTTCGACCCGTGATGATGAAGGCCTCGTTTGGGCCCGCCACCTTGATTCGCGAGAGCACGAACATGCCAACCGTGACGATCAAGAAGACGATCACTCCTAGGATGGAGAGGAGTGCGGTCATGATGGTGTGTTTCCTTTCGAAGCGGTGAGAGTGATCAACCCGCTGCCCAGAAATCAGCAGCAGGTTGGACGGTCACCTTGGTTGATGATTCCACCGACACGACGATGATCTCGGTGCCGGTGAGGAGTGTTGGGCCGCTCGGCCCGGTGAGCGCAGTGAGTTTGACGGGCTGGCCGCCCATGCGCACGAGGACCTGCCCGGTGGAACCGGCGGGGATCTCGATGATCACTCGACCGGCGGCGCCGAGGAGATCGTTCGATGTCGGCGTGGCATCGGTTGCCATGCCGATGGCAGCACGGCTGGCGCGAACGGCACCGACAGCGGCAACAACGGCAACGAGGGCACCGCCGCCCATGGATGCGCCGACCGGCAGGCCGATCTGATCCGAGAGGATGGCCGTACCGAAACCGAAGGCCACCATGGCGGCGGCGATCGACGGGAGCGAGAACACGTCACCGTCGGGAAGAATGCCATCGAGCACGTCATCGAACACGAGCGAGAACAGGAGCAACCCCGCACCGATTGCTCCGATGATCACGAACGCCATGCCTTGAATCCTTCAACGTGTGGGTCCGTCAAACGAACGGCCGATCACTCGACACTAGGTGATGACCATTGGCCGAGGTTGAGTCGAGGTCAACAACGACCTCGCCCCAACAGGGGTTCCACCACGGCAGTGGTGTCGCTCTTGCTCGCAGGACGTCGCTTCGATGAGGTGTCCCTAATGCGGCGAGACCGCCTTGGGGCGAACCCCGATCCGTCATCGTCGAGGTCGACTCATTGTTGCTTCATGGCCGCAGTGATCTTGACCCCAACCTTCAGCCCGAGCGAACGATGGAACCCGGACTTCCTCGTCGAACACCCGATCTATGGAGCCCGACCAAGTCTTCGAGGCCGCTTCCACCAGCTCGGTGCCGCCGTTGCTGTTCCCGCAGGAGCATGGCTCCTGACCTCGGTCGCAGCACCCGGACAACGAACCGTTGCTGCCACCTACGCCATCACCGCTCTGGCAATGTTCATGACCAGCGCGGCGTACCACCGTCTGGCACAAAGCGTGATGGCTCGATTCTGGATGCGCCGCCTCGACCATTCGATGATCTTCGTGCACATGGCGGGTGCGACGACACCGCTTGCCCTGCTGGTGATCGGTGGGACCGTTGGCGTGCTCGTCGTCATCGTGAGTTGGCTACTCACGATCATTGGCGTCGCACTGAAGATGACTCGACTGACCGCTGACCATGACCCGTGCAGCTCGCTGTTCCCACTCCTCGGAGGGATGTCGATGCTGGCGGTTCCTGCGCTCCTTGCATCGGCTCGACACACCGAGGCCATGATGCTGGTGACAGCCGGTGCGCTGTATGTCGCCGGCGCTACCTGTTTCGCCCGCAAGGCACCGAATCCTCGACCGAGCGTGTTCGGATATCACGAAGTCTGGCATGTGTTCACCCTGGCTGCGAGCGTCTGCGAATTCTGGGTGATGGTCGAAGTCATCGGCAACTGACCTCTCTTGGACAGGAGGCGATCAGCCCCGCTCAGCGAAGGCGTTGGCAATCGACTCGCCGAACGGTGGGCGCAAGACCCCGACCTCGGTGATGATCCCGGTGATCAGTTCGGCTGGAGTCACGTCGAACGCAGCATTCCACGTTGCGATGTCGGCAGGAGCCGACACCTCAGTGCGAAAGCGGCGAACCTCGTCGTCGGGCCGGAACTCGATCTCGATGTCGGCGCCGGTCGCAAGTGAAGGATCGAAGGTCGACAGCGGGGCGACCACGTAGAACGGCACCCCCTCGTACTTGGCAGCAATCGCATGCGCACGGGTGCCGATCTTGTTCGCACTGTCGCCGTTGGCGGCAATGCGATCAGCGCCAGTGATCACCGCATCGATCTGGCCAGTTCCGAGCAGTGCGGCGCCCGCCCCGTCGGCCAGCAACGTCGCGGGGAGCCCGGCATCGACGAGCTCCCAGGCGGTGAGTCGTGCTCCTTGGAGAAGCGGGCGCGTCTCGCACGCGAAGACTCGAATCGGGTGGCCGAGCTCGACCTTGGTGTAGACCACACCGAGCGCAGTGCCCCGCCCGGCAGTGGCGAGACGCCCAGTGTTGCAATGGGTGAGAATCCGGTGACGGTCACGCAGCTCCTCGGCGCCGTGTCGGCCCATGGCATCACACGACGCGATGTCTTCGGCCTGAATCGCCAACGCCTCGGCGAGGGCGACCGCTCGAACCTCGGCGACCGAGCTGCCACCAGCAGTCGCCAGCCGCACTCGCTCGACCGCCCATGCCAAGTTCACTGCAGTTGGGCGTGCCGTGCCGATCTGTTCGGCGAGGTGGTCGATGGTGGCCCGCGCTGCGGCGAGATCGGTGGGTTCGGTCTCGTCGAATCCCACGACCATGCCAAAGGCACCGCAGACACCGATGGCTGGCGCCCCTCGAACTGCGAGTCGATAGATCGCATCGACGACCTGTGCCGTCGTTGTCAATGTGAGGATCTCGAGCGACGTGGGAAGTGCGGTCTGGTCGATGATCTGGAGTCGGCCGTCAACCCAATCGACGGCCGGTGTGAGCGACGGTGTGCCGGATGACGGTGTGCCGGATGACGGTGTGCCGGTTGAAACCATGGCTCAGCTTGCCGTGGCGGCACCCTGTATCGCACGCCAGACACGCTCTGAGGTCACGGGAATATCGACGTGGCGAATGCCAAGGTGGGCGAGCGCATCGACAACGGCGTTTTGCACCGCAGGCGTTGCGCCAATGGTGCCGGATTCACCGATGCCCTTGGCCCCGAGGGGATTCATGGGGGTCGGCGTCTCCATCGGCACCCGCTCGAACATGGGCAACTCGGTTGCCGAAATGATGCTGTAGTTCATGAACGTCGACGTGAGGGGATTGCCGTTTGCGTCGTAGCTGAACTCTTCCATGAGCGCCTGGGCGATACCTGACGCAACGCCGCCGTGAACCTGTCCGTCGACGATCATCGGGTTCACGATGGTGCCTGCGTCGTCGCAGGCGACGTGGCGCAAGATCGTGACACTGCCAGTGTCGGCGTCGACCTCGACCACCGACACGTGGGAGCCGAACGGGAACGTGGCTCCCGCCGGTTTGAAGTCGATCTCTGAACGCAGGGCATTGCCGCTGACCTGGCTCTCGCGTTCGGCGATGTCGCCCCAGGATCGAGTGATGGCTGGCGTGCCGTTCACCGAGAAGGTGGCGCCATCGGTGTCGAGCACGATGTCGGTGGGGTTGGCCTCGAGGAGATCAGCGGCGATTTCCTTCGCCCGTTCGACGACCGATTCGGTCGCTTGCCAGATGGCGGTTCCGCCAAGCTGCAGCGCCTTCGAGCCGCCAGTACCGGCGCCTCGTGGCACCTCATCGGTGTCGCCGTGTCGGACCTCGATCTTGTCGACGGGGATGCCAGTGAGTTCGCTCGCCAGTTGGGCGAACGTGGTGTAATGGCCCTGACCATGTGGCGACTGACCGGTCAGGAGGAGCGCAGTGCCATCAGGTCGGATCTCGATGCTGCCGTATTCGCCGGCGTTGGTTGGATTCGTGATCTCGACATAGGTCGACAGTCCGATGCCGAGAAGCTTGGTGTCGCCGTTCGCTCGGCGTTGTGCTTGCTCGGCTCGCAACTGCTCATAGCCAGCCGCTTCGAGCGCCCGATCGAGTGAGCCTGCGTAGTCGCCGCAGTCCATCGAGGCGCCGGTTGGGGTCTTGAGTGGGAACGATTCGGGTGGGTGCACGTTGAGCTTGCGGATCTCGACCGGCTCCATGCCGAGTTCGGAGGCGAAGAGATCGATCATCCGCTCGATCGCGGCAGCGGCCTCGGGACGCCCCGCGCCACGGAAAGCGCCGGTTGGCACCGTGTTGGTCACCACCGACTTGCTCTCGAACGCAACGTTGGCGATGTCGTAGCAGCCCGAGGCCATGGTGCGGGTCATGAACGGCAGCACCGAACCCATTTCGGCGTAGGCGCCGCCATCCTGCACGACCTTGAGCGAATAGGCGGTGATTCGCCCGGCATTGGTGCCACCCATCCTGGCTTCGAAGAGCTGTCCGCGCCCGTGGACGAGGCCGAGCATGCTCTCGGTCCGAGTCTCGACCCACCGCATCGGCGTACCGAGCTGCTTGGCCAAAGTGGCAACCACGACGTCTTCGGGATAGACGCCGCTCTTGGCACCGAACCCACCGCCAACTGCAGGTGCGATCACCCGCAGCTGCGCCTTTTCGAGGCCGAGCGCTTTGGCCAGGCCATCTCGGGTTCCGTGTGAACCCTGGGTGGAGGAGTGCACGGTCAGTCGTTGCCCGTCCCACGATGCGAGCGTTCCCCGCGGCTCGATCGGGCACGGAGCCATGCGATGATTGCGGAACGACAGCTCGACGACGACGTCGCATTCGGCGAATGGATCGCCTTCGCTGCCATTCGGCATGGCGAAGACCACATTGGTCTCGGCCTCAGGGAACAACAGAATCTCGTTCGACAACGACTCGAGTGGGTCGATCACGACCGGCAGCTCGTCGTAGGAGATCTCGACCAGTTCAGCAGCATCGACGCCGACTGCACGCGTGGTGGAGATGACAACAGCCACGGGCTCGCCGACGTAGCGAACTCGGTCGGTCGCCAGCCACGAGCGAAGCATCGCCTGATTCAGCAGCGGCATGGAATGGGGGCGGCCTTCGAACCCGAGATCGGTGCCGGTGAAGACGCCGACGACGCCATCGAGCTGCGCTGCTGCTGCGGTGTCGATACCGGTCAGGCTCGCATGCGGCATGATCGAACGAACGAAGGTGACGAACAGGGCGTCGGTTGGTGCGATGTCGTCGACATACATGCCGCCAACGGTCAGCAGCTCGGGGTCTTCTTTGCGAACGACTCGCGTGCCGATCATGCTCATGGGGTGGCTCCTCGTTTGGGCAGGCGACGATGTGTGTCGCTCCTCGTTCGGTCCGACCGTAGTGGTCAGCGTCGAGTCGCGCAGCTTTCATGACCACCACGGCTTACGCTCGAACCAGCACCGATCGGAGGGAACCGTGCCAAACCTGTGTTCGCGTCGTGAAGCTCATCGTCGCACCACCCGCCATGGTCGAGATGGTCGTTACCTGCTCGTCTTCGCTGTGACAGTGCTCACCACCGGCCTCGCGGCCAGCTGTGGCTCGGGCTCGGAAGCCTCATCGCAGTTGTCGTCGACCGGCGCTGCGGGCTCTCCAGCATCGCCAGTGACTAACGAACGAGATGACCCACCGGCCGGAGACGACCCCGCCTACAGCCAAACCGACGACGGCCAAACCGACGACAGTCCAGCCGATGGCGACGAATCGCCGTACGGAGCCGACGATGACCCAACGGGCGCAGATGTCGAGGCCGCGACCGGTATTGCCATCGACCCTTCGTGGCAGCCACTGCTCGAGCCGCGATTCGTCTCTCGGGCCCCGCTCGGTGCCATCGTGACCCTCTACGCCGAACCATCGAACGATGCCGCTTCCGTCGGATCGGTGAGAGCCGCAGAGGTCGGTCTCACGCTGTTCGACGTCACCGAAGAAGTCGATGGGCGTGTGTGGAGCCCGGTGAAGACCGCCGACGGCGTTGTCGGCTGGATCAAGAACAATCTGCTTCGGCCCGAACCGTCGGTGTCGCCACCTGAGCGCATCGGCGATTCACCACTTCGAGGCAGCGACACGATTCGTCTTGCGGTCGCCGGCTTGTCAGCGCCGGAGATTCTGGCCGACCAGATCGACGAACGTGGACTCACGATGTCGGCCACGGCCTTCGTGGACGATGAGGCCGTTGTTCTCACCGCTGAACAGCTACGTACTGCGGCTGAGGACGCCACGGTCATCACCTGGGGCGTCGAGGCCGGGGTCGGCGATCCGATCACGGCGACGATCACCGAACGCTTCAAGACGCTGGCGGGGAGTACCGCCATCACCAGCACCGAAGCGACGGGCTTCGACGTCCAGGTCGGCGTCGGCAACATTCCGAGCAATGTTGCCGAGACCTTCCCTGGGGCCCAGTGGGTCGAGCTGCATTTCAGCGGTACCGAAGCCTTTGGTGGACTCGACTGGGAGTCGATGACGTTCGTCTTCGACACCACAGGCGACACCCCGGTGCTCCTTGCCATCACCCAGGGATCGTGGTCCCCCTAATCTGGCCTCGCAACGCTGGTTCTGTGTGCCGAAGTCACCGGCCGAAGCGTTCTGTGTGTCGAAGTGGTCGCTGGCGGCAAGTTCGACACACAGAACGTGAGGAGCGGGCAGATCAGCACACAGAACAGTCGACGAGGACCGAGGACGTCATCGGGTCAGTTGTTGGCTGGCTTGACGCCGAGGGTGACCTTGACCGGTTTGGAGTGGTTGCTGGTGCCTTGTGGAATCGCCTGAGCGCCGACGGAGGCGAGCACTGGTTCGCCATGGCCAGTCACGCACTCGGGATCGGGACCATCGAGTGGCATGCCGGTGAAGAACTTGGCAGCCATGCAGCCGCCTTGGCAGGCGTCGAACTGTCCGCAACTGGCGCAGGCGCCGGCCGACTGTGGTTCCCTCAGCTCGGCAAACAGCTCGGATCGACGCCAGATGTGTTCGAACCCGCCTTCGTCTCGTACGTTACCGGCCTTGAATTCGTCGTGGAGCACGAACGGGCAGGCGTAGACATCGCCGAGGGGATCGATCAAACAGACAACCCGGCCCGCACCACAGAGGTTCAACCCGGGGAGTGACTCGTCGCCGAGGGCATTGAGGTGGAAGAACGAATCGCCGGTGAGGACCATCGGACGGTCGAGCAACCAGTGATAGAGGTCGACCTGCTGCTCCGGCAGCGGATGCAACTCATGCCAGGAATCGGCACCGCGGCCAGCTGGTCGCAGACGAGTGAGACGCAGCTCGGCGCCGAACCGGTTGGCCAAGGCCTCGAACTGATCGAGTTGCGGAATGTTGTGACGAGTCATGACGACGCTGATCTTGAATTGCCCGAAGTTCGCGGCCTGCAGGTTCGCCATCGCAGCCATGGCGGTAGCGAAGGAGCCCTCGCCGCGTACCGCATCGTTGGTGGCAGCGTCGGCGCCATCGAGCGAGATCTGGATGTCGAGGTAGTCCATGGCCGCCAGTTGGTGCGCCCGCTCGGCATCGATGCGTGAACCATTGGTGGAAAACTTGACGCCGACGCCGCTCCTCGTCGCGTAGTCGACGAGCTCGAAGAAGTCGGGTCGGATCATGGGTTCGCCACCACCGATGTTCACGTAGAACACCTGCATGGCGCGCATCTCATCGATGATGGCCTTGGCTTCGCCGGTATCGAGCTCACGCGGATCACGGCGCCCCGAGGAGCTCAAACAGTGAATGCAATCGAGATTGCAGGCATAGGTGAGCTCCCAGGTAAGGCAGATTGGGGCATCGAGGCCGCGCTTGAGTTCATCGGTGAGTGCGGTCATGGCTCAGGCCTCGCGAGGGGAGTCGGTGGGAGGAGAACGGATCTCGAGGAAGTCGGAAATCGCGAGCGACGCCAGTGCTCGTTCGAATGCCGGCCAGCGGCGCTGGTCGACGTCGAGCGCGTCGAACGCCGCCCGAGCGGTCGGATGCTGACCGAGACTCTCGACGAGGGCGACGAGATCAGGGGAGCGGAGGAAATTCAATCGCCGGTTGTCGTAGTGGTAGGCCATCGCCCCGAATGGCTCGGGCCGAAGCGCCACCCTCGCATGGAGACGCCACGGCTTGGTTGCGTCGAACAGCGATGGGTCGATGGCAGAAGAGGGGGCGGTCGGTGCGACCGGCGGCGAAGGCACGATGGGTTTGATCCTGGACGTGGTGGCTGGCGGAACGAGGTCGTTGCCTAGTAAACGCCGCACATTCCGTCGATCGAGATCTCTTCGACCAGCAGCTCGTCTTCGACCAGCGTGTCGGACGTGTCAACGACCGGGGCCTCGGTGGCGACATCGGTGAGCGTTGCTTCAGTGGTGGTTTCCATGGGGCCGCAGCCTAGCAACCACTGCTGCTTCGCCCGAACTCACCCTTTCGGCATTCGCTCATCGGTTGTCGAGAAGGCTCAGCGGAAGTCGAAGCAGACCTTGATCGACCCGCGGCGGCCGGCGTTCGCCGCATGATCCAATGCATCTCCATAGTCAGCAAGCGGGTAGGTCGCCGACACCAGCCGGCCGAGGTCGGCGCTGTCGACCAGGTCGATGGCCAGCGCGAATGAGGTCGTGGTCGTGCCATCGGCGAGGGTTTCGGTGCCGTAGGTGTAGCAGCCAAGGAGGGCGGTCTCTCGGTGCCACAACGCAGTCATGTCGACCGAAACTCGACCGGGCATGCCAACCAACACGACCGTGCCACGGGGTCGCGTGATGCCGATGGCCTGAGCGAGTGACGCCTCGTTGCCTACGGCATCGATGACCACATCGGCACCGCCGGAAAGATCGTCGCCGATCATGTGGCTGCCGGTGAAGCGGCGGACCGATCGTGTCAATTCGCCGGGAGGCACGACGAGATCGGCGCCAAGCGAGCGAGCGAGCTCGACCTGCTCGGGGTACTTCGCCGCAACGATGATCGTTGCCGGTCGGGCCAGCTGCTTGACCGCAGCCAGCGCCGTGAGACCGGCAGTACCTGCACCGATGATGACGACACAATCCTCGGGTCCGATCGGCGTGCGAAGGGCGGCATGCACCCCGACCGCTGCGGGCTCGATCATCACGGCTGCTTCGTCGGACAAGCGATCGGGCACGTCGTGGAGCTGGGATGAATGAGCCACGAATTGCTGGGACCAGCCGCCGCCGGTGGAGGTGCAGTAGCCGATCTGGATGCCCGGATCGAGCGGTCCACTGACCAGGTGGCGATAGTCGTTGCCATCACCGGGGGCCGCCCCGGCAAACGGGGGCTCAAAGCCCCGAGCTTCGTGTCCGAGGACTGGCTCGAGCACGACCCGCTGACCGTTGTCGAGCGTGCCGACGACCTCATGACCCGGTACGAACGGGAACGAAACCCACGGCTCGAAGTAGCGAGACGCCTGCCCCTCGACCGTCGACAGATCAGACCCACAGATGCCGGCAAGCCGAGTATGTACCCGATGCCAGTCGTTGCCAGGAAGGTCGGGCGCGTCACCATCGGTCAGGTGGAGCGGTCCGGTCTTGGCCCCAGAACCCGGGCGCAGTCGGGACGCAACAGCGGCGCGGGCATAGCGAATTTCTGAGCGGCGGAATTCCAGAGCTCTCACGGCATTCGACGCTATCGCGCCCAACACCACCCTGACCCCTCAGAGGTAGCCTGGCTGTTTGTCCTGTTCAGAGCTGTGTCACAGGACCTGAGTACCGTCACCATCATGAACGTGACCATTGATTGTGGATGTTGCCGGCTCCAAGAAACCGATGCCTGCGGCGATTGCGTGGTGTCCTTCATCACCAACCGCGAGCCGAACGAGGCCGTCATCATCGATGTCGCCTCCTTCGCTGCCATGAAACGGCTGCAAACCGCAGGCATGGTGCCCGGGTTGAAACATGCTGCCAGCTGATGTGCGTCATTGTCTGGAACGACAGCTGACAGACACCGGTCGCGCGCACGATTGGTGACGACAGCGGGCAGGCTGGGACAGTGAGCACCGTGCCCGACACGTCCCAGTCCGACACGCCCCAGTCCGGTACGTCCGAATCCGGCACGGGTGATTCCGACACGGCCCAGACGAAACCTGTTTCGAGCACTGCGTTGTCGGCCAGGCAACTCCTGACCGAGCGAGTACTCGATGCTGGGCGCCGTGGTGGACTCGATGCCATCGGGATCACCACGGCCGAGATTCTCGAGCCGGCTCGAAGCGTGCTGCACCTTCGCAAAGCGAGTGGCGCGTCAGCCGACATGGCCTTCACGTACCGCAACCCCGATCGCTCGACCGACCCCACTCGTTCGATGCCTCGTGCCGAGACGGTGGTGGCCGGAGCACTGCACTATCGGTCGGCCCCGATCGAACCGCCTGCTGCGCTGAGCGGGAGAGTGGCGCATTACGCATGGACCGATCACTACGGTCGCTTACGGAACGCGCTGGAGGCGGCGGCCGAGGTGCTGCGTTCGGCTGGTCACAACGCTGCGGTGCACGCCGACGACAACCATCTCGTCGACCGCAACGTCGCCTATCGGGCCGGGCTCGGGTGGTACGGCAAGAACGCCAATCTGTTGATTCCCGAGGCCGGCAGCTGGTTCGTCCTTGGTGGCATCATCACTGATGCCCCGCTCGTCACGAATACGAAGATCCAACCCGACGGATGTGGCCCGTGTCGGCGCTGCCTCGATGATTGTCCGACGAATGCCATTGTCGGTCCAGGCATCGTGGACGCGCGTCGTTGTCTCGCCTGGTTGGTGCAAGCACGAGGACCCATACCGGTGGCTTATCGGGTAGCACTCGGCGACCGGATCTATGGCTGCGATGACTGCCAGGAGGTCTGTCCGCCCAACCTCGGGTTCGAGCGCAATGCCGTTCTCGCCCAGCCACCACTCGATGCCGATGCCTGGATCGAGATCGATTGGATCCTGCAAGCGTCAGACGAGCAGCTGATGGCCCGAGTGGGTCGTTGGTACCTCGCCGACCGAAATCCCGATGTGGTGCGGCGCACCGCGCTGGTTGTTCTTGGCAACATCGGCGCTGGACAGCCCAACACCGCCGCGCTGATCGATCACTACCTCGCCCATCCCAATCCACTGCTGCGGGCGCATGCGGTCTGGGCGGCCCGGCGTTGCCAACTCGATTCGCTTGCCGCCCGGTGCCGCAGTGACGAGAGCTCGCTGGTTCGTTCCGAGTTCGACGGGGTTGTGGCACCGGCCCAGCCGCAGCCGCTTGTCTTGGCAGACTGAGTGGTCGTGTTGTCACCCGTCGTCAACCATCTCTTGGTCACCAATGACTTCCCGCCCAAGGTCGGCGGTATCCAGAACTATCTCCTCGAACTCTGGCGCCGCATGCCTCCCGATGAAGCGCACGTCTACACCACGCCCTTTCCCGACGCGGTGAGCTTCGACAGTCGTCAAGCCTTCTCGATCGAGCGATCGCCAGAGCCGATTCTCCTGCCCTATCCATGGCTCGCCAAACGTGTCGATCGCCTCGCCGACGCGCTCGATGCCTCGATCGTTCTGATCGACCCGGCGATACCGCTCGGCCTGATCGGCCCCCAATTGGCTCGTCCCTACGGCGTTGTGCTCCATGGCGCCGAGGTCACGATTCCCGGCCGCCTCCCTGCACTGTCGAACGCGCTGGGATCGGTGCTACGAGGTTCGTCGCTCGTGGTGTCGGCCGGTGCCTATGCCTTGGCCGAGGCCGAGCGATGTGCCGGTCGTTCGCTTCCGTCGGTGGTGATTCCGCCCGGTGTCGATCATCAGGCATTCGTGCCGATTGAACCCGAACAACGGGCACAGCTACGGCAGCGATTCGGCTACGACGACGCAGACGTCGTGATCAGCGTCGTGACACGGCTCGTTCCACGAAAGGGCATCGACACGCTGATCGACGCCGTCGCCTTGCTCCAGTCGTCGTTGCCCGAACTGCGCCTGGTGATCGGAGGTACCGGGCGAGAGCTGGCTCGGCTCCAGCGCCGAGCGGAACAGTCTCGGACCCGAGTCACCTTCCTTGGTCGCATCTCCGACGAGGAAAAGGCTGAGCGCTATGGCGCAGCTGACATGATGGCCATGCCATGCAATCGGCGATGGCGAGGGCTCGAGCAGGAAGGCTTCGGCATCGTCTTCCTCGAAGCGGCAGCCGCTGGCATCCCCCAAATTGCTGGACGGTCGGGCGGTGCCGACGAGGCAGTGGTCGATGGGGTCACTGGCCTGGTCGTCGACG
>JBBQUN010000051.1:0-22026 GCA_038212405.1 Acidimicrobiales bacterium | reverse complement strand
CTCATGGATCTGGACCTCGCCGGCAATCGAGGCGTCGACCGATGCGCCGATCAGGACATCATCGGATCCGGCGGTGAGCACCATGTAGGCGGCCCCAGCGGTTGCCGCCATGGGGCTGGTGCGGGCCCACGCACCCTCGACTGCGATTCCATCGACCGCGATTCCCTCGGCCGCCGCTCCTTCGCTCGTGGCGGCGTCACTGCCCGCCGAGGTACCGGCGCTGTCGCTCGAACCGCACGCCGAGAGGGCGAGTGCAGCAGCGACACCGGGAATCAACAGAGTGCGCACGCCACGACTGAGGGGCGCTGAGGCGGGGTTGAAGATGGACATGGTTTGAATCTCCAGAATTGTCGAACGACAGCATCGATGAACGACAGCATCGATGAACGACAGCATCGATGAACCGCAGAATCGATAGACCGAAGAATGGCCGCTGGAGTTCCACCCAGGGCTGATCGTTGGTGTGACATTCGCCATGCTCGGCTAGAACGAGTGTTGTGACCAGTGACTCTCGCGACCCCTCACCTTCGACAGGGCCTCTGGGAGGCACCGTCATTGTCGATCTGACCCGAGTCTTGTCCGGCCCGTACTGCACCATGATGTTGGCCGACCTTGGCGCCCGAGTCATCAAGGTCGAGCGACCCGAGATCGGCGACGATGCCCGACACATTGGGCCCTTCACGAACGATGGCTCGGCGTACTTCGAGTCGATCAATCGTGGCAAGGAATCGATCGAACTCGACCTGGCGATCGAGGATGATCGAGCCTTGTTCGACCGGATGCTCGATGCGGCCGACGTCGTCGTCGAGAACTTCCGGCCTGGCGCCTTCGACCGCCTCGGCTACGACTGGGACACCTTGCATCGGCGTTGGCCTCGGCTGATCCTGGCCTCGGTGTCTGGCTTCGGTCACAGCGGTCCGCTCAAACAGCAACCGGCCTACGACATGATCGTCCAGGCAATGGGTGGCGTCATGAGCATCACCGGTGATGAGGGCGGTGCACCAACTCGCGTCGGTACGTCGATCGGCGACATCTGTGCCGGCATGTTCACCGCAACATCGATCATTGCTGCACTCCATGAACGCACGTCCACCGGCGCTGGTGCCCGAGTCGATGTTGCCATGCTCGACTCCCAAGTGGCGCTGCTCGAGAACGCAATCGCCCGCTACACCACGAGCGGCATCGTGCCAGGGCCGATTGGTTCACGCCATCCCTCGATCACGCCGTTCGGCGCCTTTGCGACGGCTCGTGGCTCGGTGGTCATCGCGGCGGGAAACGATGGCCTCTTTGCCACGCTGGCCGAGGCGATCAACGCTCCCGAACTCGCAACTGATGCTCGGTTCGTCAGCAACGAGCACCGTTGTGCGAACGAGGCCAGCCTCCGACAACTCATCGAGCAGGCGTTGTCGGCCGCCGATGCTGAGACGTGGTTCGAACGACTGAGCGCTGCCGGCTTGCCGTGTTCGCTGGTCAACAATGTCGAGCAGGTGCTCCGGCACCCACAAACCCAGGCTCGGAACATGGCCCTGGTCGTCGAGGGAACGAACGGACAACTGGTCGCCGGTAACCCGATGAAGATCTCGACCCTGCCCGAACGCAGCCAGGCTCCACGTGCCCCACGACTCGGTCAGCACGAAGCCGCCTTGCGCGCCGAATTTGCCGGTACGGCTTTCGTCGACGAAGCTGGCAAGCTGGAGGAGTGACGGCTCCGCAGACCACGATCAATCTGCGAACCACGCCAGCTGAGATCCGCTATCCGCCTGAGCTGCCGATCTCGCAGCGTCACGACGAGCTGATCGGCGTGATACGCGACCATCAAGTCGTGATCATCGCCGGTGAGACCGGTTCCGGCAAGAGCACCCAACTTCCGAAGATGTGTCTCGAACTCGGGCGCGGCGTCGACGGACTGATCGGCCACACCCAACCACGACGCATCGCCGCCCGTTCCATCGCCGAACGCGTCGCCAGCGAGCTCGGCGAGACGGTCGGCCAACGCATTGGCTACACCGTCCGGTTCAACGACCAGGTCGGCACGACCACCATGGTTCGGCTCATGACCGACGGCATCCTGCTTGCGGAGATCCAGCGGGATCGCCTTCTCAGCAAGTACGACACGATCATCATCGACGAGGCGCACGAACGAAGTCTCAACATCGATTTCCTGCTGGGATATCTGCGTCAACTGTTGCCAAAGCGACCCGACCTGAAGATCATCATCACCTCGGCCACCATCGACACCCAGCGTTTCAGTGAGCACTTCCACGATGCGCCAATCGTCGAGGTCTCGGGCCGCACCTACCCCGTCGAACTTCGCTACCGCCCCCTCGACGCCGACGAAGATGCCGAGGTGCTCGACCAGCCTCAGGCGATCGGCGAGGCAGTGAAGGAACTCCAAGCCACAGGCGATGGCGACATCCTGGTGTTTTGCTCCGGCGAACGTGAGATCCGTGATGCGGCCGAAGCGCTCACCGATCTCGAGCTTCGCAATACCGAAATCGTGCCGCTCTACGCCCGGTTGTCATCGGCCGAACAACAACGAGTCTTCCAACCTCACTCAGGCCGACGAGTCGTGCTGGCCACCAACGTCGCCGAAACCTCGCTCACCGTTCCCGGGATCCGCTACGTCGTTGACTCGGGGTTTGCGCGCATCTCGCGGTTCAACCGTCGAACCAAAGTCCAACGGCTACCAATCGAAGAAATCTCACAGGCCTCGGCGAATCAGCGTGCCGGGCGTTGTGGTCGCCTCGGACCGGGTATCTGCATCAGGCTCTACACCGAAGACGACTTCGATGCTCGCGATGCATTCACCGAACCAGAGATCCAACGCACGAACCTGGCGTCGGTCATCCTGCAGATGGCGGCGATCGGGCTTGGCGATATCGAAGGGTTCCCGTTCGTCGATCCTCCCGACTCTCGATCGATCCGCGATGGCATCGCGCTTCTCGAAGAGCTCGACGCCGTGCATCCGGGGAAGGAGGGAACCCGCAAGTGGCTGACCCCGATCGGGCGAAAGCTGGCTCGCATTCCCCTCGATCCACGACTCGGGCGGATGATTCTCGAAGCCGATCGAAACGGCTGCCTGCAAGAGGTCCTGATCATCACTGCCGGTATGTCGATCCAAGATCCGCGGGAACGGCCACGCGGGCCCGAGCAACAAGCGGCGCTCGAACAACACAATCGGTTCAAGGACCCGTCTGGCGACTTCGTCTCCTACCTCCACCTTTGGGAGTACCTGTCACGCGAGCGGCGCGAGCGGTCCTCGAACCAGTTCCGCAAGATGTGCCGCTCGGAATATCTGCACTACATGCGGGTGCGGGAGTGGTCCGATGTCCTGAGCCAGTTGCGCCGGGTGGCCCGAGATCTCGGACTGAAGGTCAACCACAGCGCCGCCGAAGCTGACCAGATTCATCTTTCGCTTCTGGCCGGTCTGCTTTCCCAGGTGGCGATGAAGGACCCGAACGGTTCGGAGTTCCGGGGAGCCCGCAACGCCAAGCTGATGATTGCGCCCGGCTCGGTCTTTTCCAGGAACTCCCCGAAGTGGATCATGGCCGGCGAGCTGGTCGAGACCAATCGACTCTGGGCACGCGTCGTTGCCAGGATCGAACCCGAATGGCTCGAGAAGGTCGGGGATCATCTGGTCAAGCGCAGCTATGCCGATCCATGGTGGGATGCCGAGCGAGGGTCGGCGGTATCCACCGAGACGGTCTCGTTGTATGGACTGCCGCTGGTCAACAATCGCCGCTTGAACTGGGGCCGTATCGATCCATCCGACGCTCGTGCTCGGCTGCTGCTTCATGCGCTGGTGCGAAACGAGTGGGACGCCACTCACGACTTCATCGAGCGCAACAACGAGGCGATCGACGAGATCGTCGAGCTGGAGAATCGGCACCGGCGCCATGATCTCCTGGTTGACGAGGCAGCGCGGTTGGCCTTCTTCGACGCTCGAGTTGCCAACGACATCACGACTCGGCGGCAGTTCGACAAGTGGTGGAATCGCGCCAAGCGAGAGCAGCCCCGTCTACTCGACTTCGCGCAACGCGACCTGATTCGGCCCGAAGCGGCCGACCTCGACGACAGCGGTTTCCCTGACGTGTGGCATCACGGCGACATCGAGCTGGATCTCAGCTACGCGTTCGATACCGGCAGTGCCGAAGATGGAACACTCATCGACGTACCGGTCGGCATCTTGCGCCGACTCGACCCGACAGTCTTCGAGTGGAACGTGCCTGCGCTTCGTCGTGAGCTCGTCGTCCACCTTCTCCGCACCTTGCCACGACCACTACGCAAAGAGTTGGTACCCATTCCCGCCGCGGTCAACGAGCTGTTTCCCGAACTCGATCCGACCGCGGGTGGACTGGTAGATGAGTTGGTGCGAGTGCTCGCGACCAAACGGGGCTTGACCGTCAGCGCTGACGATTTCGATTGGCAACGAGTCCCTCACCACCTGCGCCCGTGGTTCCGTGCTCACGACGACGACCTGCTGATTCTTGCCGAGGGATACGACCTCGAAGCAGTCAAGTCGTTGCTCGACGAACGGGTCCGCGCCGAACTCGGCGAACAGCGCCACCCCATCGAACGAGACGGGCTGACAGACTGGACCTTCGGCGATCTACCCACCGTGGTCAGCACCGAAGGACTCGGCGTCGCCATCAACGCCTATCCCACGCTCGTTGACCAGACCGACGCGGTTGGCATCCGCCTGTCCCCAACGGCTGACGAGCAGGCCGAAGCCATGTGGAGTGGCACTCGCCGACTCTTGCGGCTGCGGCTTCCCTCTCCACACAAAGCGCTCGATCGACTTCTCAGCAACCAAGCCAAGCTGGCCTTGGTCGTAGGGCCGCACGGCTCGATCGCGGCGTGGGCCGACGACGTGGCAACGGCGGCAGTCGACCAGCTCCTTCTCGACGCCGGCGGACCGGCGTGGACCGAAGCCGGATTCCGCGAGGTCGAGGCATCGGCCAAGACCGGCTATGGCAAAGCGCTCCACGCCGTGGCAACGAGCGGGGCGCAGATCGCCGTGCTCATCCGAGATGTCGAACGTGAGCTCGCCGATCTCCACGGAGCCGCATTCGACCTCGGCCGCAGCGACATTCGGCGTCAGCTCAGCGCCCTGGTGTATCCGGAGCACCTCACCGGGCTGGGCGCCGAGCGCCTGGACGATCTCATCCGCTATCTGCGAGCCGTGCTCATACGAATCGAGCGGCTCCGCGACGATCCCCGACGAGACTCGGTGCTCCTCGCCCGCATCGTGCCGCTCGAGCAACGGGCGGACCACCTCGCCGCCACCGTTGGTTGGTCAGAAGAACTCGAGGCGGCCATCTGGGGATTGCAAGAACTGCGAGTGTCGTTGTTCGCTCAGAGCATCGGCACCAACGGCCCGGTCTCGGAGAAGCGGCTGAAGGCACAGCTCGCCAAAGTGGGCTGAAGGGCCAGGAGTCCCTCAGAACTGCGTTATCTCAGACCGGGCCTTCGACCAGTTCGTCAACGCTGCCGTCGGGATGCTCAGCGAAACGTCGCCACTCGGGGCCGTGGTCGGGATCATCGGATGGCCATGGCCAGCCACCGAACTGGGTCTGGCGGTAGTCGCTGAATGCCTGCTGGATCTCGGCGTCGGTGTTCATCACGAACGGACCGTATTGGGCAACCGGCTCACCAATGGCTCGGCCCTGCAACACCATGATCTCGGCCCCCGATGGCCCAGCGATCAGCGTGGCCGCCTGTGTTGCGTCGATCACGGCGCCAGTGCTCGAACCAATCGAGGTGCTGTCGGTCGAGCGTTCACCGAGGAGCTCGAGTTCGTCACCTTCGAAGAGATACAGCACCCGCTGGGTCTGATCACCAGCGGCACGATCGAGGACGAAGGTCGCATTGGGCTCGAGAACGAGGTGCCAGATGGCAACCTCTGCATCAGCCTGCGACGCCCAGGAGTCGGGTGGACGAATCGGCGAGTCGACGTCGGCGAAGTCGCCGGTGATCACCGTGACCGTGGTGAGCCGCCCGTTGTCGTCCTTTGACATCGAACGAGGCGTCTGGTGGTCCCAGATCATCGTGAAGTGCGGTTCGACCATCTTGTTGCTGGCCGGCAGGTTCAGCCAGATCTGGAACAGCTCGAGCGGATTCGGTCCGTCACCATCGAGGAGCGGAAACATCTCGCAGTGGACGATGCCCTTGCCAGCGGTCAACCACTGGGTGTCGCCCCGGCCGAATCGAGCCCGAGCACCGAGCGAGTCGGAGTGGTCGATCACGCCCGATCGAACGTAGGTGACCGTCTCGAAACCTCGGTGAGGATGCGCAGGAAAGCCGGGTACGCCGCGGCCGTGGTACATGTTCCAGCCATCGACATTGGCAAAGTCCTGGCCGATCTGCCGGCCAACCAGGTCAGCCGCCGGACCAAGTGCAGCGGTACCCGCCGGATAGGCATCTCGGTGATGGGCGCAGAACAGGAACGGGTCGATGGTCGGCCACTGCATGCCGAGCGGGAAGGTCTGGAAAACGAGATCAGCCATGGCATGCAAGCGTAGAGGGGCCGGCGATGGGTAGCGTGATCGCTTGGGTTCCATGGCCCCCTCCGTGGGCGGCATTGTCACATCGGGCCTCGTGCTCCGTATGCTCGCCGTCGACCGATCAGGAGACTGATATGCGCTTGTTCATGGCCATGGTGATCGCGGCTGCCATCACGGCTGGCTGCTCCAGCACCCCGTCGGCACCGGTCGAGTTCGATGCCGAGATGGTTCGCCAAGAGGCTTCCGCTGCCATGGCCGCCATCGATTCGGTTCACTTCCAGGTCGAACGCTCGGGCGCCGAGGTCTTCATCGACGACGCTGGGCTCGTCGTGTTCGAACAGGCCGACGGCCGATTTGCGACTCCGGCATCCGCCGATGCGGTGGTCTCGGTACTGCTCTTGGGCACCACCATCGAACTCGGTGCTGTTGCCATCGATGGACAGCTGTACCTGACGGATCCGCTCAGCGGTGTCTGGCAAGATGCAACGGGCACGATCGCCTTCGATCCGGCGAAGATCTTCAGTGCCGATGCAGGCATCGCCGAAGTGCTGGCCTCGGGCATGCCGACGGCCACACTGCAATCAAAGAGTCCCGACGCCGACGGGCTGCTCCGTCTCGAAGGGGTCGTCGATGCCGCCGATGTCGACACGCTCACCAGTGGTCTGGTCTCAGAAGAAGCCAGCGCAACGGTCTCGATCGACGCCGAGACCTTCCTGGTGCGGTCCATCACCTTCGACACCCCGATCGATGATTCCGTCGCCACATGGAGCGTCGAGTTGTCCGACTACGGGGCGACCGTCGACATCGTCGCCCCCGATCTCGACGGGGCGTGAACGCAACCGCATCATCGTCCCGACCGGCGCTGGCAACAGCGGCGTTCGGCGTCTTCGTTGCGGCCGATGATCTACTGGTCGTGTCCACCATGCTGCGACCCATCATCGGTGACCTCGGTCTCGCACTCCCCGATGATCTCGATCGTGCGGCCTGGATCGTCAACGTCTATCTGATCGCCTACCTGGCCGTCATGCCGCTTGCCGGTCGATTGTCGGACCTCGTCGGACGGCGCCGAGTCTTCAATCTGTCGCTCGTCGTTTTCGCCATCGGCTCGCTCATCGTCCCGCTCGCCCCGACCTTCGGCGTGTTTCTCTTCGGGCGAGCGCTCACGGCGATCGGGGGCGGGGCCCTCGTACCGGTGGCGCTCGGTATCGCCGGCGACCACTTCAGGGATCGCAGCCGCGCTCGCGCCTTCGGCTTGCTCGGTGCGGTCGAGACCCTGGGATGGATCTGGGGTCCGATCTACGGCGCGCTGTTGGTGCGATTTGCGTCGTGGCAGTGGCAGTTCTACTTGAATGTCCCTCTGGCGATCGTCGGGGTCGTCCTCGCCTGTCGGTATCTCCCGCAACGCCGGTCGTCGACAGAGCGGATCGACGTTGTCGGTGCGATCTTCCTCACCCTTGCCCTCACCGCAAGCAGTATCGCACTGCTCAGCCAAGCCAAGATTCAGTCGGCCGGCGGTCTCGACGAACTTGCCGGTCGTACCTCGGTCACGATTCCACTTTGGCTCTCGGCGTCCTTCGCCGTCATCGGGCTGGTGGGGTTCGTATTGCGGCAACGGACCGCGTCATCTCCGCTGCTCGACCTCTCGTTTCCGTCGGCGCATCGTCGAGCGGCCCCGGCAATGGCCTTGGCGATCAACGTCGCGTTCGGCGCCGCGCTGGTCACGACGCTCGTCAACGTGCCGCTCCTGATCAACGTGCTCGAAAGTGACACCGGCGACGCTGCGGTGCGGTCGGGCTGGTGCCTCACCGCACTCACCGCAGCCATGTCCCTCACCTCGTACCTCGGTGGCGTCCTGACTGGTGTCGTTGGAGCGCGCATGCCGACAGCCGTTGGCTTCGTGGTCGCCGGGATCGGACTCATTGCCCTCGGCCAGCGCTGGCAGCCAGACACCACCCTCGTGGAACTCGTCGTGATCCTTGGTTTCATCGGCCTCGGCCTCGGCCTCGCCATGACCCCGACGACCACCGCGTTGACCAATGCCGCTGGGCACTCCAACACCGGAACCGCAGCGGGTTTGGTCGTTGTCTTTCGCATGATCGGATTTTCGATCGGGCTCGCTGCCCTCACGAGCTTCGGTCTCCGCCGCTTCAGCCAACTCCGCTCATCGCTCGATCTGCCGCCGTTGTCGGACCCCAGCTACACCGAAGCGGCGACTCGCGCCGTTCGTACGATCACCACCGACGCCCTTGCAGAAACGTTCGTTGCGGCGGGTGTGATCGCGCTCGTCGCCGTCGCCGCAAGTGTCTGGCTGCCTGGGCCACCGAACTCGACGTCAGATCATCCCGCCAGCGCATAGATCCCGCCAACGGCATCGGCGACGGATCACGATGCCGAGTGGTCGTCATCCGTTGCGAGAAACTCCGGGAGCGGCTGGACGACCGGCCGGGACCGGCGGCGGCGACGAGCGGGAACAAGATCACGCATCGACTCGAGACGACCAAAGCACAGCAACCGGTCTTCGGCCTCGAGCACCCGAGTTCGCTTCGGGTTGGGAATCACCGTGACACCGCGATGGAGCGTCAGAACAGTGATGTCCTGCTCTCCCAGCCCGGAATCGGCAATCGACTTGCCAAGGATGTGGGCACCTTCGCCAACGTAGATCTCGGCAACCCCGTACCCGGCGCTCACCGTCAGCCGCTGGCGAACGTCGACTTCGGGGAACGCAACTTGATTGGCGATGTAGTCGACGATGGCACCGGCGATGTCGAGTTCGGTCGCCCGTTCGATCCCTTCCAGACCCGGTGAGGAGTTGACCTCCATGACGAGCGGGCCGAGGTCGGACTCGAGCATGTCGACACCCGCCACCTTCAGGCCCATCACCTGTGCCGCCTGGACCGCAACGCGCTGGTAGTCCTCCGGCAGATCGACCACCTCGGCGACCCCACCACGGTGCACGTTCGACCGAAACTCGTCACCCTGGGCAACGCGCCGCATCGCAGCAACGACCTGATCACCAACCACGAAGGCCCGCAAGTCCTTACCTCGGGACTCCTTCACGAACCGTTGGATCAACACGTTTTGCTTGGTGCTCTGAAGGGTTTCGATGACGGCCTCCGCGACCTTGGTATCGGGAGCCAGAATGACCCCAATGCCCTGTGTCCCCTCGAGCAGCTTGATCACCACCGGCGCTCCGCCAACCCGCTCGATTGCCGCCAACACATCGGCCCGATCGCGAACGAACGTCGTTGCTGGAATACCGACTCGGTGGCGAGCCAGGATCTGGGCCGAACGCAGTTTGTCGCGTGAGTTCGCAATGCCGTTCGCCGGGTTTGGCGTATAGACGTCCATTTGTTCGAACTGGCGAACGACCGCGAGTCCAAAGAACGTGATCGAGGCACCGATCCGCGGCAGGACTGCGTCGTAGTCGGGCAAGAGCGTGCCGCGATACTGCATGTCGGGTTCATCGCTGGCCAGATCGATGGCAAAGCGCAGCGTATTGAGGACTCGTACGTCGTGACCGCGTTCCTCAGCAGCTTGGCGGAGCCGTCGGGTGCTATACGACCGCGGGGCGCGAGAAAGAATTCCGAGCTTCATTGCGACGACTCTATTTGCCGCTCTCGCTGTTAGTACGTCGGCCGGTACGTCAGATACTCGCTGGCCGGTACGTCAGATACTCGCTGGCCGGTACGTCCAGTGCCAAGGCTCGCGTGGCACATCCTCGACAAACCCGTAGTCCGGCGCGTGCTCACGCATCCACGACTGCGCAGTCGCATCGAGGTCGAGATCGAGGGCCAAGCCCCAACCGTGATTGCTCGTTCCCGGCGTCGCCGCCCATCCGCCCTGGGAATACAGCCCCTTTTCCTTGGCCAGACGTTCCTGCACCGAAAGTGGCCGGTATGAGTCGGTCACACCAATCGAGACCCCGTCGGCCTTGGCAGCCGCGATCATCATTTCGAACGCACTGGCCGCCGGAGCGTACAACGAGTGGCCATCCACCGACAGATCGGTGAGGGCTTCGGCCGGGATCTGCCCGTTGCCGAATCCGATCAGGCTGGGAGGAGGCGTGATCGCTCCGAACTCGCCAGGGTCGAGCCTGATCGCTGGGGTAGGTCCGACCGATTCGGCGCCCCCGGCACTGGTGGGATCGAACACACCGGCGAGACCGGCGTTTGCGTATGCCGATGTCAGACTGCCACCGGGGGTCGACCCGGTTGCCCCGTAGCCAAGAACGTTGTTGTTGTTGCGTTGGGCCAGTTCGGCTCGCAGCAGATCACCGAACTGTCCGCCGCTCGGGCTCGGACCAGAGCGGACGCGAGACTCGATCGCGCCGACACGCGCGGTGATGCCAGAGATCGGATCCATGGTGCAGTGTCGGTCGGAGCTCACCCCGATATGAGTCGAGAAGCCACTACCGTCAACCTGGTGACCTCGACCCGCCGCTCGCTGATCGCTGCGACCATCATCGTCTTCACCATCGTTTCTGATTGGCTCACGAAGCAATGGGCGTTGTCGGCACTCGACGACGGACGCCGCATCGCGCTACTTCCGACACTCGAGTTCGATTTGTTGTTCAACAACGGATTCTCGTTCGGCACCGGCCAAGGACGGGGCCGGTTGATCGGTATCGGCGTGATCGCCATGGTGGTGTACCTGAGCGTCCAGCTCGCTCGATCCACCGTCGTACATCGCGTCGTGTTCTTCTCGATCATTCTCGGCGGTGCGATCGGCAATCTGATCGATCGGGTGTTCCGGGCCGACGACGGCTTCCTCACCGGCTCGGTCATCGATTTCATCGACGTCAGCTGGTTCGCCGTCTTCAACCTCGCCGACATCTTCGTCGTGTGCGGTGCCATCGCCTTCGCCCTGTGGGAGACCGTGATCAACCCGCAGGTCGACGAATCAACCAACGATGCCCAGCAAGCCGACTACAGCCCGGAGTAGTACGAGTAGCCACGTTCGGCCCAGTAATCAGGCGGTGGCTCATTGGTGAACGCGATGGTGCCAATCCGCTTGAGCTGTTTGATGCCGTACTTGACTGGCGTCGCCAAGCGCAACGGTGCCCCGTGGAGCTGCGTCAACGGTTCGTCGTTGAGCGCCCAAGCCAGAAGCGTCTGATCGTGCAACGCTGCTGCTTTGTCAAGACCGACGTAGTAGCGGCGATCAGGCGTCGCGAGCGCCACGTACTCGTGGTCAACGTCGTATCGAGCCGCGAAATCGGCGAACTTCGCCCCGGTCCAGCCAACGATCTGGCTCCAACCCTCGATGCATTTGTGCTCCCAAACAATGGTGTGTTCGCCAAGAGCTCGGACGTCATCGATCCTCAGCTCGTCGAGCTGCTCACCATCGGGACCGAGCACCGTCAAGGTCCAGGCATCGAGGTCGATCTCGTCACGGACACCGATGCGCCCATTGACTCGCAGCTCTCCACGCTCCGAGGCGTCGAATGTCGGCGAATGCGTCGCAGTCGACAGCCGTCGCCACACTCCCTCATTGAACTCATACCCCTTGCGGAGCAGATCCGGGGCGTTGTCGATCTGGGGCCGATTCTGAAGGTGGCGAAAGCCGGCAATGGCGGCAACCGTCGCCACCCCACCGGTCATGAAGGACCGGCGAGATGCCCGGCGATGCTCCTCGATCGATCGGGTGGGACCGGCTTCGATCTGCTCGGCGAACCGCTCGGCCCGCTCGTGACTCGATGGATCGGTCATCCTCGCTCCTCGCTGGCTGTGACCTTGTGCTCGGTGACCTTGTGCTCGGTGACCTTGTGCCCCGTGACCTTGTGCCCCGTGACCTTGTACCCCGTCACCATCGAGGCGAAGTTCGACCATCCGGATTTGATGACTTGGGCCACATGAACGCCGAAGAACGCCATGAAGGCGAGGGTGGTACCGAAATGAATGGCTCGCGCCGTTTCGTAGCCACCAAAGAGGCTGGTGAGGAGATGGAGCTGAGCTGGCTTGAACATGGCCAGGCCAGTGGCAACGACAACTCCACCGAGCACGACGATGATGCTGTAGCTGAGGCGTTGCGCCGCGTTGTAGCGGCCTTGCGCTGGGGCCTCGCCACGGAGGTGGAGATCGTGCAACACCACAGCGGTGCTCTCCTTCAGAGCAAATCGATCAGGCACGAGGTGGCGCCACTGTCCGCTCGTCGCCAGATACAGCACATAGGCAATGCCGTTCAGCGTGAAGAACCAACCGAATGTGAAGTGAAACGCAAGACCCTTTGCCAGTTTCGAATTCAGATTCAGTGGCTCGTACACCGACTCGGGGAAGAACGGGAAGATCGTCCGGCCGGCAATGGTGAGGGCGTACACATCGTTGGCCCAATAGATGCGAAGGCCAGACCAGATCATCACCATCAGGATCGGGAAATTGATCCAGTGCATCCAACGGATCGCGCGGGGATGATGCTCACGTGCGATCCTCGGATCCTCGGTGGCCGGTTCAGCCAGGACAGCGTTCGTCATTGCAACGGAACCGACGGGGCCGCTGCATCATTCCGCGCAACGCCTCGGTTGATCGGCAACGAACGGTTGACCGGGCTCTAGGGTTGCCTCGTGCTGCCTTCAACGTCGCAACTGCTCGCCCAGGATTCACCACTCGGCGACGGCCGAATCGACAATTGGATCATCTCCTCATCGGTGCATGTCGTGGTCGGTTCGCTCGTGCTGGTCACGATGACGGCAGCCGTTGGTTGGATTGGCTGGCTTGCGCTGAAAGGTCGGCCTATCGATCTCATCGGCAAGGTGGTCCTTGCCATCGCTCAGATCGTGCTGGCATTGCAGGTGTTGATCGGCATCAAACTGCTCGACCAGGGCCAGGGCATCGTTCAGCTCTACATCCACTACATCGGCGGTCTGGCGCCGATGGGAGCCTTCCTCGTCGGTGGCTGGTGGGTTCGCGGTGACACACCAAAATCCAATCGAGTGCTTGCCGCTCTGATTGCCATCGGCTGGTTGTCTGCCGTGATGGCCTTCACCATCGGTCGCCAATACGCGAACGGCTAGAGACTTGCAGACGAGGCGTCGGGTTCGCCCAACACGATGACCCCATCCTTGACCGCCGCGGCGCCATCGGCGTTCAACACCTCGAATGGAACCGTCGAACGTCCATCGTCGGTGTCGTTCGCTTTCCAGACCCGCACCGTGATGGTGGATGGCAACGACACCATGGCGGCAAAGCGACACGCCACTCGACGGACCAACTCGGGTCGCCCTGCCGCCTCCACCTCGACGACAGCGTTGATGCCATACGCAAGGTTTGCTGTTCCGTGCATGATGATGTCGGGCAGTCCCGCTGCGAGCGCTACCGCTCGATCCGTGTGGATCGGATTCCAGATCCTTGCACCTTCGGTGTAGACATGCGCCGCAACTCGAGGCAGATCGATCCTCACCTCACGAGGCTCGCCTCGTCGTTCGCCACCAGCGACCGGCTGGGGTGGCGTTGGGTCAGGAAGGTCAGGAGACTGGGCGCTCACCCCGAGGTAGATGGCATCTTGTGTCGTCGAGGCGACAGGCTGTGCGTCGTGGTCGACGGTGGTCAGTCGAGTCGTTGTCATGGCACCCGGAGTTTTCGAGACCAAGCCCACGATCTCGAGCGAAGTCATGAGGACATCGCCGGGCCGAACCAGACGATGCACGATGACATCATGCGTGGCATGCACCCCTGTCATCACTTCCTCACGCGGCACGCCAAGTCGTTCCGACTCACGTCGCGACGCAACGATCACCGGCCATTCGACGCAGACGGAGAACAACGGGTGAGCGACCACCCCACCGCCGGAAGTCGTGTCGAGGTAGACGGCTTGATCAAGGCCGAGTGAGGCGGCGTAGGACATCGTCCACCGCTCATCGACTTCGTGCTCGAACGCCTCGACGTTGGCGCCTACCAGCGTTGACGGGATGACCATGAAAACCCTTCCTTGTCCAGAAATGTCTGACGCACGCTGCGAACCATGCGCACTCAGCCGACGCAAACGTCGAGGAGTTCCAAGCCCTCCGATGGCGAGAACCCGTACCGGAGCCCAGCGGGAATACTCACGCTGTCGCCTCGACTGAGCGAAACAGCCGGCTGCTGCTCGATGGTCAAGATCGTCGAACCCTCGAGAACGAAATGGAACCGGAACTCGTGGCTCTGTAACAGAAGGCGGGGCGCCAGAAGGCGGGGTGCAAGAAGGTTGTCCGCTGTTTTGGTGCCTCCCGAGTCGAGCACCCTGTTGGCCGTCGCTGAGCGGGGTCGAGCCACGCGAACATCGGCAAGGCCGTGCGTGGCTCGATCGATTCCGGAATTGCGAGCCTCGAATCCATGATGATCCCATGGCTCGTAGACGCCGGATGCTCCCTGATGCCAGACAAAACGTTGCCCACCGAAGTCTCGCTCGGCGTCGATGACCGGCGTCGGCAGATCGAAGCCGTGCTCCCCCATGGTGTCGTGCTCTGCGGGGCATCCGATCTCGATGACTTCCAAGTGGTCAGAGCTCGCAAGGACACGGTGCCGGATCTCCGGCGGCTGGAGCACAGCATCACCGGCCTGCATGATGAACGGCTCGCCTTGATCTTCGTACACCAGTTTCGCCCACCCTCGGGCGCAGAAGATCAGCTGGAAACGTACACGGTGAAAGTGCACGTAGTCCGGAACCGGGCCACCGTCGACGATGTGGATGTGCGAGGCGATGTAGCGGCCGCCGTGCCGTGAGGGAATCAGATCCCGATACAGCATCCCTGCCCGACCAACACCCAGGTCGGCATCGGCTGCCCTCGAGATGACGAGTTCGGGCTGCATGTCGGGCAGGAGCAACACCGGTGAAGCGTCATAGCGAATCACGTCCCAGTTGGGTGGAAACGAGATCGAGTCGAGGTCGCTCGTGTTCTCCAAACCCAGGTAGATCCTCGCTGGCAGCACATCAGCGGCCTCGACCCGCCGTACGCGAAACCGGCTTCCAAAGCCAGCGACATCGGCTTCGGATGGGTCGTCGGCCGGCGAGATGCGCTCGATTCGAAACCCGGCGGCCAGAAGCGAACCGACTGCACTGTCGAGGTCGGAACACGTCAGGTCTCCAAGGGCGTCAGCGATGCTCATCGCGTCACAGAATACGCCTAGGTCCTTGCTGCCGGGGCTTGGAGAACGAGAAAACCCTGCAAATTCAACCAAGTATCCGCCCCTTTCTTGCCAAACCCTGCTTTCCTAAGGGCTTCCTCCCCCTACGAAGGAGTTGCAGTGGCAACCAAGGCAGAAATGATCACCGCCGTCGCCGAGCGCGGCGGTTCTGACAAGAAGACCGCCGAAGCAGTGCTTGGTGCGTTCTTCGATTACACCGCAGAAGAAATCAAGAAGGGCAACAAGGTTGCGTGGCCGGGCTTCGGCACCTTCTCGATGACCGAGCGTGGCCCCCGTAAGGGCCGTAATCCGCAGACCGGTGAACCGCTGAAGATCAAGAAGAGCCGCTCCATCAAGCTCTCGACCTCAGCACCGATGAAAGAATGGCTGCTCGGCCGCACCGCCAAGCGCTGATCATCACACGCAACTGAAGTGTCTCGAACGACCCGGCAAATCGTTGCCGGGTCGTTCGTTGTTTTCCGCAACGCAATTCTGGTTCTGGATCATGGTTCCCCAGCTGACTACTGTGACCAGCAGCACACGCCGCACTGTCATGCCCCCGAGGAGCCACCATGAGCTACGACGCAGACAACACTGACTCCGATGTCATCGAGTTCGGACCAGTCACCGACTGGCTGAACGACTGGGACTGGCTGGATGATCAGTGGGGACCCAATGCGGTCGAGATCTGGAATTCCGTGCGAGACGTCCAACCACTTGCAATGACCGAGCGATACGGCCGAGCGTGGATGCCCGTCACCATGGCTGCCGTGCAAGAGGTCTCGCACAACACCGATGACTTCTCCTCGGTCTGGGTCAACGTTTCCAGGCCCGACGCTCCTCGCACCCCGGCGCCGCCCATCACGTCGGACCCACCAGACCACAAGGATCACCGACGGCTCTTGCTGCCTTCGTTCAGTCCGAAGCGGATCGAACCAATGGAAGAGGAGATGCGCGAGTTCTGTCGATCGCTGATCGCCGATATCGGTGACAGCGCCACTGCCGATGGTGCCGTTCAGTACAGCCAGCACATTCCGGTGCATGCCATCTGTCAGTTGGTCGGCATCCCGGAGTCCGACGCCGAGATGTTCCGGCACTGGATCTACCTAAACTTCCAGGTCGCGCCCAAGGACAACACCGTTCGACTCCAGGTCCAGGGCGAGATGGACACCTACTTCGCCAAGCTCCTGCGATCACGTGAGGCCGATCCGCAAGACGACATGGCAACACTGGTTGCCACTGCCGTCATCGACGGCGAGCCGATCAGCGAGCGGCTCAAGCTCGGTTACCTCAAGCTCTTGCTCGTTGCCGGCATCGACACCACATGGAGCGCGATCGGATCCGGCATCTGGCACCTCGGGCTCCATCCCGAGCAGCGTGACCAGCTCGCAGCAGCGGCCGATGACGATCCGCTCTGGATGACCGCCACCGAAGAGATCCTTCGCTTCTACTCACCGGTCACCATGGCTCGCAAGACCATCGCCGACACCGAGGTCTCCGGCTGCCCGATCCATGCCGGTGATCAAATGCTGCTCACCTTCCCTGCGGCCAACCACGACCCCGAGGCGTTCGACAACGCCGATCAGTTCATCATCGACCGGGCCAAGAATCGTCACGTCGCCTTCGGGCTCGGCATCCACCGATGCTTGGGCTCGAACTTGGCACGTCTCGAACTCGTGGTCGCGATCCAAGAGTGGGTGCGCGCATTCCCGAAGTACGTGGTCGACGAGACCCAGGAGACCACCTGGACCAACGGCCAGATCCGTGGGCCCCGCAACATTCCGTGCATCTTGAACCAATGACGCCTGAAGCAATGACGACAGTGGTCGATCGTTCCCAGCTCGGCTTCTACGCCCTCGCCGGCGCCCCGCGGTCTCCCCGCGACCTCATCGACGAAATTCGCACTGCCGAAGCCATGGGGCTGGGGAACGCCTTCATCTCCGAACGCTTCAACATCAAAGAGGTCGCAACGCTGTGTGGCGCTGCCGGTGCAGTCTCGGAGACCATCCAGATCACCACGGCCGCAACCAACCACACCATTCGTCATCCAATGGTGACCGCCTCCTTTGCGTCGACGATGTGGCGACTCACCGACGGTCGCTTCAGCCTTGGTCTCGGTCGGGGAATCGACCGGGCCATGAAGGCGTACGGCATGACCACCACGACCACCGCCGACCTCGAGGTGGCCGCCGATCTCTATCGCCGACTCTGGCGAGGCGAAACCGTCCTCGGCCATGCCGATCGTGCCGGCACCTACCCAGTGCTGCGCCTCGATGCCGACTTCGACGAACCAATTCCGCTCAGCATCGTGGCCTTCGGACCGAACACGCTCGATCTTGCCGGTCGTGTCTTCGACCGAGTGGTGCTCCACACCTTCTTCACCGACGAGACCACCAGTCGTGCGGTGCAAACCGTCAAGCGCGGCGCCGAGCAAGCGGGCCGAGACCCCGACTCGGTCGAAGTCTGGTCGTGCTTTGCCACCATCGGTGATCATCTCTCCCACGACGTGAAGATCAAGAAGACGGTCGGGCGCCTTGCCACCTACCTACAGGCGTACGGCGATCTGATGGTCACCACCAACGACTGGGATCCTGCCGTACTCGCGGCATTTCGAGCCGATCCCTTCGTTGCCTCCTTTGGCGGCGCCCTCGATGCCAAGGCGACCACCGAGGAACTCGAACACGTCGCAACGTTGATCCCCGACGACTGGTTGGCACCGTCGGCATCGGGCTCGCCCACTCAATGCGTCAGCGCCGTTCAGCATCAATTCGACCTGGGTTGCGACGGCGTGATCCTTCACGGTGCCAACCCAACCGAGCTGGCACCGATCATCGAGGCCATGCCCACCGCCTGATATCCGGCGCGTTACGCTCTGGACGTGCATCGCTTTCCGACCCATCGCCTGATCTCTGGCGGCGACATTCTGGGCGAGTGTCCGGTATGGGACCCCGCAGCCAACGAGCTGCTCTGGACCGATATCCATGGTCGCCGGCTCCATCGTCTGCCCGACGGTCACAGTGAGCCCATCACGCTCCAACTCGATGGTCGTCTTTGTTCGTTTGCGGTGACCGACGTCGGCCTGTTGATCGCCGCCTTCGACACTGGGCTCGGTCTTCTCGACCGCGAAACCGGTCACGTCGAGTGGCTCGGCGATGTCGAGCCTGACCGGCCCGAGACTCGCTGCAACGACGGCAGGCCCGATCGCAACGGCAATTTCGTCTTCGGTACGATGGTCGAAGGCGACGTCGACGCCGCACCGGGCAACTTCTACCACTGGAACGCCGGCCGCGGTCTCACCCACCTCTACCGCAGCGCACGAATCGCCAACGGCATCTGTTTCGGCGCCGACGGACTCATCATTCACTATGCCGATTCGGTCAAGGGCATCATGTGGCGGGCTCGCTACCACCCCCAGCATGCGTTGCTGATCGAAGACGAAGTCTTCGTTGCTCCCAACGATGCACCCGGTGCTCCCGATGGCGCCGCCGTCGATACCAACGGGAACGTGTGGAATGCCCGCTGGGGCGCAAACGGCGTTGCCTGTTTCGCTCCGGATGGCGAAATGCTCGCCTTCGTCGACGTCGAGGTTCCCCAGGTCAGCGCCTGCGCGTTCGGCGGGCCGAATCTCGATCGTCTGTACATCACCACGGCTCGCGAACACCTCGACCCAATTGACCCGGCGTTCGAGGTATCGGGCTCGCTGTACGTTGCCGATGTCGACGCCGTTGGTCTGGCTCCTGTCCCCGTCGCTACTGGCCGAGCCTGAAGTCAGAGCCCCCGCTGAGCCGCTCGCTCGGGATGGATTCGCAGCTTCACGTTGGGTTCGCGAAGTGGGTGCTCGCTCACCCAGAGTTCGGCCTCGGGGCCGTGGTAAGGGGCAACGAGCGCAAGGCGGTCCTCTTCACTGACACGTTCGTGCACCGTTGCCCGGCCCAGCAGGCGAACATAGGAACCGCCGTGAGGCGCCATCACCAAGAGGGAGACCTCGGGGTTCGCTGCGGCATGGCGGGCCTTGGCCGATCGTGGAGCACAACTGATCCACACGGTCATCTGATCGGGATCGGTGTCGTCGAGGTGGAACCACACCACCGATTGCGAGATCGACCCGTCGGCCGGGTCGGTGGTTGCCAGCGCCGCGTGGAGTGGTCGCTGGAGGAACGTCCTGACATCGTCGTCGAACCTCATGAGGCAACCGATCCGTCGGTCCCGGCGCCACCACTCGTTGCCATCGCCTTGGCCCAGCGGTAGTCGGCCTTTCCAGCAGGCGAGCGAACGACCTCGGGCGTGAAGATCACTGCTTTGGGCAGCTTGTAGCGAGCAAGGTGTTTCGATGCTTCATCGACCAGCTCGCTCTGGCTCGCCTCACTGCCCTTGCGGAGGCGGACGATCGCAACGACTTCGCTGCCCCACCGATCGCTCGGACGGCCGGTGACCACCACGTCATAGACCGCCGGGTGGTGCATGAGCGCCGCTTCGACCTCTTCGACGAAGATCTTCTCTCCGCCGGAATTGACCGTCACCGACTCCCGCCCGAGCAGCTCGATCAGACCATCATTGCGCAGCCGCGCTCGATCACCGGGAACCGAGTACCGCTGCCCGCCGATTTCGGGGAACGTCGCTGCAGTCTTCGCCGCATCGCCGAGGTAACCGAGAGGGATCCGACCTCGCTTCGCGAGCCAACCGGCTTCGTCGTGACCAGCAGCGAGCAGCGCAGTGAAGTCGTCATTCACGATCACCGAGTTCGGATCGGGAATGAACGTGCCCGTCGAGGCGGCACCGCCCTTCGCCGTGGCCTGGCGCAGCTGGCCGCCTGCTTCGGAAGACCCGACGCCGTCGATCACCGTGATCTCGGGAAGTAACTCGAGCAGCCTCGCCTTGCGGGGAGCTGACAGCGCTGCACCCCCCGAAAGCACGATCTTCAGCGACGACAGGTCGTAGCGATCAGCGTGGGCGGCGAGTTCGTCGAGCATTGGTTGGGCATAGGCATCACCAACGATGAGGAGGAAGGTCACCCGCTCGCGTTCGATGGTGGCAAAGATGTCGGCCGGATCGAGCCGATCGGTGATCTCTTGGATGATGACCGGATCACCGCGACCCCAAGCACTGAACGCATTCCAATGGCCGGCGCCGTGCATGAACGGCGGCGCAGGCAGGAACCGCATTTCCGAGGCTGCGCTCGTTGCCCACTCGGCCGCCGCAACGATCGACTCGAACTCGGCGTCAGCAGCGGTGTTGCGAATACCAAATGCCGCAACAGCGGCGTCGGCCTGGCGCCACAGCACGCCTTTCGGCATGCCAGTGGTGCCACCGGTGTAGAGAATGTAGAGATCATCGGGCGACCAATCGACCGCTGTCCGCTCGCCTGAGGATGCGGCCAGCACGTCGTCGTACCACTCGGCACCGCTCAGCAGCGACTCACCCGACTCGTCCGGTACTTGGATGATGATTCGCAGATCAGGCAGATCAGCGAGGATCGAGGCGAGGGTGGGAGCAAAACGCGAGTGGACCACGATGGCACTGGCCTTGGCGTCCTTCAGCAGATATGTGAGCTCCTCTGCGACATAGCGATAGTTGACGTTGAAGGGAGCAACCCGAGCCTTGTAGGCGCCGAGCATGCATTCGAGGTACTCGTTGCCGTTCGTCAGATAGATCGCAAGATGATCCTGACCCGACTCATGGTTGGCGAGGGTGTTGCGTTCGTGCACGACGCCAAGGCCCCGGTCGATCAGCCCGTTGGCCAAGCGGCGAGTGCGCTCGGTCACCTCGGACCAGGAGAATCGACGATCGCCCCACACCAGACATTCACGGTCAGGATCGCGCTCGGCGATGGCCTCGTGAAGAGCGGCCAGATTGATCTCGGTCATTGGCCCGTTCTAGCACCGGGTGGGTCCGGCGACGAAGACCGGATCCATGAAGTCCGGCTCGATGATGGCTGGCGACGAGACGGCGCTCGCTAGCGACTCGCGAGCAAGCGCAGCGTGGCGTATGCGGTATTGATCTGGTACCGCTGCGTCGTCAGCTGCTCGACTCGTCTTGCGTAAGCGTCCCTCACCTGATTCCAATCGGCATCAGGAGCAACACCAAGAATGGCTCGGGCCTGCGCATCGGTGAGCGATGGTTGGTCTCGAAGGTCGATGACCTCATCAGCATCACGTGCCTGAGGAGAAAAGCTCAGGTCGACCGTTGGCTCCGACGCTGGTCTTGGCGTGTTGAATCGAAGATCAGGGCGTACCACCTCACCATCATGCCAACAGATCGAGTCTCGATGGCCGTTCGCGAAGCGATCGGGTGGCCTCTACGCTCGTGGTGTGGATCGGCCGACACCATTCGACGTCGAACTCGAACACGAGCGAGGAACGCTTCGCCGCATGCAGGCCCTGCACGAAGGTCACCTCGATCGTGCTCGCCGCATGGCAACCCAGTTG
>JBBQUN010000050.1:0-22221 GCA_038212405.1 Acidimicrobiales bacterium | reverse complement strand
GTTGCTGCCGGCCCCGGGGCCGAGGTCGACGATGTGATCGCCGATGGCGATCGTTTCCGGCTTGTGCTCGACGACGAGCACCGTGTTGCCCTTGTCTCGCAGCCGCAGCAGCAGATCGTTCATGTTCGCGATGTCGTGCGGGTGCAGCCCGATGGTTGGCTCGTCGAAGACGTAGGTGACATCGGTGAGTGACGACCCGAGATGGCGCAGCATCTTGGTTCGCTGCGCTTCGCCGCCCGACAAGGTGCCGGTCGGTCGGTCGAGCGACAGATAGCCAAGGCCAATGGCAACGAACGAGTCGAGCGTGTCGACCAGTGTGGCCAGCAGGGGAGCGACGTTTGGTTCGCCGAGACCCCGAACCCACTCGACCAACTCGCTGATCTGCATCGAGCACGCGTCGGCAATGCTGATGCCGCCCACCTTGGACGAACGGGCCCCTTCATTCAGGCGGGTGCCGTCGCAGTCGGGGCAGGTCATGAAGGTGACCGCCCGGTCGACGAAGGCCCGAATGTGGGGCTGCATCGCCTCGCGATCCTTGGAGAGCATCGACTTCTGGACCTTGCTGATCAGTCCCTCGAACGTGATGTTGATGCCGTCGATCTTCACCTTGGTTGGTTCGCAGTAGAGGAAGTCCTGCATCTCCTTCTTGGTGAAGTCGTTGATCGGCTTGTCGGGGTCGAACATGCCCGACTCGGTGAACGGCCTCAAGGTCCAGTGACCGCCGCCGGTGTAGCCGGGAACGGTGATGGCGCCTCCGGCGATCGACTTGGTGGCGTCGAAGAGTTCGGCGTGGTCGAGATCGGTGACGTGACCCATGCCTTCGCACCGGGGGCACATGCCACCCGTGATGCTGAACGAGACCTTCTCTTTGGGCTTGTTGCCGCGCTCGACGGTGATGGCGCCCGACGCGGTGACCGAGGGAACGTTGAAGGCGTACGCCTTGGGTGAGCCGATGTGCGGTTCGCCCAGTCGACTGAAAACGATCCTCAACATGGCGTTGGTATCGGTCACGGTGCCGACCGTCGAGCGGGGGTTGGCGCCCATGCGTTCTTGGTCGACGATGATCGCGGTGGTGAGACCCTCCAGCAGATCGACATCGGGTCGGGCCAGGGTTGGCATGAAGCCCTGTACGAACGCGCTGTAGGTCTCGTTGATCATCCGCTGCGACTCGGCCGCGATCGTGCCGAAGACGAGCGAGCTCTTGCCCGAGCCAGACACCCCGGTGAAGACGGTGAGCCGACGCTTGGGAATATCGACACTCACGTCTTGGAGGTTGTTCACCCGTGCTCCATGGACCCGGATCACGTCGTGAGTGTCGGCAGCGTGAGGGTCGGCTGGTTGCTTGCTCATCGTGGCTCCCCATTCTGCGGCATCAGCCGCACCGCGGCGTCGGCAGAATACCGGACGCAACGAAGCACCGGCTGAAGCCGGTGGCTCGGGCTCTGGTGATGGGCGGTGGCTGCAGTGGTGGCGGGGTCAGTCGCCGGGCCAGAGCCCGAGCGATTCGAGTCTGGTCTTGTGCCGATGGCACGGTCCGCATCTGCCCTTGGCGTTGATCGGGACCGTGAGCCCGCCGTCGGTATAGCGGATGGTGTGGTCGGCTTCGCAGTGCACGGCGCGGGTGGAACAGCCGGCGCCCTGGCAGTGGCGATCACGAATCATGATGCCGAGCCGTTTCGAACCGGTGAACAACCGAGCTTTGGCCGAGGCCGTGAAGTCGTTGGTCTTGGTGTTCATGACGAACATGCGGACGTGGCCGGCAATGGCGAAGTCGAGTGCATCGGCGGGTGCCAGTGGCATGCCGGAGGCAGTCTCGCAACGGTAGGTCTCGGCTCGAGCGGCAGCGTTGGCGGCGGAGCGAGGGGCCACTGGTTGGCCGGCGGCCTCGGCGTCGCGCCGTTCGGCTTCTTCCTTCATCGTGTCGTGGTCGACGACGATGTTGGCGGTGACGTTCGCCGTTGCCGGGTCGGCAGCGATCCCGGCATGCAGCAGCAACATCAATGCGTCGTGCCAGCGCTTGGTGTCGGTGCGCTGGAGATCATCGAGGCACGCGTCGGCCCCGCAGCGAGCCTGCGCCTCGTCCCAGTCGGCCTCGAAGAGTTCGTTGACCTTGGCACGAAGTGCGTCTTCGATGGTGGCGAAGTGGGCCGTGGTGGTGTCGAGTTGGCCGATCAGCTGGTGACCGTTGCGAACGAAGTTGAACCCGCGATTGCGGTGAGCCCGTTCAGCATGATCGTTTGGATCAACCGGATCGACCAATGTTTCCCAGGCCTCGAACAGGGTGGAGGTCTCGACCCATGTGTTGGCAGTCCAGCCCAACAGAATGTCGAGGTCTCGTTCCAGGTAGGGGCGAAGTGCTGGCTGGTTCCAGATCCGGGTGAACAGGCGGAGATGGTCGGCGTTGATCCGACCGGTCCGATAGCAGCGGCCGAGTCGGGGATGGTCGAGGTGGATGAGCTTTGCCAGGTTGACGTCTCCCCCGGCGCTGTTGCGATGCAGACGGGTTTCGTCGGCGAGCCAGGTGGCGGTGTCGCGATGGATCGGATGTTTCGCACAACCCCGGACCTTGGCTTCACAAAGAACCTGGAGGAAGTCGGCGTGGGCCATCTGGGCGGCGGCCATCTGAGCGAGCAATTGCGACCGCATCGCAGTGTCGCTGATCGCCGACACATCGATGACCGTCGACCCGAAGTAGTCGGAGAAAACCTGCCGCTCCTGCTGTTGACCGCCGTCGAACATGGGGACAATGTAGCGAACAAGTGTTGCGTAAACAAATAATTTTGTCGGATTGAGAAGAAAGACAAAGTAATCCAATGTGAAACAATCAGAGTCGAACGGAGTTGTCGGTTGGCCGAGGCCGTTGCGGACCATCGAGGGTCATCCGCTACCGATTCGAAGGGCAACGCCGGCGTTTCGTTAGCGTGAGTCGATGGCAACGCCCGCCGTCACGTTTGGTGTCCAGGTCGACCTCGAGTCGAAAGCTCAGCTGCTCGAGGCCGCGCGCCGCGCCGAGTCGCTCGGGTTCGACATGCTCACCGTGGCCGATCACCCGGGGACATCGCCCTCGCCCTTTCCGACCTTGGCGGCCGCAGCGGCGGTCACCGACACCATCCGACTCGGTCCCTACGTCGCCAACGCAGGCTTGCGCACGCGCCTCGATCTCGCGGCCGACGTGGCAACCCTCGATGTTTTGTCCGACGGTCGAGCGTTCGTTGGGCTCGGTGCGGGCCACACTCCGGTGGAGTGGTCGAGTCGAGGCCTGCGGCGACCGGGTGCTGCCGATCGAATCACACGCCTCATCGAGACGGCCGACGCCGTACGGCTACTGCTTGACGGCGACGAAACGGTGTCGTTTGACGGCGAAGCCGTGCTTCTTGTCGAGGCGAGGCTCGAGGCGCCGAGGCCGGTGCAGGAGAGCGTGCCGATGCTCATCGGCGGCAACAAGACTCAACTGCTTCGTCATGCTGGCGCACACGCCGACATCATTGCCCTTTCCGGTCTTGGCCGAACGCTTCCCGATGGACACCGCCACGACGTGGCGTGGGCGAGTGATCGGGTTGGTGCGAGCTGCGCCCTGATCAACGAAGGGGCGGTCGGTCGAGATCCTCAACCCGTTCGTCAGGCGCTGGTTCAGGCAGTGATCGTGACCGACAATCGTCAGGGAGTAGCGACGAAGATCGCCGATCGGATCGGCGCAGATGTCGACAATGTGCTGGCAGCGCCATTCCTTTTGATCGGAACGATCAATGACATGATCGAGAGCATCGAACGAAGTCGCGAGCGGTGGGGCATCACGTCGTACGTCGTGCGGGAATCGGCCATCGATGCCGTCTCGCCGCTGATCGAGTACTTCACCAACTGATTCGGCTCTTTGACTCACGTCGCATCAGGTCGAGTCCGTTGCTCACTTGGCTCAGGGCATGCGTCACGCGAGGGACCAGGCAATGGCGGGCGGTCGGATCGACCCCGTTGCTGGTTGACCTTTGTGATTGGTCGCTTGGACTTCGCAGACCAGTCGCGAACCGTTGGCGATGGCCGAGCCGACGAGGTCGATCGGAATGTCGGACAGTTTGAGCTTTGATCGTGCGAACATCTCGAACGGCTCGCCATTCCTCGCTCGTCCCCATGAGAGATAGAGGAACCGGTCGCCCTTGCGGCCGTGGACGAACCGTCCTTTGAAGTCATACCCCTCGGGCTCGGCTGTGGCGACGCTGATCTCGAGGTCGAACGTGGTGGTCGCCGAGGCTGGTAGAGGATCGTGGATGTCCAGATTCGTCTGCATCCCGAACAGAACGCCGTGGCCTTCGCCGAACGGCGGGTCGATGGCCACGATGCGTAGACGGATCGGATCGGGATTGGTCATGACACCTTCAACTACGCCATGACCGTCAGCGGTGTCCAATCATCTACTGCGACCAAATGGTCGGCCCGTGACGTGTCGTCGTCGATCGGCGACGTCACGCAAACTTGCGGCGAGTGACAGCGATCATCGTTGCCATGAACCAGATGCCACCGAAGACAGCGATGGGGCCCCAGAACTCGGTGCTCCAGCGCGAGACGAATTCGTAACCCAACGCTCGACCGAAGGCCACGGCCGCAAGCAGCGTGGTCGCTACCTGGACTTTGGCGTTGTAGCGGAACACGCCGATGGCTTCGCCGACGTAGGCGAGCGTTGCCGGGATCGACAGTAGCCAGATCGGCCACGGGTCAATCGACTCGGGCCAGGGGGCGACACCCATGGCGGACACGATCGCAACGAGGATGCCCAGCGGGTACAGCGAGGCGCAGCGGCGGCAGACCCAACGGTTGCCGATGTGCACACAACGCTCGGCGTAGTCATCGTGCCAGTGGTGGGCAAGCCACATGTTCTTGCGTGAGATCCGGTCTTTCTCGGCCTGTCCCATCGCTGCCAGACGTGTCTCGAACATTGTCATCGCCGCATGATCGGGAGCGTCCTGAGCCGACTCGTGGTCGGCGCTGGCTGAGTCGTCAGTGCGATCGTCCATCGGCTTCACCTGGGCCTATCGGCCCAGACGCGGCGAAGCTGAGTCGTCGCCGTTCCCCGCTTCAGCGAGACCCACCAATGCCGCATTCGACGATGGCGGCGTCGACTGCGGGCTGGAAGCCGGGCACGTCTTCGTGGTCGGGATCAACGGCGGCCTTGTTCAGCTCGTCCTGGGTGAACGCGTTCTCTTCGAAGATGATGTCAGCGATGCAGTCGGCCTGTTCATCGGTGATGTCACCGGGGTTTTCGCCCCCGCGATCGGTGAGCATGGTGAGCAAGTCCTGACGGGTGACGTCGGGATTCCCGCAAGCGCTCAGCCCGACGGCGAGAGCAATGGCGAGGAAGCTGGTTCGAACCAGGGGCGTGCGCATTCCGACAGTCAATCGTGATTCCTGCCCGATCCGACCAACGAGCCGGCTGAAGGGCCGGCCTCGTGGATCTCAGCAGGCCCGACGGCTCGAGATGACGCCGGTGTCGAATCCGGCGAGGTGGAGTCCGCCATGGAAGCGGGCGTGTTCGATCTTGACGCATTTGTCCATGACGAGGTCGAGGTCGGCGTCGAGAGCAATCTCCGCGGCCTCCTCGCTCCAGATACCCAGCTGGAGCCACAACGATTTCGCACCGATCGCCACCGCCTCGGCAGCGACGTCTGGACAGTCGGCGGGGGCACGAAACACGTCGACCATGTCGGGCACCACGGGCAGGTCGGCCAACGATGGATAGCAACGGAGTCCGTTGATCTCATCGGTGGTCGGGTTGACCGGGTAGAGCTCGTAGTCGCTACGACACCCTTGCAAATAGGTGATGACGAAATTCGACGCCCGCGACGGGTTGCCCGATGCGCCGACGATGGCGATCGAACGAGTGGTGTCGAGAAGCTGTTTGATCGAGTGTGGCGAGGGCGGTGTCCAACCCTTGATCGTGCTGTCTTCGATCGTGCGGCGCTCTGTGGCCATGGTGGCCTCCATTCGTACTGTTGCGAGAGGTGTCAGGGGTGAGAGGTGTCAGGGGTGAGTGATGTCAGAGGTGAGAGGTGCGTTGATGGGGGAAGTCGTCAGTCGATCTGTGAGGCGACCAACGCTTGGTCGAGATCCCAGAGGATGTCGTCGAGATCTTCCAGACCAACCGAAAGCCGGATCATGTCGGCACCTACGCCAGCAGCGGTGAGTTGCTCGTCGGTCATCTGCTGGTGCGTGGTGCTGGCCGGGTGGATGACCAAGGTGCGGGCGTCACCAACATTGGCCAGATGACTCACCAATTCCAGCGCCTCGATGAAGCGTCGACCGGCATCGCGTCCGCCATTGACGCCGAAGGTGAAGATCGCGCCCGCTCCCTTCGGCAGGTACTTGGCGGCCAGGGAGCGGTAAGGCGAATCGGGAAGGTCGGCGTGGGCGACCCACTTGACGAGCGGGTGGTCGACAAGCCACGACGAGACCGCTTGGGCGTTGGCGACGTGGGCGTCCATGCGGTGGGGGAGGGTTTCGATGCCCTGCAACAGCAGGAAGGCGTTGAACGGTGAAAGGCAGGCCCCGACATCTCGCAGCTGCTCCGAACGCAACGCGGTGCAAAAGGCGTATTCGCCGAAGTTTCCCGCCCACTGCAACCCGTTGTAGGTGGCGACCGGTTCGGTGAACCGAGGGAACCGGCCCGAGGCCCAGTCGAAACGCCCGGCTTCGGCGATGACACCTCCGATGCTGGTGCCGTGGCCGCCGATGAACTTGGTGGCGGAATGGATGACGATGTCGGCCCCGAATTCCATTGGTCGACACAGATATGGCGTTGCGAAGGTCGAGTCGACAACGAGCGGAAGCCCAACCGAATGCGCCACATCGGCCAACGCCTCGAGGTCGGCGACGGCGCCGGTGGGGTTGCCGATGATCTCGGTGTAGATCAGCTTGGTCTCGGGCCGAATGGCAGCAGCGAAGGCCTCGGGTTCGGTGTTGGGTACGAACGTGGTCTCGATACCGAGTCGAGCGAGCGTCGTTGCCATCAACGTATAGGAACCGCCGTAGATGCTGGCCGCAGCAACGATGTGGTCGCCGGCACCGGCCAGCGTGGTGATGGCCATGAACTCCGCCGCCTGGCCGCTTGCGGTTGCCACCGAGCCGATCGCCCCTTCGAGCGATGCGATTCGTTCCTCGAACGCCGCCACCGTCGGGTTCGAGATGCGGGAGTAGATCGTGCCGTACTTCTGGAGTGCAAAGAGGTCGGCAGCGTCGGCGGTGTTCTCGAAGACGAAGCTGGTGGACTGATAGATCGGCACGGCCCGAGCACCGGTGGCCGAGTCGGGCTGACCTCCGGCGTGCAAGGCGCGAGTTCGGAATCCCCATTGGCGGTTCGACATGACGAGCATCTTGTCATGCCGCAAGCTCGGCCATCGAACAGCGGGTGGGTCACCTGCTGTTTCGGGGTTGTCTCGGTGTGCTTGACTACCGCAATGCGGACCGCTCTGACAGCGTCTCGATCGCTCGTCGCCTTCGCGCTGGTCCTGGCCAGCTGCTCGGGCAGCACCTCGGATTCGTTGGCGACCAGCACCTCGACCTCCAGCGCCCCGTCCGCCAGCACCTCGACCACCAGCACCTCGACCACCAGCACCCCTGGCCCGGCCGTCGAGTCGACCATCGAGCGGATCACGACCGGCGACTGTCCGAACCGCCCGCCGGGATCGAGTTCGGGCGATTTCGGCGATGGGGGAACGTTCGCCGTCAACGTCACGGGCTTCGACCTCGAGGCGCTCGAGGTATCGGTCGACGTGGTGCAGTGGCTCATCGGGTCAGAAGCCAACGACGCCTACGAGGCAGAAACCGGTGATTCGAGCGGTGTCCCGAACGACTACTGGGTGGTGAACGACAACCCGCTCGTGCGGACGTTGCCCATCGCTGTCGATGCCACGCTTCGAATCGTGCGGTTGGGGGAGGACGCTTCCGCCGACGTTTCGACCGCCTCGCTCGACGAATTGCCGGCCTACCTCGACTCGACGTTCGAGACCACGACCTGGTGGTTGACGGTCGAGGAGGGCACGGTCACCGAACTCTGCGAGCAGTACGTCCCCTGAGGCCAACCGTTCGACCGGGGACCACACCTCGAGGGCATGATGACCATTGCACTGGTGACGGGCGCACGAGCGGCGGTCGCTAGGTGCTGCTGGGTTGCCTGCTCGACCTGCGCCACGAGGTGAGCGCAGCGACCGGCAACGAAACGAGGGCGAGCCCGATCGCCAGTTCGGTGCCCGACGGTCGGCTCAGATGGTCGAGGGCCACTGCGGGTAGTGCCCACGTCATGAGCATCGCATTGCGGAGCAGGTGGCCACGATCGACTGGTTCGGAATTGGCGCCACCGAAGCAGGCGCACGACACGACCCGGCCCGAGCGCACCACACCGGCGAGGAGGGTGGTGAAGGCGGCGAGCAGCGCAAACCCGGCGATGGCCCCCCAGGCGGGTATCGCAACGAGGAGGACGGCGACACCGAGTTCGACCGCCGGGACCACTCGAGCGAGTGCGTATGGTCGTGGCAATCCGAGCGAGGTGAAATCGTCGGTCGTGTCGGGCAGGTCTCGCAGCTTGAGCAACGCGGCGAGAACGAAGGTTGCCGCCATCGCGACGCCGAGCACGCTGGCGATGCCATCCATGATGCCGTTATACCAATGAGGCGAACTTCTCGGTTTCGGCGACCTCGCCTGCGATCACGAGAATGTCGCCGCGTTGGATCTCGGTCTCGGGCGTGGCGTAGGTGAACCCCAGTCCCTCGGGCTTCACGCACACGATCGTGACACCGTATTTTTCGCGGATGTGGGCATCGCGCAGCGACCGGCCGATGAGTTCGCTCGGAGGTCGCACCTCGGCCAGCACGAATCCCTCATCGAGCTGGAAGTAGTCGATGACCTGGCCGGAGACGGCGTGGGCGACTCGGATGCCCATCTGCTTCTCGGGATAGATCACGTGGTTGGCGCCGACTCGTTCGAGGATGCTGCCGTGGTCGTCACGAATCGCCTTGGCCCAAATCTTCTTCACCCCGACATCGGCAAGCGCTGCGGTGGTGAGAATCGACGCCTCGATACCCGTGCCGATGGCAACGACGGCGACATCGAACTCGGTGGCGCCGAGCTGGCGCAGCACCTTCGGATTGGTGGCGTCGGCTTCTCGAACGTGGGTGAGCCGGGTCGAGTACTCCTGGACCAAGGCCGGGTCGAGGTCGATCGCCATGACCTCGGTTCCCAACTCCACGAGTGTCTCGGCCAACGACGAGCCGAAGCGGCCCAGACCGATCACCAGGACCGACGACGCCAACAGGGTCTGCGGTTCGGCTTGTTGTCCCTTGAGGATCTGGCGAAGATTGGGTGGCACGGTTGGCTCCTTCGAGCAGTGACGTGAATGGGAACGAGGTCTCGCAGGAGAACGTGACGGGGCGGGGCGGTGGCTCAGCCGACCAAGAGTTTCTCTTCCGGGTAGCGGAAGAGATGGGGGCGGCTGCGGAACAAGATGGCGGTGCCGAAGGTGACCGGACCGACTCGTCCGATGAACATCAGCGCCGTGATGAGGAGACGGCTGAATGAATTCAGATCGGCGGTGATGCCGGTGGAGAGGCCGACCGTGCCGAACGCCGATGCTGCTTCGAACAGGAGCGATTCGAGCGAGAGTTCGGGTTGCGAGAGGGAGAGGAAGAAGGTGGCAGTGCCGACCGTGCCAAGGGCGGCGACCACGAGCGCCAGCGCTTGGCGTTGCAGCGATGACGACAGTCGCCGATGGAAGAGGGTGACCTCGTTGTCGCCCCGGAACTCGGCGATGGTGGTCCAGACGACGATGGCGAAGGTCGAGGTCTTGATGCCGCCGCCGGTCGACGCGCTACTGGCACCAATCATCATCAGGAGGAGCATGAGCAGGATCGATCCGCCGCGCAGGCCGCCAATCGGCACGGTGTTGAAGCCGGCGGTGCGAGTCGTGACCGACTGGAACATGCTCGACAAGATCTTCTCGAAGACCGACAGGTTCCCCATCGTTGCCGGGTTGGTCCACTCGATGGCAAGGATGGCAAGCGTGCCAACGACGATGAGCAAGCTCGATGCCACCACGGTCACCTTGGTGTGGAGCGACCAGTGCCGCGGGTTGCGGAAATGGCGTGACAACTCAACCGCAACCGGGAAACCCAGGCCGCCGGCGACGATGGTGACCGAGATGATGATGTTGATCCAAGGGTCGGCGACGTAGCGCTCGAAGCCTCCGCTCAGTGTGGAGAACCCCGCATTGTTGAAAGCCGAAATGGCGTGAAAGACGCCGAGGTAGATGGAGCCAGCAACGCTGTGTTCACCCTCGATCAGGAAGCGGATGCTCAGGGTTGCTGCTGCCAAGCCCTCGAAACCCACGGTGAACCGGAATATGGCTCGAATCACGGGACGAAGCTCGCCAAAGTCGCCGAGGCCGATCTCGGTGCCGGCAAGGAGCCCTCGTTTGATCCCCAGTCGCCTACTGAGGAAGACCGTGGCAAGTGAGGCCAGCGTCATGATGCCGAGGCCGCCGATCTGGATCATTGTGAGAATCACGAGCTCACCAAATCGGGAAAAGGTGGAACCGGTGTCGACAACGGCCAGGCCGGTCACGGTCGTTGCCGAGACGGCAGTGAAGAATGCGTCGAGGAGCGAGATCTGCGGCGCCGTCGTCTCGTGGGCGAATGGCAGTCGTAGCAGGAGCGTGCCGGTTGCGATGAGTACGGCGAATCCAGCGATGACGAGTTGGCCCGGGTGGGTCGTCTGCCAATGAAAGCGTGACCGCTCCGTCAGGATCGCCATGGTAGAGCGATGCTAACTCCGTAGATTCCCTCGAATGCGCGGCTGAGCACACTTCCGATGGCATCATCGATTGGCGGAACGGCTGGTTGGCCATGGGTTGGCCAATGGGTTGGCCATGGGTTGGCAGCGTGAAGGAGAACGTCAGTTGCGTAAGGGAATGTCACTCGAACGAATGGTGGCCGCACTCGTTGTGTGTGCCTGCCTGCTCACGCTTGGTCCCGTCGCCGCTGGAGCGCAAGCGGCGTCGGGACCCGTGGCTGACGCCAGCCCTGTTGCACCCGTTGTCGACGCGGCAGCCGACCCCGGTGTTCGCGGCAGTGTGGAGCGCTTGTATGGCGCCGTTTTCGGCCGCGGTCGTGACCAGGCCGGTTTCGACTACTGGGTTGGCATCTATGTCGGTGGCGCGCCGCTCAGTGCGATCGCCACGGAATTCATGGTCTCGAGCGAATGGACCTCGACGTATGGCGACCTCGACAACGCCAACTTCGTCAGCGTCATCTACGGCAACGTGCTCGGGCGAGATCCGGACCCGGCCGGCTATGCCTATTGGCTCGGTCTGGTCGACGGTGGTCTGAGTCGAACCAAGCTGCTGCTCGGCTTCAGCGAGTCACCCGAGTATGTCCAAGCCACCGGCACCGCTTCACCGGTTGCGCCGTCGCCGGTCTTCGAACCGCTCCCCGCCAACTCCGGCCTTGGCCGCCGCATCGTCTATTCGAATACCGACCAGCGGGTCTGGTGGGTCGAGGCAAATGGACAGGTGTCGAACAGCTATCGGGTGTCGGGTCGCGAGAACGTGCCCGACCCTGGCACCTATTTGGTCTACTCGAAGTCGCCGACTGCCTGGGCCGGCCACGACGGCATCACGATGAAGCACATGGTGCGCTTCACCTACTCGAAGTTCCGAAACAAGCTGCCGATCGGGTTCCATTCCATTCCCCGTTACGGCAACGGGACGCCGATGCAATCGGTCGAACAACTCGGCACCTATCAGTCGGCGGGCTGTGTTCGCCAACGTGATGATCAGGCCGAGGCGCTCTACCACTGGTCCGTCATCGGCGACACGGTGATCGTGCTGGCCTGAGTCGGGACTGCAGCCAAGTTTTCTGTCACTCGCCGCCGATCGGCCTCATCAGCCGTTGCCGGAAGAAAACCCACTCATTTCGGGGATTCTGGACCAAATCCAGGGCGACGGAACCATGACAGTTCGATGTTGTGGGTGTATCAACTGTGCTCGTGATGCCCCATTCGGCGTCGTGAGGTGGCACCATGGTCGGTGTGATGTCGAACCTGATCGCTGAACTCCGAACCGCCGAGCTCGTTGCTGCTGCACCGGGACAGTTGATTGACCGTGGGCGAATCTTCGACCACCTTCTCGATCTCCGCCTCGAGGCGGGCTCTGACTCGTCACTCGTGACGTTGATCGATTCGGTGCTGTCGGACGTACCCGGCAAGTCAGTCGTCGAACTGGTGTGGTGGCGCGAAACCCTCGACAAGATCGCCGACGCCGCCGAGTGCCTCCCCGCCGTCTGAGCCTTCTTGCTCCTGAGGGTGACTGCTACTGAGGGTGACTGCTACTGAGGACGCTTGCGTCGCTCGAGTCGGTCAGCTCCGGGGTCGATGCCGGGCAACTGTGTCTGGATCGAGCCTTTCACTACCGCGAGGCCGATCACCAGAGCTTCCACCTCGGGCCAGGTGAACGCTCGCGGCCCGTCGAGACCCTGGTTGTAGGGCGCATCGAACACGATCACATCGTTGCCTGCGTCTCGCAGGCCATCGACATTGTGTGGAGCGTCGTCGATGTAGACGTCGGCTTCGACCTGGGGTTTGGCCCCGAGGAAGCAGATGTCTCGATACGGAATGCGGGCGTCATCGAGCCAGGCCACGGTGTCGGCGACGGCTTCGGCGTGGCCCCAGTTGGTGTAGAGCCGGTGCGTGATGATTCGAATCCAGACGCCGGCGTCAGACAATCGCCAGAGCGCTTCGGCGCACCCCTCGATCACCGGAAGCGTGCGGAACAGATGGTGCTCGGTGACGGCCAACCGGTGGAGCCGGGCGAACTCGTCGGGGTCGAGTCCCCATTCAGCGAAACTCCATGACCGCTCCTCGGGGAGTGAAGCCGGGTCGACGCCTTTGACGTTGGCAACGATCTCCCGGAAGCCAAGCGTGTAGTCGGCACAGACACCATCGAGGTCGACACCGAACACAAAGGACCCAGTCACAGAGGCCCACCGTAGCCCCGCATGGTTCTCACTTTTTGTTGAAATGACACCGGAATCAGGGTTGACGGTCGCGATTGGGGTCGGGCCTGTCCATCCTTGGTGAGTGGTCGAAACTGCACGTGGTGAACAAGCACGGGGTGAACAAGCACGGGGTGAACAGGGACCGCTCGGACGAGGACAGCATGTGATCGTGGTCGGACCCGGAGTGGTCGATCATGGAGCCGACAGTCCGCTCGCTCGTGCTCGCCTCTTCCATCTGCCGGTTCGTGGGATCCAACGCTTCGCGCTCGCCCACGTTCGGGGCGATCTCAGCAACGACCAGTTGGCGATGCTCGCCGATCGCCTCCTCGTCGACGCGGTTGGTCAGTGGTGTGTGATCGACTCGACGATCGGCCACGCGCTCGACATCGCCCAGATCGAGGGCGACGAACACCACCTCGTGATCGAAACCGGTTTGCGGCCCGGTGTGACCGATCGGGAGGGCGCCGAACTGCTGCGAAGCGCCAACGAACTCGGTCTGCCAGTCGAAGCAGCAACCATGGCCAATCGCTGGGTCATCGATGCCGACCTCTCCAACGACCAGATCGGCGAACTGGCGCGCCGTGTCCTGCACAACGACGTGATCGAGCGCTGGGCAATCGATTCGTTGCCTGCTGCTTTCACCGACCCGTCAGCGTCGGCGCCAACCACCGCCACCGTCGTGATCACAGGATTGGACGAAGCCGGTCTGGCCGAGGTCAACCGAGCGCGCCGGCTCGGTCTCGATCCCGAAGAGATGCTCGTCATTCGTGATCATTTCACTGCACTCGAGCGTGATCCCACCGACGCCGAGATCGAAACGCTGGCCCAGACCTGGTCCGAGCACTGCGCCCACAAGACGTTCCGAGGTCTCATCCACCTCGACTCGGGCGAGGTCATCGACTCGCTGATGAAGACCTACCTGCGTTCGGCCACCGACACCATCAATGCACCGTGGGTCCGCTCGGCGTTCGTCGACAACGCAGGCATCGTCGCCTTCGAGGACGGCTGGGACGTCGCCATCAAAGCCGAGACCCACAACCATCCCTCCGCCATCGAACCATTCGGCGGCTCGAATACCGGCGTCGGTGGCGTGGTGCGAGACATCCTTGGGGTGTCGGCCAAGCCGATCGCCGTCACCGACATCTTGTGTTTCGGCCCGCAAGACACCGACCCCGACTCGCTGCCCGACGGGGTGTTGCACCCACAGCGCATCCGGGCCGGCGTCATTGCCGGCGTCGGCGACTACGGCAACAAGATCGGTGTTCCGAACATCGCGGGTGCGATCGTCCACGATCCGTCCTACACCACCACCCCGCTGGTGTTTGCCGGCTGTCTTGGACTGTTGCCCCACGGCTCCAATCCCACCAATGCTCAGGCCGGCGACTCGATCGTGGTCCTTGGCGGAGCCGTTGGTCGCGACGGTGTCGGCGGTGCCACGTTCTCGTCGCAGACCATGGGCATCGAGACCGCAGCAGTCGCTGGCTCATCGGTGCAGATCGGTGACCCGATCGTCGAGAAGGGACTGATCGACCTCATCGTCGCCGCCCGAGATGCCGCCCTCTACTCTGCGGTCACCGATTGCGGCGCCGGTGGGCTGTCGTCGGCTGTCGGCGAAATGGCTGAAGTGCTCGGCGCCCGCGTCGACCTGGCCGACGTGCCTCGCAAGTATCCCGGCCTGGCCCCATGGGAAGTGTGGCTTTCCGAAGCGCAGGAGCGCATGGTGGTCGCCACCAGCGACCCTGCCCCGATCCTGGCTCTCGCCGAACGTTGGGGCGTCGGTGCGGCAACGATCGGTACCTTCACCGGCGAAGGTCGTCTCGTCGTTGTCGACGGCGACGCACCGGTCATCGACATCGAATGTGCCTTTTTGCACGACGGTCGCCCGCAACGCTCGATGCGTGCCATCGCCGTCGACACGAGCCGCCCCGAACGTCAACCGCTCCCGGCTGATGCCGATCCGGGAGCCCTCTTGCTCGGGCTCCTCGCTCATCCGTCGATCCGGTCCAACGAGTCGGTGATTCGCACCTATGACCACGAGGTCTTGGGCGGAACACTCGTGCGGCCCTATGGCGGTCCGATGGGTGACGGTCCGAGCGACGGCACGGTCATGGTGCCGCCGGGAACCTCGGGCACGAGGGGTGTGGTGCTCGGTATCGGCGTCAACGCGGTGCTCGGCCGACTCGACCCCGAGGCCATGGCCTGGTCGGTCATCGACGAAGCGGTGCGCAACGCCATCGTTGCCGGCGCGGACCCCAACGAGCTGTCGTTGCTCGACAACTTCGGATGGGGCAACCCGACCGATCCGGCAACGCTCGGCGGTTTGGTCGCTGCTTGCAAGGGTTGCCACGACGCAGCCATCGCCTTCGGCGCCCCGTTCGTTTCTGGTAAGGACTCGCTCTACAACGTCTATGTGCCCGAGGGTGGCGAGCCCGATCCGGTCGCACCGACCCTCGTCATCACCGCCATGGGGTTGGTCCGCAATCTCGATGTCGTACCGCTCACTGGCGTGGTCGAGGCCGGCGATCAGATCTGGCTTGTCGGTCCCGAGACCGGCTCGCTTGGTGGGTCGCACCTCGATCTGGTCCTTGGCGCCGATTTCGGTGGAGCGGTGCCTGCCATCGACCCAGCGGCCGTCGAACGCCACCACGCACTGGCCGATGCCATCGCCGGCGGACTGGTCCGCAGCGCGCACGACCTGGCCGAGGGCGGGCTGGCCGTTGCCGCTGCCGAGTGGGCCTTTGCCGGTCGGCTCGGCGTCACCCTCGACGAGTTGAGCGATGCGTCGCCCGAAGTCCTCTTCGGCGAAGGCCCAGGTCGCTACCTGGTCGAGGTCGCCCCCGACGATGCTGTGGCGTTCGCCGAACTTGTCGCCTCCGCCCGATTGGTTGGCCGTGTCATCGACGAGCCTCAGGTCACGATCGCAAACTTGAGCTTGACCCTCGCCGACATCGAGCAGGCCTACGTGCACGAACAACATGGCGGTGCCACTACCGGCGTGAGCGGAGGCCGGCGATGACCGCCACCAAACCTCGTGTGCTCATCCCCGTTGCTCTCGGTACCAACCGAGATCACGATCTGGCGCTCGCCTTCGAGGCTGCTGGGGCCGAGGCCACCTCGGTGCCCCTGACGGCGCTGCGTTCTGGCGAGGTGTCCCTGTCGGACTTCCAGATGCTCGGCGTTCCCGGCGGGTTCAGCTACGGCGACGCCCTCGGCGCCGGTCGATTGCTGGGACTCGACCTTGCCGGTTGGTTCGCCGATCAGCTGGCGGCGGCGGTGGAGCGCGAGATGCCGATCATCGGGATCTGCAACGGCTTCCAGGCATTGGTCAGCGCCGGCATCCTCCCAGGGGCCGAGGCCAAGGCGGTGCTCACGCAGAACGAGTCGCACTTGTTCGAGTGCCGCTGGGTCACCCTCCGACCCGAGCCGGCGAGCAACTCGGTATGGACCGCCGATTTGGCCGAACCGCTCCGTTGCCCGGTTGCCCATGGCGAAGGACGATTCGTTGCCGACGATCTGGCTGGTCTCGAAGCCGCAGGTCGAGTGGCGCTGCGCTATGCGAGGGCCGACGGAACGCCGGCCGATACCGAGTACCCGACGAACCCGAATGGATCAGCGGGCGACGTTGCTGGCATCAGCGACGCCTCGGGATTGGTTCTTGGATTGATGCCGCACCCCGAAGATCACCTCCTCGAACGCCATGACCCGTTACGAGGTCGGGCCGGTAGTGCTGCTGGTCGATGCATTCCGCTCTTCGCCGCCGGCGTGGCTGCGGTCAAGCAGTAGGTTTGCGTTCTGTGACCAACGCGATCAGTCAGGTGTCTTCCACCAGCGACAAGCCTCGGGTGGCGGTCATCATGGGCAGCCAGTCGGATTGGCCGACCATGCGCAACGCAATCGAAACCCTCGACACGCTCGGTGTCGCTTGCGAAGCCCGAATCATCTCGGCCCATCGCACGCCCGACCGCATGTTCGACTTCGCCCGCAGTGCTCGTGACGAGGGCTTCCACGTGATCATCGCCGGTGCCGGGGGAGCAGCGCACCTGCCCGGCATGGTTGCTGCCCTCACGCCGCTGCCGGTGTTCGGTGTGCCGATCGAATCCAAGGCGCTCTCCGGCCAGGACTCGCTGCTGTCGATCGTGCAGATGCCAGCGGGCATTCCCGTTGGCACGCTGGCGATCGGTCGTGCTGGTGCGGTCAACGCCGCGCTGCTCGCCGGAGCAGTCCTTGCTCTCCACGACCCCGATGTCGCCGGCCGACTCGAGGAGTGGAGGGCCAAGCAGAGCGAGGCCGTCGGCTGCACTCCTGTCGATGTCGATCCGGGCGATGTCGATCCGGGCGATGCTGGTCAGGGCGATGCTGGTCAGGGCGATGCCGTTCCGGTCGGTGACCGTCTCCTCGACGATTCACCTGCCTCGTGAGCACCGTCGGGATTCTGGGCGGTGGGCAACTTGGCCGCATGTTGGCCATGGCCGCAGCCCAGCTTGGACACCAAGTGATGATCCTCGACCCCGACCCGAATGCCCCGGCAGCCCAAGTCGCAAACCTCCACCTGTCGGCGAACTACGACGATCTGGCCGCCCTCGCCGAACTCGCTGACGCTTGCGATGTGGTGACCTATGAGTTCGAGAACGTGCCCGAGGCTGCGGTCCATGCGCTCGATGGCCGAGTACCGGTCCATCCGAATGTCAGCGCACTGGCCACTGCTCAGGATCGACTGATCGAAAAGACCTTCCTCGTCGAGCAGGGAATCGGCACGGCACCCTTCCGCTCCGTCGACAACCAAAACCAACTCGATGCCGCCGTTGCCGATCTCGGCGGGCGGGCCATTCTCAAGACCCGACGCCTCGGCTACGACGGCAAAGGCCAGCGGCGAATCGAGCCGGGCACCGATCATTCGGCGGCCTTTGCCGAGCTCGGCAGCGTGCCACTGATTGCCGAGGGATTCATCGATTTCGAGTGCGAGCTCTCGGTCATTGCCGTTCGGTCGGCCGGCGGCGAAGTCCGCTGTTATGACCCGGTTCGCAACGAGCATCGTGACGGCATCCTCCGCACTTCGACCGTCCCGGCGCGTGTTGCTGCCACCACGGCCGAGGCGGCCCGAGCTGCAGCTGCATCGCTGGCGGCGGCGCTGGACTATGTCGGTGTGCTCGGGCTGGAACTGTTCGTGCTCGCCGACGGGTCGGTCATCGCCAACGAGTTCGCGCCCCGGGTGCACAACTCTGGGCACTGGACCGAAGCGGCGTGCGCAGTCTCGCAGTTCGAGCAGCACATCCGGGCCGTGACGGGACAACCGCTCGGTGGCACCGGGCGGCTGCGCGACGCGGTGATGACCAACCTGATCGGGCAGGACATCGACGGCGTGCCCGATCTGCTGACCAAGCCTGACACGGTCATCCATCTCTACGGCAAGACCGAGGTTCGGGCCGGGCGGAAGATGGGCCATGTCACCGAACTCATGCCGTCCATCGGAGTTCTCGAACCCCGAACTCTCGAACCGCATGATGAGGTCGCCAAATTGAACAGCGTGGGTGTGCTCTCCGACCTGACCCTCGACCTTCCCGGGCACCGCTCCGGCAAAGTCCGCGAGACGTGGCAGCTTCGAGGTGGCGAACCCCGCCGGCTGCTCGTCACCACCGACCGACTCAGCGCATTCGATCGCGTCATCGGGCTGGTACCCCACAAGGGCCAGGTGCTCAACCAGCTTGCGGCCTGGTGGTTCGAGCAGACGGCCGACATCGTTGCGAACCACGCCATCGCCATTCCCGATCCGAACGCGTTGGTTGCCATCGATGCAACGCCGCTTCCGGTCGAAGTGGTCGTTCGAGCCCGACTCACCGGCTCCACCTCGACCGCCATTCTCCCCAGGTACCTGGCGGGAGAACGGGTGCTCTACGGCCACACCTTGCCCGACGGTCTCGTTGCGCACGGCCCGCTTCCCGAGCCGATCATCACGCCAACCACCAAGGCAGCCGACGGTGAGCACGACGAGCCGATCACCCTCGCCCAGGTCGTCGAGCAGGGTTTGGTCGAACCGGCGCTGTGGCGACGCATCCAACAGGTGGCGCTCGAGCTGTTCGCCCGGGGAGCGGCCATTGCCGATGCGGCGGGTTTCGTCCTCGCCGACACCAAATACGAGTTCGGTCTGGCCCCTGACGGCGAGTTGTTGCTGATCGACGAGATGCATACACCTGACTCGTCGCGGTATTGGTCGAAGGCCACGCTCGATGATCGACTTGCGAGCGGACAAGCACCCGACGGCTACGACAAAGAACCCGTCCGACTCGCCCTCAAGGCAGTTGGATACGGTGGAGACGGTCCGCCACCCGAGTTGCCCCCCGACGTCTGGGAACAGACATCGGCTCGGTACGTCGAACTCTACGAACGCCTCACCGGTCGCACGTTCGTGCCCGGGTCCCAACCTGCCGAACAGCGGATCATTGCCAACCTCTCGGAGCTCGTATCCCATGAGTAGCGCCCACTTTCCCGACCTGTCGAGCAGCAACGCTGCTGCCAACTTCGACGCCGATGACATTCCCAAGGAAGAGTGCGGGGTGATCGGTATTTCGAGTTCAGGAAGCGAAGCCGCTCGTCAAGCGTTCTTTGGTCTGTATGCCCTGCAACATCGGGGTCAGGAAGCGGCAGGTATCGCGGTCGCCGACGGTCGGGCCGTGCGGGTGCACAAGGGGCAGGGCCTGGTCAATCAGGTCTTCAACGCCGACGTGCTTCGCCCGCTCACCGGCGGCATGGCGATCGGCCACACTCGTTACTCGACCACCGGCAACAACTCCGATCGCAACGTCCAGCCCTATGTGATCGAGACCATGCACGGTCCGCTCGGGGTTGCTCACAACGGCAACCTCGTCAACACCGATCAATTGCGTCAGAAACTGCTCGAACGGGGCGCCGGCTTGCAGTCGTCGTCGGATTCCGAAGTCATCGCCATGATGCTCGCAGCATCGGAAGGTGTCACCTGGGAAGAGCGCCTGGTGAATGTGATGCCGCAGTGGGAGGGCGCCTACTCGTTGGTGGTCATCGCCGGCACCAAGGTGGTGGCGTGCCGAGACCCGTGGGGCTTCCGTCCGCTGTCGATGGGCAAGCTCGCATCGGGCGGCCACGCGATCGCCTCAGAGACCGGTGCGCTCGAAACCCTTGGCTGCAAGGCCATCCGGGAGATCGAGCCCGGTGAAGTCGTGGTGCTGCAAGGCGATCTGGCTCGCTCCACCCATGCGCTGCCGGCGAAAGAGAAGCAGGCCCGCTGCACGTTCGAGCACATCTATTTCTCTCGCCCCGACGCCTTCTGGGATGGCATGAACGTGCACCAGGCTCGCCAGCGTCTTGGCGAGGAACTCGCCCGTGAACACCCGGTCGAGGCCGACGTGGTCATCCCGGTGCCTGACTCGTCCATGCCTGCTGCCATTGGGTATGCCGCTGTCTCGGGCATCACCTACAACGAAGGCTTCGTGAAGAACCGCTACATCGGGCGTACCTTCATCGAGCCGACCGACGAGCTTCGCAAGCAGGGGGTCGCCCTCAAGTTCAACACCCTCGAAGAGAACATTCGCGGCAAGCGCGTGGTCGTGATCGACGACTCCATCGTTCGAGGCACCACTTCTGGCCCGTTGATCAAGCTGGTGCGAGACGCCGGGGCGACCGAGGTGCACATGCGGGTCACCTGCCCGCCGATCGCTCACCCCTGTTTCTTCGGCGTCGACATGGGCACCTACGAAGAACTGATCGCACACCAACTGGGCGTGCCGGAAATCTGCGATCACATCGGCGCCGACAGCCTCGGATTCCTCTCGGTCGAACGAATGATGAAGGCCTTGGGCCGAGACGACGGCTACTGCAACGCCTGTTTCACCGGTTCATATCCGATCCCGGTGCAGCTCTCGCTGGCCAACTCCAAGGCTCGCTTCGACGGAGTCTTCGGCTGATGCGGGTGCTGCTCATTGGTTCCGGTGGTCGCGAACACGCGTTGGCCAACGCCATCGTCGGCTCTGCGTTGTTGAGCGAACTCCAGGTGGCGCCGGGCAATCCTGGCACCGAGGCCTACAACGTGGCGCTCGACGTGAATGACCATGACGCCGTCGTCGCCCACTGCTCCGAGCATGGCGTCGACCTCGTGGTCGTTGGGCCCGAGGTTCCACTCGTTGCCGGTATCGCCGACGCGCTGACCAACGCAGGCTTCGCCTGTTTCGGGCCCAGCAAACTGGCGGCCCAGCTCGAAGGCTCGAAGGCCTTCGCCCGCGACTTCGCCGGGCGTCATGGCATTCCCGGTCCGGCCTTTCAACGTTTCACCGAGGTTGAGCCGGCATTGGCCTATCTCGATGTCATCGGCGGTCCGGTCGTCGTCAAAGCCGACGGTTTGGCCGCAGGCAAGGGCGTGATCATTCCCGAAGGGCGAGCCGAAACCGAACACGCCATCATCGAGATGCTGTCGGGCGCGTCGATGGGCCAGGCCGGTGCCGCCATCGTCATCGAGGAACGTATGGAGGGCGAGGAGCTGTCGCTCTTCGGCATCTCCAGTGCCACACAGCTCGATCCACTCGGCAACCTCACCGCACAAGACCACAAGCGAGTCGGCGACGGCGACACCGGCCCCAACACCGGTGGCATGGGCGCATTCGCCCCGGTCCCGGGCGTCGCCCCTGCGCTGGTCGACGACCTGGTCGAACAGTTCCTGGTGCGAGCATCGCAGGGCATGGCGGCCGAAGGAACACCGTACGTCGGTGTCATCTATGCCGGCATCATGCTGACACCCAACGGGCCCCGACTGGTCGAATACAACTGCCGGTTCGGCGATCCCGAGACCCAAGTGCTCCTCCCGCTCCTCGATGGCGACGTGCTCGAGGTCATGGCCGCTGCTGCCAACGGCGAGTCGTGGACGCCGCTCGCTCGTCGCGCCGACACGGTCGCTGCCACCGTCGTGATCGCGGCGGCCGGCTATCCGGCCAGTCCGGTCAGTGGCATCGCCATTCCGGAGACCATCGCTGTCGATCAACCCGACGTGAGCGTGCTTCACGCCGGCACCAGGCGCAACGAATCCGGCGACCTCGTGTCGTTCGGCGGCCGAGTCCTCAATGTGGTCGGCGTTGGCGCCAACCTCGATCAAGCCCTCCGAAAGGCCTACACCGTGGTCAACGATGTCACCAACGACTCCGAGCTGTTCGCCCGCTCCGACATCGGTTGGCGC
>JBBQUN010000049.1:0-22370 GCA_038212405.1 Acidimicrobiales bacterium | reverse complement strand
CGCCCCTGGCCCCGCTGCCCAGTCACCAAGAGTCGACAGGAACGCTTTCGTGCCAAGGCGGACAGGCCGTTCGATACGAGTCACCCGGTCAGTCTGACCCAAAGTGGCCTAGACCACACAGGCCACTACCTCATCCTCATCGAATCGCAGCGAGTCGTCGGGCGCAGCGAGTCGTCGGGCGCAGCAGCGCCTGATGGTCTCGGCCGACGGGTTCAGCTGCGACGGTCGAACTGCGACGCCAGCATCCAACGCAGAAGCTTCGGATCCTCGTCGAGGTACGTGGCCAACAGTTCGGCGTCGGCCCCTTCCATCAGGGCCGAGGCCAGGTCAGGATGCTTCGCCAGCAGATCGTCACGGCGCTGCACGTAGTCGACGGCTCTTCGCACGGTCGTCGTTGAGCAGCCATGCTCGTGTGCGACGGCATGGATCGATTTGCCTGCTGCACGTGAGCTGGCAATCGCCTGATAGTCAGAGCGAACGCTGGCTTGGCGGTACATCTCGGTAATCGACTCGGCGGCTCGCTCGATTGCGTCGTTCGCCCGACGATCGGCGTAGTTCCACAGCTTCAGATCATCGGCTTCGCCGGCAGCGAGTCCCATGGTGGTCCACATACGATGCGCTGATTCGTTGCGGCCCATCGCCTCGAGACGCTCCGCCGCGTGACGAAGGTCGCCAATGGTGAGCTGGCCGTCAGGGCGGCACACGTCCAACTCGACCTCCAGCGGCGCCGCACACCGGCTGGCGGCGAGCGGTTGCAAGCGGACTCGTCCACGAGTGATCACCGAAGTCATACCGAGATATCGACAGCACCGACGCCAACTGTAGAAATTCGGTGAAACCTCTCACCGTCAAACTCCACCGGCCGACAGTACGCGTCACCCTCAGGCCACTGTCACCGAAGTGGCTCTCGACGCCGCTCCCCCGCGCTGTCAGTCTCCTACCATGCACACACTCGATCGACACGAGCCCGCGTTGATCACGCAACTGATCACCGACGATCGTTGGACCTCGTCGGTGATCCGCGACCTCCTGATTCACGCTCGGCAACCCAACATGTTGTCACTGGCAGGCGGGCTGCCGGCGGCTGCGTTGTTACCGGCCGAGCGTTGTCAGGTAGCCAGCGAACGACTCCTCACCGAGTACGGCCCGACGGTGCTCCAGTACGGCTTGACCAGGGGCGAGCCAGAACTCCAGCGGCTACTCGTTCGACCGATCTCGCCCGACCCCGATCGCCTACTCATCACTGCCGGCTCACAGCAAGCTCTCGACCTCATTGCTCGGCTTGCGTCCTCAGCTACCGATTCGGCCTCGGTCGTTGCCTTCGAGGACCCCGGTTACCTCGGCGCTTCGCAGGTTTTTCGCAGCTACTCGCACCAGCTCGTTGGCATCCCGGTCGACCACGAGGGCATCTGCGTCGATGTGCTCGAGAGCCGCCTCGCCAGCGGTCTCCGGCCTCGCCTCTGCTACGTCAACCCAACGTTCCAGAACCCAACGGGTGCCAGCCTCACGAGCGAACGAGGACGCCGATTGGTCGAATTGGCCGAGGCCTACGACTTCCTCGTCATCGCTGACGATCCGTACGCCGAACTCGCGCTCGATGCCACTCCCAACCGGCCACCACTCCCTGGGTCGGTACTCCCTGGGTCGGTACTGCCGGAGTCACCTCAGGTCGTCCGGCTCGGTTCGATGTCGAAGACCATGGCGCCTGGACTACGAGTTGGTTGGATCGACGCCGACCCACGGCTCGTCACACGGCTCGCGCTGGTCAAACAAGGCGCCGACCTCCACACCTCGACCTTCAACCAGCTGCTGGTCGCCGAGGTGCTGTCGGACCACCGTTGGTGGCTCGCCCACCTCGATGGACTTCGCGACCACTACCGAGTCCGACGTCTGATGCTGCGAACCGCGCTCCAACGCCACCTGCCAAGCGTGGTCGTCACACCGCAGGGAGGTGGCTTCTTTCTTTGGTGTGATCTCGGTGTCGCCGTCGACGCTCTACTGCCGGCGGCGCTCGAGCGCGGTGTCGCCTTCGTTCCTGGAGCTGCGTTCGGCATTGATGCACCGGCAACGACAAGCATCCGGTTGAGCTACTCCTCGGTTGATCCTGCGCTGTTCGACGAAGCGCTACGGCGACTGGCCTCGGCGCTTGCGACTATCGAGCGATAGCAGCGAGCGCAGTAACCACGAGCGGAGCAATGACCAAGCGAGAGTCGTTGCACACCAATCGGCCATCGAGCCAGGTCGCCAGGTCGCCAATCGGTATTCGATCGACCTCGACGACCTCGTCGTCGGGACACGTCGGCTCAGCATCGGAACGGACCAGATAGACCTCGCCGAGCACGAGGCCATCAACGGCCTCGTAATGCATCCGACCCAGTGGCCACAGCGCCTCACCGCTGAGCCCCGCCTCTTCGGCCAATTCTCGGCGCGCCGCGCTCACCCAGTCTTCGCCAACCGCACACAGCCCGCCAAAGGCCAGATCCCACCAACCCGGGTAGACGTCTTTCCACTCGGCCCGCCGATGCACCACGATTCGATCGTGACGGTCGACAACCGCGATGTAGGTACATCGGTGCCGCAAGACGCCCTGGCGAACCGCTGCTCGGGTGACGATCTCGAGGACGTTGCCCTCGCCGTCTACGTGTTCGACGAGCTCGGCGCCCGCCGAATCTGCCCGTGCGTGTGCCGCGCTCGCTGCGGATACCGCTGGCTCGCCTGCGGTTCGTTCAGTCGGCAAGCGTGGCACGGGCTTCGTCGAGCGAAGCGCCGTTGTTGAGCAACATGCGGGCTTGGATGGCTTGGCGCGGTCGGTTCCAGCCGAGTGCGCCAACGAAGTTGGCGTCGTCATCGGAATAGATCTGGAGGAAGACCTGATCGGCAATGGAGCCATTGACGACCTCGGCGTTGTTGGTCGGAATGCCTGCCAACTGCAGCTTGCGGTCGTACTGGTCCGACCAAAACCATGGCGTTGGCTCGTAGGGCTCGACCTCGTCACCGGACTCGAGCGCCAGCAGGCGTCGAGCCACGTAGGTGCCTTGTTCGATGGCGTTGTCCCACTGCTCGACTCGGGTGAGGTTGCCACCGAAGCGACCGTTGGGCCAGCGGGCGACATCGCCTGCGGCCACGATGCCGGGAGCGGCGAGACAGGTCTCGTCGCACACCACGCCGTTGTCGATGGTGAGTCCCGACCCCTCGAGCCATCCGGTATTGGGAATACACCCGATGCCAACGACAACGAGGTCGGTTTCGAGAACGTCGCCGTCGCCCATGGTCACGCTGCACACCGCACCGCGATCGTCGGCCTGGATCGAGGCCACCGTTGCCCCGAGGCGAACATCGACGCCATGGCCACGGTGAAGGTCGGCGATGGCTTCGCCCGCCGCGTGGTCGAGGACTCGCGCCAGCGGCGTTTCCGCCGCTTCGATCAGCGAGACGTCGAGGCCGAGGCCCCGTGCCGTCGAGGCCACCTCGGCACCGATGAATCCGGCACCGATCACCACGACTCGCTTGGGCCCGGCTTCGAGGGCTCCACGTAGCGCACGCGCATCAGCAAGCGTTCGCAGCTCGAACACACCCGGTAGGTCGAAACCCGGCAACCGCCGGGGGGCCGAACCGGTGGCGATCACGATGCCGTCGGCGCGCAGTTCCGACCCATCGCTCAACGTGATCGTGCGCGTTGCCGCATCGAGAGCGACGCCGGCGACACCGAGCTTCCACTCGACCCCAAGTGCTTCGGGGTCGGCGGCCCCGCGCAGACGCAGCTTCTCCTCGGGGACCTTGCCGTCGAGGAACCCCTTCGACAATGGCGGCCGGTCGTAGGGGTAGTCGGGCTCGTCGCCAACGATGGTGAGCAGACCTTCGAAGCCGCCGCGCCGTAGACCCTGGGCCGCCTGGAGGCCAGCCAACGAGGCACCGACGACCACGATGTGTTCGAACACGGACTCAGTCCTCGAGGGTGATGGCCTGCTTGGGACAACGTTCGGCTGCCTCGCGCACCTTCTGGTGGAGCTCAGCTGGCGGCTCCTCCTGGAGGATGTAGAGGAAGTCGTCGTCTCGGACTTCGAACACCTCGGGAACGATGCCCATGCACACCGCGTTGCTCTCACACAGATCGAAATCGACCACGACCTTCATTTGCTGCCTCCCCGGCACCGTTTCGTTGATGGGCCCGCCCCGAGTGTCGGGTTGCGCCCGTTGATTGAGTTGCACCCTACAGCGCAGGTCAGAACCGGGTGTAGCCACCGTCGACGACCAACTCGTCGCCAGTGTGGAAGGTTTGGGTTGGATCAGCGAGAAATGCGCCGATCGATTCGAAGTCGTCAGGGGAGCCCCAGCGCCGAACCGGCGTCCGCTGGGTCGTATTTGCCAGGAATTTTGCGTTCTCGCGCCCGGCCTCGGTCATTTCGGTTTCGGTCCATCCAGGAATGATGCTGTTGGCCCGGATGCCGTACCGAGCGAGTTCCACGGCAAGACCGCGCATCATCGCCAACATGCCGGCTTTCGATACGGCGTAGGGCTGGCTGCGTGGTGCGCCATGGATGGCCGACGTCGATGACACCCCAACCAAGGATCCGCCTTCGCCCCGCTCGACCATGTGGCGAGCGCCCTCTCGCAACGTGAGGAAGGCACCGTCGATGTTGACCGAATGGACGCGGTGCCACAGCTCGAGCGTCTGCTCGATGAACGGAGCGCCTTCGCCGATGCCTGCGTTGGCGAACACGGCGTCGACCTTGCCAAGAGCGCTCACTGCAGCGGCGAATGAGCCAACGACTTCTTCCTCGGAACGTACATCGACTCGCTGGGCCAGAACCCGACCAGCGCCGCCGGAGCGCATCCGACTCGCTTGGAGCGCGTCATCGTTGAGTTCGGCCTCGGCAACCGCCAGCTTGTCGGTGTTGGTACCCCAGATGACGACGTCGGCGCCCGCCTTGACGCACCCTTTCGCCAACCCGAGCCCGATGCCTCCATTACCGCCGGTTACCAGTACCACTCGTCCGTTGAGATCGATCATCTGGGGAACCTACAAGAAGATTTCCGGGCAGAGGGAATGCGATTCGCAGGTCGATGGTTTCGCTGCGATGCCACGATCGCTCATCGCAATGCCTTCCACGCAGGGTTCGTCGCCGTATGCCCCAGGGCGCAAACGTTCGATCGCCCTGCTGCTCGCCCTCGGCCTGGCCGCTTCGGCGTGCGGATCCAGTGCGACCGACGCCGGCGAACCTGCACCAACTGATGCTGCCACGACCGTTGGCACCGACCCGACGACCAGCAGCGGCACTGGATCCGGCGGCACTGAATCCACCGAGGCCGCACCTGATGACGCTGCATCCAGCGAGGAGGCCGACGACGGCGCCGATGCCTCGGCAACGCTCGCCAACTACCCGTCCGTCGATGTCGTCGACCTGGGCTCGGGCGAGACGGTCAACTTCGCCGAACAGGTCGCTGGAGGCAGTCTCCCCACCCTTATCTGGTTCTGGGCGCCGCATTGACCAGCCTGCCGGGCCGAGGGCCCGGCCGTTGAGCAGTTTGCTCAGCAGAACGCCAGCATCGTGAACGTGGTCGGTCTCGGCACCCAGGACGACCTCGACTTCGCCAAGGAGTTCGTCGAGACGACCGGTACGGCGTCGCTCCCGATGTTCTGGGAGGATGGCGGCTTCGACTCCTGGGCGTTCTATGGCGTACGAGGTCAACCGGCTGCGATTCTGGTCGATGCTGATGGCAACATCATCGACCGATGGTCGGGCCGCTTTCCCCTCGACACCGTGATCGAACTCGCCCAAGCGAACGCCTGAACTTCCTTTTACCAAGCAACCCCCCTGGTGCCATGACCGACCAAGCCTTACCCCAGCAGCCAACCACGCCAACGTCGCTTGCTGCGGTGGCAGGTATCGCTGCCGGCGCCGCAGCCCTTGGCGCCGGCGAGCTGGCGGCCAGCCTCGCCGCACCGCTGCCTGGCCCGGTCACCGGTGTCGCCAACCGGGTCATCGACGAGGCGCCTACGTGGTTCGTCGATTTCGGCAAGGGGCTCTTCGGCTTGTCCGACAAACCGGCCCTGGTCCTCGGCACGATCATCATCTCGCTGCTGATCGCTTCGGCGCTCGGGGTGTTCTCGACGAACCGGCGAGTGGTCGGTCGTGCGGGGATCGCTGGCTTCGGGGTCGTTGGAGCACTCGCGATCGGCGTCGATGCGCAGGGCGGCTGGCTCGGCGCCATCGTGGTCAGCCTCGTTGCCGTTGGCGCCGGCATCGGTGCGCTCGAGTTCCTCTTCGGCCAGCTCGACTCGGCGACCAGACGGGCTGCGAGCCCGAGTCCCAGGAACCACACACTCCCGATCGGTGTCACCGATTCGCCCACCAACCCGGCGGTCGGGCGACGCTCCTTTCTTGCCGCCACGGGCGTGGTCGGTGCCATCGCCGTCGCTGGCGGCGCGGCCTCACGCTCGCTGCGATCTCGGTCCAACGCCGAGCTGGCTCGTGAAGACGCTCGCGCCGCAGTGCAAGCCAGCGCTGGCGCTGGGGCTGCTGAAGTACAGGCCCAGGTTGCTGCCGTTGCCACTTCGGAAGTGGCCGCAACTCCCGGAATCACCCCCATCGTGATCAGCGGCGATGACTTCTACCGGATCGATACCGCCCTCATCGTGCCCCAGATCGACCCGGCGAACTGGACCTTCACCATCAAGGGCATGGTCGAGAACGAACTGACCTTCACCTACGACGAACTCCTTGCTCGAGCGACCACCATCGAGACCGTCACCCTGTCGTGCGTTTCCAATGAGGTCGGCGGCGGCTTGGTCGGCAATGCGGTGTGGCAAGGTATCCCGCTCACCGAGTTGCTCGACGAAGCCGGCGTGTTGCCCGGTGCCACGCAAATCAAGTCGACCTCGGTCGACGGCTGGGACTGTGGCTTTCCCACCGCGGCTGCCTATGACGGTCGCACTTCGCTCCTCGCCGTTGGTATGAACGACGAACCCCTACCGATTTTGCACGGCTTTCCGGCACGCCTGGTCGTCAGCGGTTTGTACGGCTATGTGTCGGCCACCAAGTGGATCGAGTCCATCGAACTCACCACCATCGAAGACTTCGACGGCTATTGGATCCCTCGGGGCTGGTCGAAGCTCGGTCCGATCAAGACCCAATCGCGCATCGACACACCCCGACGCAATCAGACGATCAGCGCCGGCATGGTGCCAATCGCCGGTGTCGCCTGGGCGCCGAACATCGGCATCGAAGCGGTCGAGGTCCGTATCGACGGCGGCGAATGGATGGAGGCGTCGCTGGGCGAGTCCCTCGGCGTTGATGCTTGGCGTCAATGGGTCCTCAAATGGGACGCCACGCCGGGCGACCACCGGATCGACGTTCGAGCAACCGATAGCTCCGGCTACACCCAAACCGAAACACGCACCGACGTCGCCCCTGACGGCGCGAGCGGCTGGCACGGCATCGACATCAGAGCGAACTGAGGACGAGCCCGCTGAATCCGAGGAACAGCCCCGGAGCGCAGCACCTGACCGCAATTCCCTGAGGCAGGCAGCCCTAGGGAAGGTAACCCCGGGGGTTCACGGCCGAGCCATTGACTCTGAACTCCAAGTGCAGGTGTGGGCCAGTCGAATTGCCGGTCGACCCGACGAGGCCGATCACTTCGCCCTGGCCGACCTGCTGGCCATTCGACACGCTGATCTTCGACTGGTGGGCATACAACGTTGTCACCCCATTGCCATGGTTGATGATGACCGAATTCCCGTAGCCCCCGAGCCAACCGGCACTGATGACGGTGCCACCAGCGGCCGCGGCGATTGGGGTCCCGGTGCCTGCGCCGAGATCGATGCCGGCGTGTAGTCGCTTGGTTCCATAGATCGGGTGAATTCGCCAGCCGTACTCGCTGGTGACGTACGCTGAGATCGGCCACTGGAAGCCAGCCGCCGAGGTGCCGGTGGCCGCCGATGATGGCGGCGGCGGGGGCGGAATCGCCTTCGCCTCTTCTGCTCGGATGAATTCGCTCAGTTCTGCTTCTTCGGCCTCGAACTCGGCGACGGTTTGCTCCCAATCGGCGACACGCGCCGCCATCTCGGCCTTGAGCTCGGCCTGCACGGCCTGCTGTGCCTCGAGCTCGATCAAGAGGTTCGCCATTTCGGCCTCGATGACCGCAGATTGCTCGACAGCATTGTCGGCGATGGCCTGGGCGATATCGGCGTCTTCTTGCACCACTCGCATCTGCTCGAGCAGATCGGGGGCATCAGAGTTGGCCAGCTGCAGCATCGTCGAGTGCCGCATGGCATCAGCGGGACTTTCGGCCGACAGATAGTCATAGGAGCCGTTTGACGCTCGGCCTTCGCCGACGAATCCGCTCACCGCGATCGCTGCCAGTTCCGTCCGGATCTCGGCGATCCTCGCTTGGGCTGCCGCAACGTCGGCCGTTGCCTGTTCGGCCACCGCACGGGCGACGTCGAGCTGGCGCTGGGCATCCACGAGCGAGTTCTGCTGGGCCAAAACACTCTCGTTGATGGCATCGAGCGCGGCCTGCACCTCGGCGTCATCGGCGCGAGCCGCGTTGAGTTCTGCTGCGGCGTCGGCCCGCTCTCGGCGAACCTGGTCGCGCTCTGAGCGGGCGTCGGCGACCGACTCCTGCCCGCCGGCAGCATCGAGACCCGACAACACCATCATGACGGCGACGAGAAGCCCGACCGCACGGAGAGGGGTCGGCCGAGCCGATGAGGTGGGTTGTTCTGAACGGATACGCATGGTTGAAGGGCGAAGGCAATCGTCAGTCATTGGAATCAGGTAACGATACTCGCTACCAGGCGACGCCCGAGGATAGGGGGCTAACGTGGCGAGGTGGGCAAACCAGTTGACCAGCACGGTGCGGTCCTCGACGGGCTCGTCGCGGTGTCGGGCGCCATTGGTGTTGTCGTCGTCTCGCACAACGAATTGCAGCCTGGTGATCTCTCGATCGATGTCGACGGATTGCCGATCGGCGGTCTCCGCCTCACCGGGCTCCATGACGCACTCGATCGCCTCATCGACCAGGTCGAGCGTGAGCTCGGACGACCAGTCGAGGAACTGGACCGAGAGGGTAAGCGGGCCGTGGTTCACCGCCTCGATCAACTCGGCGCGTTCAACCTGCGAAAGGCCGTCGAGGACATCGCCGACCGCCTCCACGTGTCGCGTTTCACGGTCTACAACTATCTGAACAGTCAGACCTGAATCACCAGACCAGCGGACACCCCAGCATCGGGGCGATACCGTCGAGGCCGACGATCCAGAATCAAAGGATGCCGCCGTGGCAGAAAACCAAGACAGTTCTCGCGAGACCCTCGACTGGGCCACCTATGGCACGGCGATCCGCGAGCTGGCACGCCAAGTTGCCGACAGCGACTACCGCCCAGACATGATCCTGGCCATTGCCCGGGGCGGACTCTTTGCGGCGGGATCCCTTGGCTACGCCCTGTCGGTGAAAAATCTCTATGTGATGAACCTGGAGTTCTACGCCGGCGTCGAGGAGCGTCTCAGCGTTCCGGTCATGCTGCCGCCGTACATGGACAAGGTCGACCTCACCGGGGCCAAGATTCTCGTGGCTGACGATGTCGCCGACACCGGCCACACGCTGAAGGCCGTGCATGAGTTCTGCCAGGGCGTCGTCGCCGAATCGCGCACCGCGGTCATCTATGAGAAGCCTCACTCGCTGGTGAAATGCGACTACGTCTGGAAGCACACCGATCAATGGATCAACTTCCCATGGTCGACCGAACCGCCGCTCGCCAGTCCGAGCTCGGGCAACATCGTGGTCGACGCCTGAACAATCGAGGCGGCACTCATGATGCCCCTCGCCATCTTCGCCAGATCGGTCGCCTACGATCGGCCGGGTGATGTTGCGATGACCAAGAGGATCCTCCTTGTGATCGTCGGCGCCTTGGCCGCGGCGGTCATGATTTCCACTGCGGCCGATGCTGTCGATATCGCAGGCTCGAGCATCGAGGACGGCGACGGCCGCTACCTGCTGTCGGCTGCGGGTGGTCTGATCTTCGTTGTTTGCCTCTACCTCTTGGTCGTCGATCTCGCGGGCGCACGACGGTCTCGAACGCTTACCTATCCCGGTGATGACACTCCGCCAGCAGCGGTCGATCGCCAGTCGCTGGCCGATCGACTCGCCATCAAGTCGGTGGATTCGGGTGCCGCAAGCTCGTCCATCAAACGCGGTCCGATCGTTGTCACGCCACCAACCGCGTCCAGTGATCAGCGATCAGCCACTCGTTCGTCGTCTGGCACGGGCCTCTTCGGTGCCGCTGCACCATCTGAGCAAGTCGGCAGCGCCGAAGGACTCTTCGGACACCGTCCGTCACCCCATCAGTCTTCCGAGTCCGGTGTCGTCTCGGCGCCCACTCAGCACGAACCAATGAGCGTACCGGAGCCGGCACCTGCGCCGATGGACGCGCCAGCGCCAGCGCCAATGCCAATGCCAATGCCAGCGCCGGCATCAGCGGATGCTCGCCCGGCACATGATCCGGCAAAGTCACCTTCGGCGCTGAACCGCCCTCGCAGCGAGCCAGCACCCCCCGAGAACGCGGTTTCGCACTCGTCCGAGATCGACGACAACCAGCCAATCGCACTGCGTGACTATGACCCGGGCGACATCGACCGCACCATCGACGAGCACAATCGGATGGCCGTCGATGCGCTGGTGACGTCAGGAACATCGAGCAGCGAAGGTCCCCTGACGGCTGCCGATATTCGCACCATGCTGTTCATCGACCTCAGTTCCGAACAACTCCGCTCGATACTCCATGAGGCTCGAGACGAGGAGCCGGCCCCGTTGGGGAACCGGCAGCTCGACACCGCGAGCAGGGCGGGCAGCGCAGAGCTGCCCCTCGTGCCCGCACTCGCTGCTGGCGAATCGACCAACGACGATGCCACTGCCAGCGTCGCGTCGCATCCCGATGATCGGCTCCCTCATTGGCACGTCATCGACCATGGCGTCGATAGTGACGGTGGGACTGACGACGACGGGAATGACCCAACCGATGAGCCGCCATCGACGGGCTATCTCTACGCAACCGGTGGCAACTGATCCAAGGCGCTTCACCTTTGATTCCCCAGCCAGCTGATTCCCTAGCCAGCTTCCTCGCTGGGCCCTGTTCGCCGGGGCTGCGGGTTCAAGCTTCGCCCGTACCCAACGAAACCCCTGTCATCGGCCGATGACAGGGGTTTCGTTGGGTACGGGCGAAGCTTGAACCCGCAGCCCCGGCGAACAGGGCCCAGCGAGGAAGCTGGCTAGGGAATCAGCTGGCTGGGGAATCAAAGGTGAAGCGCCTTGGATCAGTTGCCACCGGTTGCGTAGAGATAGCCCGTCGATGGCGGCTCATCGGTTGGGTCATTCCCGTCGTCGTCAGTCCCACCGTCACTATCGACGCCATGGTCGATGACGTGCCAATGAGGGAGCCGATCATCGGGATGCGACGCGACGCTGGCAGTGGCATCGTCGTTGGTCGATTCGCCAGCAGCGAGTGCGGGCACGAGGGGCAGCTCTGCGCTGCCCGCCCTGCTCGCGGTGTCGAGCTGCCGGTTCCCCAACGGGGCCGGCTCCTCGTCTCGAGCCTCATGGAGTATCGAGCGGAGTTGTTCGGAACTGAGGTCGATGAACAGCATGGTGCGAATATCGGCAGCCGTCAGGGGACCTTCGCTGCTCGATGTTCCTGACGTCACCAGCGCATCGACGGCCATCCGATTGTGCTCGTCGATGGTGCGGTCGATGTCGCCCGGGTCATAGTCACGCAGTGCGATTGGCTGGTTGTCGTCGATCTCGGACGAGTGCGAAACCGCGTTCTCGGGGGGTGCTGGCTCGCTGCGAGGGCGGTTCAGCGCCGAAGGTGACTTTGCCGGATCATGTGCCGGGCGAGCATCCGCTGATGCCGGCGCTGGCATTGGCATTGGCATTGGCGCTGGCGCTGGCGCGTCCATCGGCGCAGGTGCCGGCTCCGGTACGCTCATTGGTTCGTGCTGAGTGGGCGCCGAGACGACACCGGACTCGGAAGACTGATGGGGTGACGGACGGTGTCCGAAGAGTCCTTCGGCGCTGCCGACTTGCTCAGATGGTGCAGCGGCACCGAAGAGGCCCGTGCCAGACGACGAACGAGTGGCTGATCGCTGATCACTGGACGCGGTTGGTGGCGTGACAACGATCGGACCGCGTTTGATGGACGAGCTTGCGGCACCCGAATCCACCGACTTGATGGCGAGTCGATCGGCCAGCGACTGGCGATCGACCGCTGCTGGCGGAGTGTCATCACCGGGATAGGTAAGCGTTCGAGACCGTCGTGCGCCCGCGAGATCGACGACCAAGAGGTAGAGGCAAACAACGAAGATCAGACCACCCGCAGCCGACAGCAGGTAGCGGCCGTCGCCGTCCTCGATGCTCGAGCCTGCGATATCGACAGCATCGGCCGCAGTGGAAATCATGACCGCCGCGGCCAAGGCGCCGACGATCACAAGGAGGATCCTCTTGGTCATCGCAACATCACCCGGCCGATCGTAGGCGACCGATCTGGCGAAGATGGCGAGGGGCATCATGAGTGCCGCCTCGATTGTTCAGGCGTCGACCACGATGTTGCCCGAGCTCGGACTGGCGAGCGGCGGTTCGGTCGACCATGGGAAGTTGATCCATTGATCGGTGTGCTTCCAGACGTAGTCGCATTTCACCAGCGAGTGAGGCTTCTCATAGATGACCGCGGTGCGCGATTCGGCGACGACGCCCTGGCAGAACTCATGCACGGCCTTCAGCGTGTGGCCGGTGTCGGCGACATCGTCAGCCACGAGAATCTTGGCCCCGGTGAGGTCGACCTTGTCCATGTACGGCGGCAGCATGACCGGAACGCTGAGACGCTCCTCGACGCCGGCGTAGAACTCCAGGTTCATCACATAGAGATTTTTCACCGACAGGGCGTAGCCAAGGGATCCCGCCGCAAAGAGTCCGCCCCGGGCAATGGCCAGGATCATGTCTGGGCGGTAGTCGCTGTCGGCAACTTGGCGTGCCAGCTCGCGGATCGCCGTGCCATAGGTGGCCCAGTCGAGGGTCTCGCGAGAACTGTCTTGGTTTTCTGCCACGGCGGCATCCTTTGATTCTGGATCGTCGGCCTCGACGGTATCGCCCCGATGCTGGGGTGTCCGCTGGTCTGGTGATTCAGGTCTGACTGTTCAGATAGTTGTAGACCGTGAAACGCGACACGTGGAGGCGGTCGGCGATGTCCTCGACGGCCTTTCGCAGGTTGAACGCGCCGAGTTGATCGAGGCGGTGAACCACGGCCCGCTTACCCTCTCGGTCCAGTTCCTCGACTGGTCGTCCGAGCTCACGCTCGACCTGGTCGATGAGGCGATCGAGTGCGTCATGGAGCCCGGTGAGGCGGAGACCGCCGATCGGCAATCCGTCGACATCGATCGAGAGATCACCAGGCTGCAATTCGTTGTGCGAGACGACGACAACACCAATGGCGCCCGACACCGCGACGAGCCCGTCGAGGACCGCACCGTGCTGGTCAACTGGTTTGCCCACCTCGCCACGTTAGCCCCCTATCCTCGGGCGTCGCCTGGTAGCGAGTATCGTTACCTGATTCCAATGACTGACGATTGCCTTCGCCCTTCAACCATGCGTATCCGTTCAGAACAACCCACCTCATCGGCTCGGCCGACCCCTCTCCGTGCGGTCGGGCTTCTCGTCGCCGTCATGATGGTGTTGTCGGGTCTCGATGCTGCCGGCGGGCAGGAGTCGGTCGCCGACGCCCGCTCAGAGCGCGACCAGGTTCGCCGAGAGCGGGCCGACGCCGCAGCAGAACTCAACGCGGCTCGCGCCGATGACGCCGAGGTGCAGGCCGCGCTCGATGCCATCAACGAGAGTGTTTTGGCCCAGCAGAACTCGCTCGTGGATGCCCAGCGCCAGCTCGACGTCGCCCGTGCGGTGGCCGAACAGGCAACGGCCGACGTTGCGGCAGCCCAAGCGAGGATCGCCGAGATCCGGACGGAACTGGCAGCGATCGCGGTGAGCGGATTCGTCGGCGAAGGCCGAGCGTCAAACGGCTCCTATGACTATCTGTCGGCCGAAAGTCCCGCTGATGCCATGCGGCACTCGACGATGCTGCAGCTGGCCAACTCTGATGCCCCCGATCTGCTCGAGCAGATGCGAGTGGTGCAAGAAGACGCCGATATCGCCCAGGCCATCGCCGACAATGCTGTCGAGCAATCTGCGGTCATCGAGGCCGAAATGGCGAACCTCTTGATCGAGCTCGAGGCACAGCAGGCCGTGCAGGCCGAGCTCAAGGCCGAGATGGCGGCGCGTGTCGCCGATTGGGAGCAAACCGTCGCCGAGTTCGAGGCCGAAGAAGCAGAACTGAGCGAATTCATCCGAGCAGAAGAGGCGAAGGCGATTCCGCCCCCGCCGCCGCCATCATCGGCGGCCACCGGCACCTCGGCGGCTGGCTTCCAGTGGCCGATCTCAGCGTACGTCACCAGCGAGTACGGCTGGCGAATTCACCCGATCTATGGAACCAAGCGACTACACGCCGGCATCGATCTCGGCGCAGGCACCGGGACCCCAATCGCCGCGGCCGCTGGTGGCACCGTCATCAGTGCCGGTTGGCTCGGGGGCTACGGGAATTCGGTCATCATCAACCATGGCAATGGGGTGACAACGTTGTATGCCCACCAGTCGAAGATCAGCGTGTCGAATGGCCAGCAGGTCGGCCAGGGCGAAGTGATCGGCCTCGTCGGGTCGACCGGCAATTCGACTGGCCCACACCTGCACTTGGAGTTCAGAGTCAATGGCTCGGCCGTGAACCCCCGGGGTTACCTTCCCTAGGGCTGCCTGCCTCAGGGAATTGCGGTCAGGTGCTGCGCTCCGGGGCTGTTCCTCGGATTCAGCGGGCTCGTCCTCAGTTCGCTCTGATGTCGATGCCGTGCCAGCCGCTCGCGCCGTCAGGGGCGACGTCGGTGCGTGTTTCGGTTTGGGTGTAGCCGGAGCTATCGGTTGCTCGAACGTCGATCCGGTGGTCGCCCGGCGTGGCGTCCCATTTGAGGACCCATTGACGCCAAGCATCAACGCCGAGGGACTCGCCCAGCGACGCCTCCATCCATTCGCCGCCGTCGATACGGACCTCGACCGCTTCGATGCCGATGTTCGGCGCCCAGGCGACACCGGCGATTGGCACCATGCCGGCGCTGATCGTCTGATTGCGTCGGGGTGTGTCGATGCGCGATTGGGTCTTGATCGGACCGAGCTTCGACCAGCCCCGAGGGATCCAATAGCCGTCGAAGTCTTCGATGGTGGTGAGTTCGATGGACTCGATCCACTTGGTGGCCGACACATAGCCGTACAAACCGCTGACGACCAGGCGTGCCGGAAAGCCGTGCAAAATCGGTAGGGGTTCGTCGTTCATACCAACGGCGAGGAGCGAAGTGCGACCGTCATAGGCAGCCGCGGTGGGAAAGCCACAGTCCCAGCCGTCGACCGAGGTCGACTTGATTTGCGTGGCACCGGGCAACACGCCGGCTTCGTCGAGCAACTCGGTGAGCGGGATACCTTGCCACACCGCATTGCCGACCAAGCCGCCGCCGACCTCATTGGAAACGCACGACAGGGTGACGGTCTCGATGGTGGTCGCTCGAGCAAGGAGTTCGTCGTAGGTGAAGGTCAGTTCGTTCTCGACCATGCCCTTGATGGTGAAGGTCCAGTTCGCCGGGTCGATCTGGGGCACGATGAGGGCGGTATCGATCCGGTAGAAGTCATCGCCGCTGATCACGATGGGGGTGATTCCGGGAGTTGCGGCCACTTCCGAAGTGGCAACGGCAGCAACCTGGGCCTGTACTTCAGCAGCCCCAGCGCCAGCGCTGGCTTGCACTGCGGCGCGAGCGTCTTCACGAGCCAGCTCGGCGTTGGACCGAGATCGCAGCGAGCGTGAGGCCGCGCCGCCAGCGACGGCGATGGCACCGACCACGCCCGTGGCGGCAAGAAAGGAGCGTCGCCCGACCGCCGGGTTGGTGGGCGAATCGGTGACACCGATCGGGAGTGTGTGGTTCCTGGGACTCGGGCTCGCAGCCCGTCTGGTCGCCGAGTCGAGCTGGCCGAAGAGGAACTCGAGCGCACCGATGCCGGCGCCAACGGCAACGAGGCTGACCACGATGGCGCCGAGCCAGCCGCCCTGCGCATCGACGCCGATCGCGAGTGCTCCAACGACCCCGAAGCCAGCGATCCCCGCACGACCGACCACTCGCCGGTTCGTCGAGAACACCCCGAGCGCCGAAGCGATCAGCAGCGAGATGATGATCGTGCCGAGGACCAGGGCCGGTTTGTCGGACAAGCCGAAGAGCCCCTTGCCGAAATCGACGAACCACGTAGGCGCCTCGTCGATGACCCGGTTGGCGACACCGGTGACCGGGCCAGGCAGCGGTGCGGCGAGGCTGGCCGCCAGCTCGCCGGCGCCAAGGGCTGCGGCGCCGGCAGCGATACCTGCCACCGCAGCAAGCGACGTTGGCGTGGTTGGCTGCTGGGGTAAGGCTTGGTCGGTCATGGCACCAGGGGGGTTGCTTGGTAAAAGGAAGTTCAGGCGTTCGCTTGGGCGAGTTCGATCACGGTGTCGAGGGGAAAGCGGCCCGACCATCGGTCGATGATGTTGCCATCAGCATCGACCAGAATCGCAGCCGGTTGACCTCGTACGCCATAGAACGCCCAGGAGTCGAAGCCGCCATCCTCCCAGAACATCGGGAGCGACGCCGTACCGGTCGTCTCGACGAACTCCTTGGCGAAGTCGAGGTCGTCCTGGGTGCCGAGACCGACCACGTTCACGATGCTGGCGTTCTGCTGAGCAAACTGCTCAACGGCCGGGCCCTCGGCCCGGCAGGCTGGTCAATGCGGCGCCCAGAACCAGATAAGGGTGGGGAGACTGCCTCCAGCGACCTGTTCGGCGAAGTTGACCGTCTCGCCCGAGCCCAGGTCGACGACATCGACGGACGGGTAGTTGGCGAGCGTTGCCGAGGCATCGGCGCCGTCGTCGGCCTCCTCGCTGGATGCAGCGTCATCAGGTGCGGCCTCGGTGGATTCAGTGCCGCCGGATCCAGTGCCGCTGCTGGTCGTCGGGTCGGTGCCAACGGTCGTGGCAGCATCAGTTGGTGCAGGTTCGCCGGCGTCGGTCGCACTGGATCCGCACGCCGAAGCGGCCAGGCCGAGGGCGAGCAGCAGGGCGATCGAACGTTTGCGCCCTGGGGCATACGGCGACGAACCCTGCGTGGAAGGCATTGCGATGAGCGATCGTGGCATCGCAGCGAAACCATCGACCTGCGAATCGCATTCCCTCTGCCCGGAAATCTTCTTGTAGGTTCCCCAGATGATCGATCTCAACGGACGAGTGGTACTGGTAACCGGCGGTAATGGAGGCATCGGGCTCGGGTTGGCGAAAGGGTGCGTCAAGGCGGGCGCCGACGTCGTCATCTGGGGTACCAACACCGACAAGCTGGCGGTTGCCGAGGCCGAACTCAACGATGACGCGCTCCAAGCGAGTCGGATGCGCTCCGGCGGCGCTGGTCGGGTTCTGGCCCAGCGAGTCGATGTACGTTCCGAGGAAGAAGTCGTTGGCTCATTCGCCGCTGCAGTGAGCGCTCTTGGCAAGGTCGACGCCGTGTTCGCCAACGCAGGCATCGGCGAAGGCGCTCCGTTCATCGAGCAGACGCTCGAGCTGTGGCACCGCGTCCATTCGGTCAACATCGACGGTGCCTTCCTCACGTTGCGAGAGGGCGCTCGCCACATGGTCGAGCGGGGCGAAGGCGGATCCTTGGTTGGGGTGTCATCGACGTCGGCCATCCATGGCGCACCACGCAGCCAGCCCTACGCCGTATCGAAAGCCGGCATGTTGGCGATGATGCGCGGTCTTGCCGTGGAACTCGCTCGGTACGGCATCCGGGCCAACAGCATCATTCCTGGATGGACCGAAACCGAAATGACCGAGGCCGGGCGCGAGAACGCAAAATTCCTGGCAAATACGACCCAGCGGACGCCGGTTCGGCGCTGGGGCTCCCCTGACGACTTCGAATCGATCGGCGCATTTCTCGCTGATCCAACCCAAACCTTCCACACTGGCGACGAGTTGGTCGTCGACGGTGGCTACACCCGGTTCTGACCTGCGCTGTAGGGTGCAACTCAATCAACGGGCGCAACCCGACACTCGGGGCGGGCCCATCAACGAAACGGTGCCGGGGAGGCAGCAAATGAAGGTCGTGGTCGATTTCGATCTGTGTGAGAGCAACGCGGTGTGCATGGGCATCGTTCCCGAGGTGTTCGAAGTCCGAGACGACGACTTCCTCTACATCCTCCAGGAGGAGCCGCCAGCTGAGCTCCACCAGAAGGTGCGCGAGGCAGCCGAACGTTGTCCCAAGCAGGCCATCACCCTCGAGGACTGAGTCCGTGTTCGAACACATCGTGGTCGTCGGTGCCTCGTTGGCTGGCCTCCAGGCGGCCCAGGGTCTACGGCGCGGCGGCTTCGAAGGTCTGCTCACCATCGTTGGCGACGAGCCCGACTACCCCTACGACCGGCCGCCATTGTCGAAGGGGTTCCTCGACGGCAAGGTCCCCGAGGAGAAGCTGCGTCTGCGCGGGGCCGCCGACCCCGAAGCACTTGGGGTCGAGTGGAAGCTCGGTGTCGCCGGCGTCGCTCTCGATGCGGCAACGCGCACGATCACGTTGAGCGATGGGTCGGAACTGCGCGCCGACGGCATCGTGATCGCCACCGGTTCGGCCCCCCGGCGGTTGCCGGGTTTCGACCTACCGGGTGTGTTCGAGCTGCGAACGCTTGCTGATGCGCGTGCGCTACGTGGAGCCCTCGAAGCCGGGCCCAAGCGAGTCGTGGTGATCGGTGCCGGATTCATCGGTGCCGAGGTGGCCTCGACGGCACGGGGCCTCGGCCTCGACGTCTCGCTGATCGAAGCGGCGGAAACGCCGCTGGCGCGAGTCCTCGACCACGCGGCGGGCGAAGCCATCGCCGACCTTCACCGTGGCCATGGCGTCGATGTTCGCCTCGGGGCAACGGTGGCCTCGATCCAGGCCGACGATCGCGGTGCGGTGTGCAGCGTGACCATGGGCGACGGCGACGTTCTCGAAACCGACCTCGTTGTCGTTGGCATCGGGTGTATTCCCAATACCGGATGGCTCGAGGGGTCGGGACTCACCATCGACAACGGCGTGGTGTGCGACGAGACCTGTCTCGCCGCTCCCGGCATCGTGGCCGCAGGCGATGTCGCCCGCTGGCCCAACGGTCGCTTCGGTGGCAACCTCACCCGAGTCGAGCAGTGGGACAACGCCATCGAACAAGGCACCTACGTGGCTCGACGCCTGCTGGCGCTCGAGTCCGGTGACGAGGTCGAGCCCTACGAGCCAACGCCATGGTTTTGGTCGGACCAGTACGACCGCAAGCTGCAGTTGGCAGGCATTCCGACCAACAACGCCGAGGTCGTCAATGGCTCCATTGCCGATCAGGTCTTCCTCCAGATCTATTCCGATGACGACGCCAACTTCGTTGGCGCACTCGGCTGGAACCGACCGCGCCAAGCCATCCAAGCCCGCATGTTGCTCAACAACGGCGCTTCGCTCGACGAAGCCCGTGCCACGCTTGCCGACTGAACGAACCGCAGGCGAGCCAGCGGTATCCGCAGCGAGCGCGGCACACGCACGGGCAGATTCGGCGGGCGCCGAGCTCGTCGAACACGTAGACGGCGAGGGCAACGTCCTCGAGATCGTCACCCGAGCAGCGGTTCGCCAGGGCGTCTTGCGGCACCGATGTACCTACATCGCGGTTGTCGACCGTCACGATCGAATCGTGGTGCATCGGCGGGCCGAGTGGAAAGACGTCTACCCGGGTTGGTGGGATCTGGCCTTTGGCGGGCTGTGTGCGGTTGGCGAAGACTGGGTGAGCGCGGCGCGCCGAGAATTGGCCGAAGAGGCGGGGCTCAGCGGTGAGGCGCTGTGGCCACTGGGTCGGATGCATTACGAGGCCGTTGATGGCCTCGTGCTCGGCGAGGTCTATCTGGTCCGTTCCGATGCTGAGCCGACGTGTCCCGACGACGAGGTCGTCGAGGTCGATCGAATACCGATTGGCGACCTGGCGACCTGGCTCGATGGCCGATTGGTGTGCAACGACTCTCGCTTGGTCATTGCTCCGCTCGTGGTTACTGCGCTCGCTGCTATCGCTCGATAGTCGCAAGCGCCGAGGCCAGTCGCCGTAGCGCTTCGTCGAACAGCGCAGGATCAACCGAGGAGTAGCTCAACCGGATGCTTGTCGTTGCCGGTGCATCAATGCCGAACGCAGCTCCAGGAACGAAGGCGACACCGCGCTCGAGCGCCGCCGGCAGTAGAGCGTCGACGGCGACACCGAGATCACACCAAAGAAAGAAGCCACCTCCCTGCGGTGTGACGACCACGCTTGGCAGGTGGCGTTGGAGCGCGGTTCGCAGCATCAGACGTCGGACTCGGTAGTGGTCGCGAAGTCCATCGAGGTGGGCGAGCCACCAACGGTGGTCCGACAGCACCTCGGCGACCAGCAGCTGGTTGAAGGTCGAGGTGTGGAGGTCGGCGCCTTGTTTGACCAGCGCGAGCCGTGTGACGAGCCGTGGGTCGGCGTCGATCCAACCAACTCGTAGTCCAGGCGCCATGGTCTTCGACATCGAACCGAGCCGGACGACCTGAGGTGACTCCGGCAGTACCGACCCAGGGAGTACCGACCCAGGGAGTGGTGGCCGGTTGGGAGTGGCATCGAGCGCGAGTTCGGCGTACGGATCGTCAGCGATGACGAGGAAGTCGTAGGCCTCGGCCAATTCGACCAATCGGCGTCCTCGTTCGCTCGTGAGGCTGGCACCCGTTGGGTTCTGGAACGTTGGGTTGACGTAGCAGAGGCGAGGCCGGAGACCGCTGGCGAGGCGGCTCTCGAGCACATCGACGCAGATGCCCTCGTGGTCGACCGGGATGCCAACGAGCTGGTGCGAGTAGCTGCGAAAAACCTGCGAAGCGCCGAGGTAACCGGGGTCCTCGAAGGCAACGACCGAGGCCGAATCGGTAGCTGAGGACGCAAGCCGAGCAATGAGGTCGAGAGCTTGCTGTGAGCCGGCAGTGATGAGTAGGCGATCGGGGTCGGGCGAGATCGGTCGAACGAGTAGCCGCTGGAGTTCTGGCTCGCCCCTGGTCAAGCCGTACTGGAGCACCGTCGGGCCGTACTCGGTGAGGAGTCGTTCGCTGGCTACCTGACAACGCTCGGCCGGTAACAACGCAGCCGCCGGCAGCCCGCCTGCCAGTGACAACATGTTGGGTTGCCGAGCGTGAATCAGGAGGTCGCGGATCACCGACGAGGTCCAACGATCGTCGGTGATCAGTTGCGTGATCAACGCGGGCTCGTGTCGATCGAGTGTGTGCATGGTAGGAGACTGACAGCGCGGGGGAGCGGCGTCGAGAGCCACTTCGGTGACAGTGGCCTGAGGGTGACGCGTACTGTCGGCCGGTGGAGTTTGACGGTGAGAGGTTTCACCGAATTTCTACAGTTGGCGTCGGTGCTGTCGATATCTCGGTATGACTTCGGTGATCACTCGTGGACGAGTCCGCTTGCAACCGCTCGCCGCCAGCCGGTGTGCGGCGCCGCTGGAGGTCGAGTTGGACGTGTGCCGCCCTGACGGCCAGCTCACCATTGGCGACCTTCGTCACGCGGCGGAGCGTCTCGAGGCGATGGGCCGCAACGAATCAGCGCATCGTATGTGGACCACCATGGGACTCGCTGCCGGCGAAGCCGATGATCTGAAGCTGTGGAACTACGCCGATCGTCGGGCGAACGACGCAATCGAGCGAGCCGCCGAGTCGATTACCGAGATGTACCGCCAAGCCAGCGTTCGCTCTGACTATCAGGCGATTGCCAGCTCACGTGCAGCAGGCAAATCGATCCATGCCGTCGCACACGAGCATGGCTGCTCAACGACGACCGTGCGAAGAGCCGTCGACTACGTGCAGCGCCGTGACGATCTGCTGGCGAAGCATCCTGACCTGGCCTCGGCCCTGATGGAAGGGGCCGACGCCGAACTGTTGGCCACGTACCTCGACGAGGATCCGAAGCTTCTGCGTTGGATGCTGGCGTCGCAGTTCGACCGTCGCAGCTGAACCCGTCGGCCGAGACCATCAGGCGCTGCTGCGCCCGACGACTCGCTGCGCCCGACGACTCGCTGCGATTCGATGAGGATGAGGTAGTGGCCTGTGTGGTCTAGGCCACTTTGGGTCAGACTGACCGGGTGACTCGTATCGAACGGCCTGTCCGCCTTGGCACGAAAGCGTTCCTGTCGACTCTTGGTGACTGGGCAGCGGGGCCAGGGGCG
>JBBQUN010000048.1:0-22608 GCA_038212405.1 Acidimicrobiales bacterium | reverse complement strand
GTTGCATCGATCACTCGGACGGTGCCCGAGCGTGAGCGTACGACGAGCGATTGGGTGGTGATGAAGTCACCTTCGAAGGTCACGCCCTTGAGCAGGTCGCCGGTGCTGATTCCCGTCGCAGCGAAGAAACAGTTGTCGGTGCGAACGAGGTCGTTCATGGTGAGCACGGCGTCGAGGTCATAGCCAGCTTCCTCGGCGGCGGCGCGCTCGTCGTCGTCACGGGCATAGAGACGGCCCTGAAGGTCGCCGCCCATGCCTTTGAGCGCGCAAGCGGTGATCACGCCTTCGGGGGTGCCGCCGATGCCGAAGAGAATATCGACACCGGAGTTCGGCACGGCACAGGCGATGGCGCCTGCGACGTCACCGTCGCCGATGAGACGGATGCGAGCGCCGGTCGAGCGGATCTCCTCGATCAGGCTGGCGTGGCGGGGACGATCGAGCACGATGGCGGTGAGGTCTTGTACCTGCACCCGTTTGGCCTTGGCCAACGCAGTCAGATTGCGTTCGACGGGCAGCCGGATGTCGACGATGCCGGCCCCGCTCGGTCCAACGGCGATCTTGTCCATGTAGACGAACGGACCTGGATCGAACATCGATCCCCGATCCGAGGCGGCGATGACAGCGATGGCGCCGGCCTGGCCGTTGGCCGTGAGCGTGGTGCCATCGATCGGATCGACGGCGATATCAGTGTGTGGTGGGAGTCCGTTGCCAACGACCTCACCGTTGAACAGCATGGGGGCTTCATCTTTTTCGCCCTCACCGATGATGACGATACCTTCCATCTCGACACCGCCGAGCACATGACGCATGGCGTCAACGGCCGCCTGGTCGGCGGCGTGCTTGTCGCCCCGGCCCAGCCAGCGGGCTCCAGCCATGGCAGCGGCTTCGGTGGTGCGGACGAGTTCGAGGGCGAGATTCCGCTCGGGGCGGAGGCGTACATCAGTCATGACCCCCCACCGTACCGAACCAATCGGGTCAGAGGGAATCGACGAATTTCCCCATGACGCCTCCAGGTGGCGGTCACCTGAGGCCTACCGCAACGCAACCACACCCGGCTGGTATCCACGCAAGCGCAGACCTGGCCGGGTGTGGTGAAGAGAGCCGCGGGGAGCGACCGATGAATCAGTGAGCGGCTTGGCTTGCCCCGGTGAGGCGAAGGCGAACCTCGGCCCAACGCAGATCTTCTCGAGCGAAGGGATCGTCGGCGTTGGATGCCAGCGCCGCTTCAGCTGCTGCCTTGTCGGCTTGGGCCGCAGCAACGTCGATCTCTGATGCCGGGGTCGAAGCGTCGGACAAGACGGTGACTTCGGTGCCGGTGACCGACACGAAGCCTGAGCGAACGGCAAACGACAAGACGTTGCCGTTGGTCTCGGTCACGCGGACCTCGCTCGGCTGGAGGCTCCCGATGAAGGGTTCGTGCCCGGCGAGGAAGGCGATATCGCCCCCGCCACGGGTGCGAGCAACCACCTGGGTGCCCTCGCCCGAGTACAGCACTGCCTCGGGAGAAACGAACTCGACCTGGAATGGCATCAGGCGCCCGCATCCTTACGGAGCTTCTCGGCCTTTTCACGAGCCGAGTCAGCGCCGCCGACGTTGAGGAAGGCCTGTTCGGGCAGGTCGTCGAGATCACCGTTGACGAGTGCTTCGAACGAGTCGATGGTTTCCTCGACCGGGGTGAAGATGCCAGGGAGGCCGGTGAAGACCTGCGCAACGAACATCGGCTGGGACAGGAAGCGCTCGACCTTACGAGCACGGTTCACTGTGACGCGGTCTTCTTCGGACAGTTCGTCGAGACCAAGGATGGCGATGATGTCCTGCAGCTCCTTGTAGCGCTGGAGGATTTCCTGCACACGACGAGCAACCTGGTAGTGACGGTTGCCAACGACCTCGGGAGCAAGAATCGACGAGGTCGACGACAACGGATCCACGGCCGGGTAGATGCCCTTGGCCGCGATGTCACGGGAGAGCTCGGTGGTGGCGTCGAGGTGGGTGAAGGTGGTGAACGGTGCCGGGTCGGTGTAGTCATCGGCAGGCACGTAAACGGCCTGCAGCGACGTGATCGAGTTTCCACCAGCCGAGGTGATGCGCTCCTGGAGGATGCCCATCTCGTCGGCCAGCGTGGGCTGATAACCCACAGCCGACGGCATACGGCCGAGAAGGGTCGAGACCTCGGAACCGGCCTGCACGAAGCGGAAGATGTTGTCGACGAACAGCAGCACGTCTTGGTTCTGCACGTCGCGGAAGTACTCGGCCATGGTGAGGGCCGACAGGGCGACACGGAGACGCACTCCTGGCGGCTCATCCATCTGGCCAAAGCACAGGGCCGCCTTGGAGAGCACCGAGGTCTGGCCGTCACCCATCATGGTTTCGCCCATCTCGATGAAGAGATCGGTTCCCTCACGGGTGCGCTCGCCGACGCCGGCGAACACCGACACACCACCGTGGTTGGACGCAACACGGGTGATCATCTCGGTGATGAGCACGGTCTTGCCGACGCCGGCACCACCGAACAGGCCGATCTTGCCGCCCTGCAGGTACGGGGTGAGAAGGTCGATGACCTTGATGCCAGTCTCGAGCACCTCTTTGGTGGGGGCGAGCTTGTCGAAGTCAGGAGCGTGGCGGTGGATCTCCCAGCGCTGCGTGATGTCGAGGGATTCGGCTGGCACGTCGAGCGGCTCGCCGAGCACGTTCCAGATGTGGCCGAGGGTCACGTCGCCAACCGGCACGGTGATGCCGTGGCCGAGGTTGCGCACCGGAGTGCCACGACGCAGACCATCGGTTGGCTTCATGGCAACGGCGCGAACTCGTGAGTCACCGAGCTGCTGAGCAACCTCGGCCCGGACGACGATGTCATCGCCGGCGACGTTGATCGTGAACTCGATGGCCGTGTTGATCTTGGGCAGCGAATCCGGTGGGAATTCGACGTCGACCACAGGGCCGGCGATGCCGACGATACGGCCGTCTTTGAGCTGCGGTTCAGTGGCAGTCATGGGTGCAATGCTCCTGGGTACTAACTAGGCGTCTGGATGACGGTGCTCATGTCGCCCGAGATGCTCGGGAAAGACGTGCGCCGGCTGCAAGTGGTCGAGAAGAAGGTCGTCGTCGTCGGTTTGGTCTGCGCTGAGTGATTCAGCACCAGAGACGATTTCCATGATTTCGGTGGTGATGGACTCTTGGCGGGCCCGGTTCATGATCCGCGAAAGCTTGACGATGAGCTCTTCTGCGTTCTCGGTAGCGGCCTTCATGGCACGCTGACGATTGGCATGTTCTGATGCCGCGGCATCGAGCAGAGCGGTGAAGAGGCGAGCCTCGACATAGCGAGGGAGAAGGTCTTCCAACACACCTTCGGCTGACGGCTCGAAGTCATAGCTCGCCAGTGCGGCTGCGTCGCCGCCACCAACGGCGGCGATGGTGGCGGTGGACTCGAGCGGGAGGAAGCGGCGAACAACCGCGTTCTGGGTGCCGATCGAAACGAACTCGGTGTAGATCAGGTCGACCTGGTCGACCGAACCCGTGTCGAACAGCTCGCGCACTCGACGAGCGATCGCTCGAGCGTCTTCGAAGTCAGGGCTCGCGGTGAACCCTTCGAAGTGAGTGTTGATCTCGAATCCTCGGAAGGTGAAATAGTCAGCGGTCTTCTTGCCAATGCTGATCAGCTCATAGGAACCGCCCTCGGCCCGCACCGCCTGGATCTCTCGCTCTGCTGAACGAAACACCTGGGCGTTGTAGGGACCAGCAAATCCGCGGTCGCCGGCGCAAACAATGAAGGCAACGCGTTCGACCTTCTCGGCCTGGCGCAGCAACGGGTGATCGACCGAGGCGCCACCGGCGGCCAGGTTCTCGATCACACCGGTGAGCCGCTCAGAATACGGGCGAGCAGCGGCGGCGCGACGTTGCGCTTGCGCAACACGAGTGGCCGCGATCAGCTCCTGGGCGCGGGTGATCTTCTTGGTGTTCTTCACGCTGCCGATACGGCGGCGAAGAATTCGCTCGGCTCCACCTGGCATTGGCGATCAGTCCTTGACTCGGCTCACATCGGCCTCGGGCAGGGTGTGCTTGGCATCGACCATCTTCGAGGTCGCTGCTCCCTGATCCGTGGCCTCGGGGGCGTCGGTGGCGGAAACCGAACCAGCGAACTGATCCGTGAAGGCAGCAATCGCCGCCTCGAGCGCTTCTTCGTCGGCAACAGATCCTTTGTCGACGATGTGGGCGAGCTGATCGGCGTGACGGCTGCGGAACCATTCGAGCAGGCCAGCTTCGTAACGTCCGACGTCAGTGACGTCGATCTTGTCGAGGTAGCCGCGAGTGCCGGCGTAGAGAACGACGACCTGCTCCTGGACCGGAACCGGCTCGTTGATGCCCTGCTTGAGGAGCTCGGTGAGGCGGTAGCCACGGTCGAGCTGCTGCTGGGACACGGCGTCGAGGTCGGAACCAAATGCGGCGAACGCGGCGAGTTCACGGAACTGCTGGAGGTCGGACTTCAGGGTGCCGACGGCCGACTTCATGGCCTTGATCTGTGCAGCAGAACCCACTCGGGACACCGAGATGCCAACGTCGACGGCCGGGCGGATGCCCGACTTGAAGAGGTCGTCCTGAAGGTAGATCTGGCCGTCGGTGATCGAAATCACGTTGGTCGGGATGAACGCAGAGACGTCGCCGGCCTTGGTCTCGATGACTGGGAGCGCCGTCAGCGAACCGGCACCGTTTTCATCGGAGAGCTTTGCGGCCCGCTCGAGCAGGCGGCTGTGCAGGTAGAAGACGTCGCCGGGGAAGGCTTCACGCCCTGGTGGGCGGCGCAGCAGGAGCGAAACCTGGCGATACGCCTCGGCCTGCTTGGAGAGATCGTCGTAGACGGCAAGGGCGTGCTCGCCATTCTCCATCCAGTGCTGACCCATGGCGCAACCGGAGTAGGGAGCGAGGTACTTGAACGGGGCCGGGTCGCCAGCGGAGGCGACGACGATCACGGTGTAATCCATGGCGCCGAAGCTGCGAAGGATCTCGACGGTCTGGGCGACCGTGGAAGCCTTCTGCCCAATGGCCACGTAGACGCACTTCACGCCGAGGCCCTTTTGGGCCAGGATCGTGTCGATGGCGATCGTGGTCTTGCCGGTCTTGCGGTCGCCAATGATCAGCTCACGCTGGCCTCGACCAATCGGGATCAGCGAGTCGACCGCTTTGATGCCAGTCTGCATCGGCTCGTGCACCGGCTTGCGGCCAGTGATACCCGGGGCCTGGATCTCCATGCGTCGAGGCTGCACGTTTTCCAGTGGGCCACGACCGTCGATGGGCTCACCGAGGACGTTGAGGACACGACCAAGGACGCCGTCGCCGACGGGAATCGAGAGGATCTCACCCGTTGACTCCACCGCTTGGCCCTCTTGGATGGCGTCGACGTCACCGAGCACCACGGCGCCGATGGAGTCTTCGTCAAGGTTGAGGGCGAGGCCCACGGTGCCGTCTTCGAAGCGGAGGATCTCATTGACGGCCGCGTCGGGGAGACCGCTGACGCGGGCAATGCCGTCGCCGACTTCGATCACACGACCGACCGTCTTGGATGACAGATCAGACTGGTAGGAGTCGAGATTTTTCTGCAGGGCCGAGGTGATGTCGGCTGGATCAAACGAAAGTGCCATGTAAGTGTTTCTTCCTCTAACAGGTTCTTGGCGCCTACAGAACTTCGCGCATCTTGTTCAGGCGGGTACGGAGCGAGCCATCGATCACGGCGTCACCAATGGTGGTAACGGCGCCACCGACGACGGAGGGATCGACGACGACGTGGACTTCGACGTCGCCGCCAGTCTGGATCTTGAGTGCCTGCTCGAGGCGGGCGTGCTGATCATCGGTGAGCGGAACGGCAGTGCGCACGGTTGCGACTTTCCTGCCGGCGCCCGAGGCCGCCTTCTCGACGAACGAGTTGATGATCTCGGTGAGCTGGCCTCCTCGACCGGAGGTGACGATCATGCCAACCAACGCTCGGGTATTGCTGGCAGCGTTGCCAAGGAGGTCGTCAACGATCTGACCACGAAGAGCCGCAGGCAGCAGATTGTTGCCAAGGGTCGATCGCAGGTCGTCGCTGCCAGCAGCGGCACGAGCGAACTCAGCGAGTTCGCTCTTGACGACTTCGAGGTTGCCGTCGGCCTGGGCGACAGCCAGGAGGGCGTCGGCGTAACCAGCGGTTGAGTCAGACATGTCGTAGAGCTCCGGGTGGGGGTCGGCGGGAGGTCAGCTCTTGGTGAGCTGGCCGACCTGGTTGATGTAGGACTCGATGAGATCGGCGTGAGCCGCAGCATCGAGCGAGTCGGTGACGACCGCTTCGGTTGCGCCGCGGGTGAGACGGGCGACCTCTTCGGTGATGTCGGCGAGTGCCTGGCGCTTGCTGTTCTCGGCATCGGCCTCGGCGCGTGCCTTGATTGCCGTGGCATCGGCGTGAGCCTTTGCGACCATGTCGGTCTTGAGACGTTCGGCCGTTTCGTTGGCCTCGCGGCGCAAACGATCGGCTTCAGCATCGACATCGGGCAGATCAGCGGTCGAAGCAGAGAGCACCGACTGGGCCTCGACTTTGGCCGCCTGGGCCTCGCCAAGTTCGGCACGAATCCGTGCCGTACGACCTGCCATGGCCTTCTTGATGGCAGGAACACCCTTCAAGTAGACCGGGATCATGAGGACGAAGAACGCCAGCGTTCCCCAATAGACCTCGTTCAGGTCACCAGCAAGATGAACACCGTTTGGTCCTTCAGCAGCGAAAAAACTCAGCATGACGTCCTCAGTTCGGATTCTGGAGGAAACGCGTCACGGCGGGCTGCGCAGCAGCCACGTCGATGTTGCGATCCATCACACGGGATGCGGCTTGGCTGGCAAGCACTGCAATTTGAGGCTGCACGCCGGCAAGCGCCTGTGATCGTGCAGCTTCGACCTCGGCAGCAGCTGCTGACCGGACAAGCTCTGCCTCAGCTTCGGCCTCAGCAAGAATCTGCTGGACCTTCACATCGGCTTCGGCACGGGCGGCGTCGACCACGGCAGCGGCCTCGGTTCGAACGTCGACCAATTGATCCTGTACCTGCGATGCTGCCGAACCCGCCGTGAGACGAGCTTGGTCGGCTGCATCGAGATCGGCACGAACGGTGTCGGCTCGCAGATCCATGACCTGCTTCACCGGTGGAAGCAGTACGAACTTGACCAGGGCCCACAGCGTGAAGAAACACACTGCACCCCAGAACAGCTCGTTCGGGACGGGCAGAATCGGGTTGGCAGCGGCCTCGGCCGCTTCACCCGCTACCTCGGCGGCGAAAAGAGTGAGCACAGGCTGACCCCTCAGGCGAACTTGAGCAGAATGAACACCACGAAGCCGATGAGGGCGAGCGCTTCGGTGAAGGCAATACCCAAGAACATGGTGGTCTGGACCTGACCGGCCGATTCGGGCTGGCGAGCCATGGCCTGCACGGCCTGGCCGACGAGGTAACCAATGCCGATACCTGGACCGATGGCGGCGAGGCCGTAGGCAAAACCGGCGCTCGAGGCACCGGCAGTTGCCTTGTCGGCGGCGGCGGGGTCGGTCGCAGCTTCAGCGGCGATCTCGACGATGTGAGCTGCAGTGCTAGCAAGGGCGCTCATTGGATGATGCTCTCCTGTTTTGGATGTTGCTTCGGTGCGAAGCGTTGCTTTTCTGCCCGAGGGCGAGAATTGGACGAAGGGGTTTGACGAATCATGTACTTACTCTGACATCGCGAGATATCAGCACCAGCGCCAGTCGGCACCGGTGAGCTTCAAACCGACGATCAGTGGTGAGCGCTGCGTGACAGCGAGATGTACACCGCTGTCAGAAGGCTGAACACGAACGCCTGGATGAGCGACACCATGATCTCGAAACCGGTGAGGGCGACGAGCGTGGCGAAACTGAACGGCAGGACGAGGATGAGTGCCGTCTGCTGCCAGAGGGCGATGCACAGCACGCCGAAGGTGACCAAGAGGATGTGGCCGGCAAGCATGTTGGCGAAGAGACGAACAGCGAGGCCGAACGGGCGAAGCAAGAACGTCGAGAGGAACTCGATCGGGGTGACGAGGATGTAGAGCGCTGTCGGCACGCCGGGAGGGAAGAGCGACGACTTGAGGAAGCCACCGACACCCTGAGCCTTGACACCAACGGCGATGAAGGTTGCCCACGCAACGAGAGCGAGAACGATCGGGTTCGCCATGCGGGCGTTTGCCGGCATCTGGAAGGTGGGGATGACCTCGAAGATGTTGCCGAAGAAGACGAAGAGGAAGATGCTCAGCAGCAGCGGAAGGTACTTGCCGCCGTCTGGACCGATGGCAGACTGCACGACCTGCTTGTCGACGAACCCGACCGTGCTCTCGACGATGTTCTGGAGTCCGCTCGGCACCAGTTCCTTCTTCGAGAGAAGGAACAAGACCGAGGGGATGACCACGGCCAAGACACTGATCAGCGCGATCTTGTTGAACTCGAAGATGGTGCCTTCAGCGAAGTAGGCGGGCCACTCAACGAGATTTTCGATTGGCGGGAATTCCAGGGCGAACACCTGAGGTACTCCTTGAAGGGGGTGGACTTCAGCGACGTCCGGCGGCAACCGGGCGTCCTGATTTGGGTGAGCCTGGCTTGTTTGAGCCGGACTTGCGAGACTTCGACGTAGTTGGCTTCAAGCCGGGAAATGCCAGAGACGCCGAGATGAACCGGAGTTCCCACACCAGCAATCCCAGGTGCGTGACGATGATCGTAACGCCGAGGGGGAGCATGGCGACCCAGGATTGGTCTTTCACGAGCCAAACGGCCGCGAAGATCAGGCTCAGACGCATCACGTAGCCGCCGAGAGCAGCCGAGGCGACGAGTGCGAAAGAGATGCGGGCGGCCCAGGCAAGGAGAAACGCCGAGAGCAAGAAATTGACGAGTACCAACGCCATGCCAAAGCCGACCGAGAGTGCACCGTTCGTGCCAGCAAAGCCGGCACCGATCAAGACACCGAAGGGGATGAAGGGAATCCCGCGCTTCACCATGTCGATGGCGACTTCGGCAGCAGGCGAGGGACCCTCGAGCCGATCGACAGGAGCTGGCGTTGCGGCGCTCATGCGCTGGTCTCGGTGCGTGGCTGCGAGACGTCGATCTCGTGCAAACGAGAGACATGCTGCGAAGCATTGATCTGCTGGACGGCGACCGCTTCGGCGCGAACCTGGTCGCGCTGGCGTTCCAACTGCGCAATATCGTGGCGATAGCGGTAGTAGACCGAAAGCGCCGCACCCGCGAAACCAAGAAGCGTGAAGACCACCGCGAAGATCGGCGTGGTACCGACCTTGCTGTCGATCCAGAGCCCGATCAGTCCGAAGAGAACCGCCGAAAGCACGAGTTCCATGGAACCAGTGCTCGAATTCAGTTGTTCGGTCAGCGCTGGCTGCTTGGCGTCCACAGAAAGTCTCACGTCAATAGCCGAGCCTCACTGCCCGACCGGCCAGAACCATATTTGTCCGGGCCGTGCGTTGCAACCCCGTCAGCCCGCTCTTGGGTCGCGTATCCCACTACGAGGCGTGGTGACCTCATCGGTTTCGGCCGGTTTTGCCTCGCTCATCGAACGCGCTCGGCGCGCAGCGAACGGGACAATTTCAGGCTCGATCCCCAGGTCGGTCGCCTGCGCCGGCGAAACAGGAGTGGATTCGGCATCGTTCTCCGCCTCCGAATCGCTGCTTCCGGTGAGCCCAGGTTGGAGTGACACAAACAACAGGATCGCCATGCCGATGACACCGACAGGAACGATGGCATCGCCCTCGCCTTCGTTGTACACCGGCCACAACACGATGCCCGAGAGCAACGCCGTCCACGCCCAAAGAATCAGAACACTCCGGCGGTGCCCGTGGCCAAGGCGGATCAGCCGGTGATGCAAATGGTCTCGGTCAGCGGTTGCGATGCCCTGACGACGCGAGGCGCGTCGCACGATGGCGAAGGCGGTGTCGAACATGGGAACCCCGAGAATCACGAAGGGGATCAGAAGCGGCGCGTAGAAGAAGAACGCTTGCCCACTGAACGCTTCCTCGGTCCGACCGCCGACGGCAATGGTCGAACCCGCCATGAGGCATCCGAGCAACAACGACCCACCGTCACCCATGAAGATCTTGGCCGGGTGAGCGTTCCAGGGAAGAAAGCCGGCACAGATCCCGAAGACCAGCGCAGCGATGAGCGGACCGAGGCTTTGCGGCGACAACACCCCAGCGGCCCCCAGTTCGAGCGAGTAGAGGAAGAACGCGAACGCGCCGATGCCCATGATTCCTGCGGCCAGACCATCCAATCCGTCGATGAAGTTGACCGCATTGGACATGCCGAGGACCCATACGACCGTGAGCAGGTAGCTGTAGTCGGGAGCAAGGAGAAACAAGTCGAGGAACGGGATCCGGAACCAGAAGATGTTGGTCCCGCCCAGCACCAGGAGGGTTCCGACGAGAACGAGGCCAGCCGTCTTGGCCGGTGCCGAGATCTCGCGGATGTCATCGGCGACTCCGACGACGTAGGCGAGTGTCGCCGCTGCCAGTACCCCGAATGGCTCGGTCGAATTGCCGAACAGCCCAGGAAACCAGCCGCTGTACCAGGCGAGTCCGAAACCAGCGACGAAACCCAGATACATGGCGCCGCCGCCGAGTGTCGCAGTTGGACGCTCGTGGGCTCGACGTTCATCGGGTTCGACCACGAGCCCACGCGAGGTGGCGATGACACGAAACAGCGGCACGGTCATCACCGTGACCGCAAACGCCACGATCATGACGACGACGTAGGAACTCAGTTCAGGACGCACGTCGACGGCTGCCGATCACCTTGGGTGCCGCTCCGCGACGCTCCAGCCAACACGTAGGCATCGCTTCGACAGCGACACGGCTCAGATCTCCGCACCCGCGGCTCCTCCAGGGCATGGAAGCCGAGGCTAGCCCGCGATCGCTGCCGGGTAGGGGGCGAAGGGGCGGCACAGTTCGGCGACTTCGGCCCGAAGAGCGACAACCGAGTCAACATCGCCACGTGAACGTAGCGACTGAGCAATCAGCGAGCCGATCTGTGCCATCTGGGGTTCGGTCATTCCCTGCGTGGTCACTGCGGGCGTACCGATCCGGATACCCGAGGTGACGAACGGTGAGCGGGGATCGTCGGGGATCGAGTTCTTGTTGAGGGTGATACCCGTCTCGTCGAGCGCCGCTTGGGCTTCCTTGCCGGTGAGATCAGGGTCGAACGGCCGCAGATCGACCAGAAGGAGATGGTTGTCGGTCCCGCCCGAAACGATCCGGAAGCCTTCGGCGCCAAGTGAGGCCGCGAGCGCCTGCGCATTGGCGACGATCTGGGCGCCGTACACCTTGAACTCGGGGGTTGCCGCCTCGGCGAAGGCCACTGCCTTCGCCGCAATCGAGTGCTCCTGCGGGCCACCCTGCTGACCCGGGAAGATCGCCTTGTCGATCTGCTTCGCCAATACCTCGGTCGACAAGATACAGCCCCCTCGCGGGCCGCGGAGCGTCTTGTGGGTGGTGAAGGTCACGACGTCGCAGACCGGCATGGGGTTCGGGTGCACACCGGCAACGATCAGACCAGCGATGTGAGCGGCATCGAACATCAAGAGGGCGCCGACCTCGTCGGCGATCGCCCGGAACGGCGCCGGATCGATCACTCGCGAGTAGGCCGTTGCACCGGCGACGATCAGCTTCGGCTGGTGTTCGAGCGCGAGATCCCGGACCTGCTCCATGTCGATGCGCTCATCGGATGCGGTGAGTCCGTAGCCAACGAAGTGGTACATCATGCCCGACGCGTTGACCGGTGACCCGTGCGTGAGGTGGCCCCCATGGTCGAGGCGAAGGCCGAGCACGGTGTCGCCAGGCTCGAGGAGCGCTTGATAGACCGCCATGTTGGCGTTGGCACCTGAATGCGGTTGCACGTTTGCGTGGTCAGCTCCGAACAAGTTGCAGATACGTTCGATCGCCAGGCTCTCGACCTGATCGACAACCGCATTGCCGCCGTAGTAGCGACGACCCGGGTACCCCTCGGAGTATTTGTTCGTGAAGACCGATCCCGTCGCCGACATGACGGCTGGCGAAGCGAAATTCTCGGAGGCGATGAGCTGAAGACCGGTGTTCTGACGCTCGATCTCGGCTATCTCGAGCTGCTCGTACGCCGTGTCGTTCACGATTGGCCAGGACATCAGTGGTTCTCCTCGGAGATGGTGGGGTTGCTTGTGCGCGCAGCGCCGGGAAGCGTGACGTGGCGGATCGACTCGGTCACTCGGACTCGAGCGCCATGATCTTGTCGACTCGACGCTGATGTCGACCGCCCTCGAATTCGGTGCCGAGGAATGCGTCGACGGCATCGATCGCTACCTGATCACCGGTGAACCGCTCGCCCAGACACATGATGTTCGCATCGTTGTGCAGTCGTGCCATCCGGGCCGAGGTGACGTCGTGCACCGTGCCTGCTCGAGCACCAGCGACCTTCGAGGCCGCCATACAGATGCCGATACCGCTACCACACACCGCAACGCCGAGCCGAGCGACGCCCGTGACGACCGTCTTGGCCACCGTTGCGCCGTAGTCGGGGTAGTCGACCGAATCGGGCGAGAACGTACCAACGTCGATCACCTCGTGACCGAGGTCGACGAGGTGGGCGGCGATCACGGTCTTCAACCGATAGCCAGCATGGTCTGACCCTAAGGCGATGTTCATCTGGGGCTCCTCGTCAGATCGACGAGAGCGAGACTACCGGCAACCCCGTCCGGCCTGGCGGGCGTCGGCTGCAACTTGGCTCTTGCTCAGTCGCGTGTGCTGTTGTCACGCTCACGAGCAACCAAGAGCGCATGAACCCGCTCACGAAGATCGGGGTTGTCATCCAGGATCGTGCGGAACTCACTCGTTCCGAACGACACCAAAACCATCGTGGAATCGGCGACGACCGTGGCGTTCCGTGGGCGGTGTTCGAGCAACGCCATCTCTCCCACCATGGTGCCAGGCCCAACCGAGGTGACGAACTCGCCACGCATCAAGACGTTGGCATCGCCTTCGATGATCAGGTAACAGACATCGCCATAGCGGCCCTGGTCGGTGAGCACCGCACCGGGATCGGCCTCGACCCGATGCCCGAGTTCAGCGATCTGTTCGACCTGCGCGGGCGTGAAGGTATCGAAGAACGAAACCTTGCTGAGCCAGTCGATATCGAGTTTGTTGTTGCGTCCGAACATGGTGACCTCTCAAAGGCAAAGACGACGGCGCGCCGTCGCAGGCATGGTGATCGTAGCTTCGCCACCGCAGCCGGCGAAAGTGACATCCTGCTTCAGGTCGAAGAAGCCAACCGGGCAACAATGCCACGAGGCCTGCCGCCGAGATCGTCGAAGGGCTCGACGATCGCGAAATCGACCTCGGCCATTGCGCAGAGTCGCTCCACTTGGTGTGGCGCACACTCGAGCACCAGCGCCCCTCCCCCGATCAACCACCGAGGCGATTCACCGATCAACACCTCGAATGCAGCGAACCCATCGGCATCGGCGACGAGGGCATTTCGAGGCTCCCAATCGGCGACTTCGGCAGGCAAGGTCTCGATCGGTGCGACGTAGGGCGGGTTCGAGGCGACCACCGAAATCCTGCCGGCGAGTTCGATCGGAAGAGCAGAAAACCACCAGCCCTCGGCAACCCGAACGCGGGTCCCATGACGACCGAGCCCAGCAAGATTGGCGCGAGCAACATCGAGTGCGTCGGGAGAAACGTCGGTGATCCATACCTCAGCGGAGCCGTGCTCTTTGGCAAGTGAGAGTCCGAGCGCGCCGCTCCCCGTTCCCAGATCGACGGCGATCGGGGTCCCGAGGGCACTCATTCGTCGCAATTCGTCAAGGGCTCGCTCTGTCACGACCTCGGTTTCCGGCCGCGGAATGAGGACTCGGCGATCCACCATCAAATCGAGATGACGAAAGCTCCACCGGCCGAGCACGTATTGCAGCGGCTCGCCGGTCGAACGTCGCTCGACCATGCGATCGAGTCGGGCGACACCCCGGATCGTTGCCAATTCGGACAGCCCAACCGCCAACGCCGGCCCCTCGAACCCTGAGGCTTCTTCGACGATTCGCCTGGCGCTGATGGTCGAGTCGACCACGCCGGCCTCGATGAGACGCTGCTCGGTCTCGCTGAGCAACGTTCGCCAGGTGATGGTGCCGTCGACATCGGTCTCGATGTCGCCATCACTCGCCATCATCAGCCTCTGATTGCAACTGCTGGGTGCGCTCGTCGTGAACCAGCGCGTCGCTGATCTCATCGAGTTCGCCGGCGAGCACTCGCTCCAACTTGTAGATGGTCAGCCCGATGCGATGGTCAGTGACTCGGTTCTCCTTGAAGTTGTAGGTGCGAATCTTCTCGGATCGACCACCGCCACCGACCTGACCCTTGCGCGTCTCCGACGCCGCCGCCGCTGCCTTGTCTTGTTCGAGTTGCAACAAACGCGATCGCAGCACGACCATCGCCCGCGCCCGGTTCTGGAGCTGGCTCTTCTCGTCTTGCATCGAGACCACCAGACCCGTTGGTAGATGGGTGAGGCGAACCGCGGAGTCGGTCGTGTTGACGTGCTGACCGCCCGCTCCAGACGCACGGAAGGTGTCGACCGTGACGTCGTTTGGGTCGATGGCGATGTCGACCTCGTCAGCCTCGGCCAGCACCGACACCGTTGCCGAAGAGGTGTGCACTCGCCCCTGCGATTCGGTCACCGGCACACGCTGCACCCGGTGCACGCCAGCCTCATGCTTCATCCGAGTCCACACGCCCTCGCCACGGAACACCACGGTGATATCGGAGAATCCTCCGAGATCGCTCGGCTGGGCTGCGATGACCTCGCTCTTCCACCCCTGCCGGGCAGCAAAGGCCTGGAACATCTCGAACAGATCCCGGGCGAACAAGTTGGCTTCCTCGCCACCCTCGGCCCCGCGGATCTCGACGATGACATCACGACCGTCGTTTGGATCTTTCGGGAGGAGGAGTAGGCGGAACTCTTGCTCGAGTCGCTCGATGTCGGCCTCAGCTGAGGACGCCTCGGTACGCAGCTCGTCTTTCTCGGCAGCATCGGCTTCGGCGAGAAGCGACTTCGCAACTTCCAGGTCGTCGGTTCGTTCCCGCAACGAGCGACCAACGGCGACCAGATCGCTGAGCTCGGCGTACCGACGGGTCAACTGGATGAAACGCTTGTTGTCGGCGGCGATATCGGGATCACCGAGGCGACCTTCGAGCTCGGCGTGTTCGTTCTCTAGGGTGCGCAGACGTTCCAGCATCGGCGTCAGGCTATTCCACCAGCGAAGCCGCTACTCCCAGGGAGGGGCAAGGGTGAGCAGCGTCGCCTTGGCGAGCCGGTCGACCAATCGCTCGACGACCGGGTACCGGTCACGAGGGGGAATGACGATGAGGAGTTCGGCGTCGGGAGCTTCTCGTTCTCGATAGTCGCCGGCCTCGGCAGCGAGGTCGACCTCGACACCAACGGAGCAAACGACGACGACCGCTGTGCCGTCCTCCCGCTTGCCGACTGCAGCGACCGGCTGGGTCCCCAGCAACGTGTCGCGAGGCCGCAACGGGGCAACCGCCTCGGCCGAGGCGAGTCCAACCAAGGAGGGTCGATCGAGAATGTTCGAACGAAGCCAGCGTTCACGAGCCAGCCGGTTGAGCGGATGAGGTGGAGCGCCGGGACGGCGATGCGGAGCAACAGCAGCGATTGCCCGACGGAGTCCGGCGTCAGGATCGAGATCTCGATGGACCAATTGATGGAGTTCGCGATCGGCCTGTCCAACGCCGACTTCGAGGAGCGGGAGAGCCGGGCCATCACCACTGTGATCGAGGATGACCCGTGCCACTTCGAGACCGGCGAACTCCGCAACGATGCGGCCATGGTCATCGACCGCTCGAGCGCCTCCCTCGGCGATCAGGCCGGCAAAGGACCATTCGATCGGCGTCAGTTCGGGGACATCGAGGATCGGTGCAGGCACCGCCTCGGTCAGCGTCGTGCCAACGACCGACAAGACTGAGACCGCAGGGCCGGTCCGAAAATACTGCGCGCGTCGTGCCAGGTGCCCGGCGATCTGAGGATCGGTGAGGATCGACAACGTGACGAAGCCCTGCTTCTCGGCCCAGAGCAGCGCCGGTCCGAGCATTCGTTCGGCGAGACCGAGCGAGCCGGTTCGAGCGTCGCTACCCCCGACGCCCTCGGCAAGGAGGAATCCGCCAGACGCGACGAATCCCCCGGCTGAGCCGGGGGATTCGATGATCTCGATCTCGACACCGAGGTGTTGGCGAACCAGCCCGCGAAGCTTTGCTTCGTAAAGCGAGGTTCGTTCAGCCACCGACGAAGCGACGATCAGCTCTCGGGGGTTGCTTCAACAGTTTCGTCTTCGGCACCAGTCTTGCGACGACGACCGAAACGACGCTCGAAGCGCTCGACACGACCGGCGGTGTCGACAATGCGCATCTGACCGGTGAAGAACGGGTGGCTGGCCGAAGAGATTTCGACCTTGGCCAGAGGGTAGGTATTGCCGTCTTCCCACTCGATGGTGGCATCGGTCTGGATGGTCGACCGAGTGAGGAACGAAAATTCCGCTCCGGGGTCTTGAAAGACCACGTAGCGGTAGTTGGGGTGAATGTCGGACTTCATAACTTCTCCATTCTGGCGCCTTGTTCCCTCAGCGAGACGGGACTAGGCGATTTCGTTCAGAAAATCTTGGTTGGTCGCGAACGCGGCCACACGCTCGGACAACATGGAGGCGGCAGCTACAGCCGGCCCGTTCTCATCGGCCGTCAGGCCAATCAGTACCGATCGAAGCCGATCGAGTCGGGCGTACTCGCTGTCGTCTACCAGCATCTGGGCGTTGCGAGTCCCGCTGTTCACGACGTCGATCGCGGGAAAGATCGCTCGTTCGGCGATCAGGCGGTCGAGTCGGATCTGGGCATTCGCCGTTCCGTTGAATTCGCCGAAGATCGCATCGTCCATTGCCGAGCCGGTTTCGACCGTCACGGTGGCGATGACGGTGAGCGAACCGCCCTCGTCCACGTTGCGAGCCGAGCCGAAGAAGTGCTTGACCGGATAGATGGCACCGGCATCGAGCCCCCCAGCCAGCGTGCGGCCGGTACCTGGGCCGGTCAGGTTGTACGCCCGTGCGAGATCGGTGAGGCCGTCGAGGATGATCACCACGTCGGTGCCATCTTCGACCATGCGCTTCGCACGCTCGAGCGTCAGTTCGGCGACCGAGCAGTGTTCGTCGGCCGGTCGATCGAACGTGGAGGCAACGACATCGCCATGCTCGAGGTGCTCTGCCATGTCGGTGACGTCTTCGGGACGCTCGTCGATCAACAGCACCACCAGTTCCACGTCGGGCTGATTGCGCTCGATCGACCGAGCCATTTCCTTGATCAGCGTGGTCTTGCCCGATCGGGGAGGCGCCACCACCAACATGCGCTGGCCACGACCGATCGGCGCAACGAGATCAAGGATTCGAGACGTGACGGCCTCAGGCTCAGACGATCGCTCGAGCCGCATCATGGCGTCGGGGAAGACTGGCGTGAGACGATCGAATTCGTCACGATCGCCGAGGTCGTCGGCCTGACGCCCGTTGACCGATTCGACATCGGACAGAGCCGGGTTCTTCTCGTTGCGGTTGGCAGGCCGGGCCGTACCAGTGACGAGGTCGCCGCGACGCAGACCGAACTGGCGAACCAGTTTCACCGGCACGTACACATCGTCTTTCGACGGCAGAAGACCGTCGACCCTCATGAAACCGTAGCCATCGTCTCGAAGATCGAGAATGCCGGCAACGTCGACGGGCTCGTTGGTGACCGGTTCGATCATGTCATCACGATCACGGCCACGGCCACGACGCCGACGGCGACGGTTTCCGCTCTCGGTGTCGTCCGTCTTCGCCTGCTGATTGCCGGACTGCTGGCCGCCGCCATTCGGGCCGGACTGCTGATTCCCAGGCTGTTGGCTGCCGGATTGTTGGTTGCCGGATTGTTGGTTGCCGGATTGTTGACTGCCGGATGGTTGATCCCCACCCTGTTGCTTCTGGCCACGATCACTGTCGCTGCGCTCCGCCTTGGCGGAGTCGCCTGAGGTGCGATCCGTCGCCGGGCCACGGTCACTCGTCGTGGGCCGCTCACTCTGGCTGCGCTCGCTCTGTTGACGACTGCCCTGACGATCACCCGGCTGCCGCTCGTTTTGTTGGCGACCGCCCTGACGTTCGGTCTGCGAACGATCGGTCTGCTGACGATCGGCATCGGTTCGGTCGTTGCGTCCCGGTGGCCGTGCCGAACGGGCTTCGCTCGCTGCGCCATCAGCGGTTGGTCGACCTGATCCGCTCGGATCGGGCTTGTCACCGGATTCGAACAGCGTGCCCTCGGACCCTTCAGTCGAGCGGCTGTCCTCAGACTCGGCAACGACGGCGCCGGAACGCTCGATGATGAGATCGACGAGATCGGACTTCTTCATCCGACTGGTGGCTTTGCCACCGAGGGCGTTGACGATGGTCGTCAGCTCGCCCTTGTCCTTCTTCTCGAGGGTGGCGCGGTCGATGACCTGCTCAGACATTCATGACTCCTGGGTTTGCTTCCAACGTGACGGCGGTTTGGACTCTCGCGTCCAAACACGAGGTGCTCGAACACTGGTTTTGCAATGATCGGGTTTTGACTTGACTGGCTTTTGTCATGGCCCGGCTTGGCATGGCGGGGTCGGGCATGAACGGGAACTGTGCCATTCGGGTGAGAATGGCTGGTCGATCGGCGCCGCATGACCGGTTTGGTTAGATCAACGAGACTGCAGCAGATGCCTGGTCGCCGTCGAACGGGGGTTGCTGCCGGAAGAACCAGGCACTCACATCCCGCCGCCGCAGGCTAGCAGCGGCGTGGACCAATCAGCGGTGTGGACCAATCAGCGGCGTGGACCAATCACCGCTGAGCGAACACACGAAGCCGGTCGCTGATCTCGTTCAGCGAGGCATTGGCCGTGTCGTAATACTCGGGCCGATCGAACAGCTCGGAGAGAAAGGCCGGTAGCGGCGGTCGAACACCCGTGGCCTGTTCGACCGCATCAGGGAACTTGGCCGGCGCTGCGGTGGCCAGGGTGATCATCGGCACCTCTGTGTTCCGCCGAAGGCGACGCGCCACCTCGGTGCCAACCGCGGTGTGGGGGTCGATCAAGAGGCCGAGACGATCGTGCAGGTGTGCAATCTCGGTGAGCGTTCCGTCATCGTCGAGGCGACCGGCGTCGAACTCGTTGCGGATCGCCGTCACCCACTCGTCCGGCACCGCAGCCAAACCCTGTGTCGCGAACTGCCCAAGCACCTCTGCGACCAGCGCGCCATTGCGGCCGGACGCTTCCCAGAGAAGACGCTCGAAGTTCGACGAAATCTGGATGTCCATGCTCGGACTCAGGGATGGCTCGACCTGGAGTGACGCCAACGATCCGGTTTCGAAGAAGCGGGTCAGAACGTCATTGCGGTTGCTCGCAACGACCAACTGATCGATGTTGAGTCCCATGCGTTTGGCGTACCAACCGGCAAGGATATTGCCGAAATTCCCGGTGGGAACCGTGAACGAGACCGGGGATCCCGAATCGCCGACCACCCGACGAGCGGCCCATACGTAGTAGACGATCTGCGCCATGACCCGAGCCCAGTTGATCGAGTTGACCGCCGCCAGCCCGAACGCCGAGCGCATCTGAGGATCGTTGAACGCTGCCTTCACCAAGTTCTGACAGTCATCGAAACTGGCATCGGCGATGGCGACATTGCGTACGTTGTCGGCATGGACCGTGGTCATCTGGCGACGTTGGACATCTGACACCCGACCCTCGGGGTGCACGACCATGATGTCGACATTCGAGCGGCCGCGAAGCGCCTCGATCGCGGCCGAGCCGGTGTCGCCGGAGGTGGCGGCAAGCACGGTCATTCGGCGTCCCTGGCGACCGAGCTCGAAGTCGAGCAGCCGTCCTACGAGTTGGAGAGCAACGTCTTTGAAGGCGAGGGTCGGACCTTGGGTGAGATCGAGCAGATGGTGCCCTTCGCCAAGATCGATGATCGGGCACACCAGCGGGTCACGAAAGCCCGCATAGGAAGCGGCGACCATGGCGAAGAAGTCGTCTCGGGCGATGGTGCCCTCGACGAATGGCCACATCACCTGCTGGGCAACCTCGACATAGCTCGCGTCGACTGCCAGATCCGGCAGGACCGGAACCTCGCTCGGGCAGAAGAGTCCGCCGTCAGAGGCCAGACCGGCAAGCAGGGCACCGGGGAAATCGACAGAAGCGGCCGAACCTCGGGTGGACTCGTACCGAAGGGTCATCCCACTACTCGAAGCATGCTTTGGATGCTGGTGACGGCCTCGAGCCCGCGAAGGTCGTGCAGCGTGGCTTGCACGTCTCGCTCCAGGGCGAGGTGCGTGATGAACACGATGCGCGCGGTTGCGCCGACCTCTTCTTGCTCCATGGAACGGATCGAAACACCGTGGCTGCCGAAGACGCCCGCAACCTGAGCGAGCACGCCCGGTGAATCATCGACCTCGACGTTCAGGTAGTACGCAGTCTCGAGGTCATCGATCGGACGAATCGTCACGGCATCCCCGGTTGGAACGACCTGATGGGAGCCCCGATGCCAGTTGATGGCAGCGTCGGTGAGGTCGCCGAGCACGGCACTCGCCGTTGGTCGACCGCCAGCGCCGCGCCCGTAGAACATCAACTCGCCTGAGGAGTTGCCCTCGACGAAGACTGCGTTGAAGCTGTCGCGCACCGAAGCCAGCGGATGAGTGACCGGCACCATCGACGGATGCACCCGCACGCCGATCACTGGTCCGTCCTCGGTCATGGTCTTTTCGGCAACGGCCAACAGCTTGATCTCGTAGCCGAGCCTGCGAGCGAACGAGATATCGGTCTGGGTGATCTCGGCAATTCCCTCGTGGTAGACGTCACCGGCAACGACCTTCGCCCCGAAGCCGATCGAGGCCATGATCGCGATCTTGGCCCCGGCGTCGAATCCCTCGACATCGGCGGTCGGGTCACGCTCGGCGTAGCCCAGCCGCTGCGCCTCGGCGAGCGCATCGCCATAGCTGGCGCCGTCCTCGGCCATGCGGGTCAGGATGTAGTTGGTGGTTCCATTGACGATGCCGGTGATGCGTCGCAGATCTTCACCGAGCAACGATTGACGCAACGGCCGAACGATCGGAATCGCCCCGGCGACCGCCGCTTCGAAAAGCAGATCGACGTTGTTCGTCGCCGCAGCGGCGTACAGCTCCGCACCATGATTGGCGAGCAACTCCTTGTTGGCGGTGATGACGGGCTTACCAGCAGCGAGCGCGGTAAGAATGAGTTCGCGGGCAGGTTCGATGCCCCCGATGACCTCGACCACGATGTCGACATCGTCGCCGGCAACCACCGCACGGGCATCAGTGGTGAGCAGCGAGGTATCGACCTCGATGTCTCGATCACGGCTCACGCTGCGGACGGCGATCCGAGTGACCTGGAGATCGATACCGGTACTCGTGGCAATGGCCTGGCTCCGTTCCTTCAGCAGTTCGATGAGCGAGCCACCAACGATGCCGCATCCGAGTAAGCCAACACGAACAGGTGCGGCAGCGTCGGTGGTGATGGTCGGGTCAGAAGCGTCGGACACCCTCGAACCCTACTGGCTTCGCATCGCTCGACCGACAGCGTTTCGTGGCGGCGACAGGAGCGACGAACCTTGCTCCGACTCAGCCCAGATCGGTGGCAAGCAGATCATGGTAGGTCTCTCGACGCACCACCAGCCGGGCATCGCCGTTGCGGCAGAACACCACCGGCGGCCGAAGGATCTTGTTGTAGTTCGAGCCCATCGAGTGGCCATAGGCGCCGGTCACCGGGGTTGCGAGAATGTCACCGACGACGAGATCGGCAGCGATCGACGCCTCTCGTACGAGGATGTCGCCGGATTCACAGTGCTTGCCGACGACTCGTGCCGTTGCCGTGCGTTCACCCAGAACGTTGCGGGGCAGGAAGGTCTCATAGCCCGAGCCGTAGAGCACCGGCCGCGGGTTGTCGCTCATGCCGCCGTCGACCGCCACGTAGGTGCGGACCCCTTCGAGGTTCTTGATGGTCCCGACGGTGTAGAGCGTGACCGCAGCACCAGCGGCGATCGATCGACCGGGCTCGATGCCGAGCGCCGCGGTGATGCCGTACTCCGATGCTGTTGCCTTCAACTTGGCAGCCCATTGCGAGATGGTCGGCGCCTCTTCGCCCTCGACATAGGCAACGCCGAGTCCGCCGCCGATGACGAGTTCGGGAAGGTCGAGCGGGTTGGCGAATTCGGCGAGTGTGAGGAGTGCCTGAGCGAACGACGAGACCTCGAAGACCTGCGAGCCGATGTGGGCATGGATCCCGACCAAGTTCATGGCATCTGATTGCATGGCTCGCTCGACGGCTCTGGCCGCAAGCCCCGTCGACACGGTGAACCCGAACTTGGAATCGTCCTGCCCGGTTGTGATGAATTCGTGGGTCTCGGCTTTCACACCCGGCGTGACGCGCAGGTTGACCGTTGGAGCGGGTAGCCCCTCGGCGACCAACTGCTCGATCCGGTCGATCTCTTCGAAACTGTCGACCATGATGCGCCCAAC